>JAILPG010000075.1 GCA_024699595.1 Lachnospiraceae bacterium | reverse complement strand
AGCATCTCGTTTCCGTCCTCGAAAGCCTTCTCGGAAAAATCAAACAGATTCTTAAGCTCTGCAGAAACCTGCGCGCAGTCTTCTTTTACGGCCTTTAACGCATCATTATACTTGCTCTTTACGCTGTCTATGTTCATGTCATTAAACAGAAGTTCCTTCCTTGCTTCCTCCATAAAGATGAGCGTCCTCTTAAGGGTCTGTTCGTCATCCTTGCTTATGGCTCCTGCCTTTTTTAGTGAATTAAGGCGTCTTCTGTCATTTTCAATGATCCCGTCAAAATATGCGATGAGCGCTTCAGAGATCTCCCTGTGATCTTCCGCCTGTCTGGGCCTGTCCTGATCATTTCCCAAGCTGCCCCCACCTGAAGCATTGCCTGCCTTTGATCCTGCGTTTTCTCCGGATGCGATCGCCACGGCCTGCTTAAGTATCGGCGAAAGCGCCGTCATATGGTCTGTCATGTGGATGCAGTCCTTCATATCGGAAACCACCTTGTCTATAAGCATCGACAGCAAGGACAGCCTCTCGTCAAAGCCTGCTGCCTGTGCTTTTTTCTCTATGCCCTCAGGCGCCGTCCCTTCAAGGATCTCCTTGACATGGTAATCTCTCTTGTATTTGTTAAACAGATCGTAGTAGGCGCCAAACTCCTTTTTGATCACGTTGTTTCTTATATACTGGTCGATCAGGGTTTCATCCACCCTGTAGCCTTCTTCCTCATAGAGCTTGATTATCTCTGACAGATCTTCCCAGCCTCTTGCCGTTACATAGGATTTTCCCTTGACGGTATTCTCTATTCTGTAAAAATAGTCCCTCTTCATATCAAGGAAGTTGATGATCGCAGGGTGCAGGCTGTTTTCTACCGCATATTCCTTGAATATCGCATAGTCAGGCTCCACCTCCATGACCTTCATACGATCTAGAACTGCTACGTCAAATTCCCTCACGGATTTGTTGTATTCAGGCGGATTGCCTGCCGTAACTATGACCCAGCCCTCGGGCACTCTGTGTTTTCCGAATACCTTGTACTGCAGAAACTGTAACATCGAGGGCGCAAGCGTCTCCGATACGCAGTTGATCTCATCAAGGAAGAGGATCCCCTCTCTTATCCGGCTCTCCTCCATCATTTCATAGATGGTTGCGATGATCTCGCTCATGGTGTACTCGGAAACGTCGGTCTCCATACCGTCAAAGTTCTTGTGCTGTATAAAGGGAAGCCCAAGGGCGGACTGCCTGGTATGATGCGTCATGGAATATGAGACAAGCGCTATCCCAAGCTCCTGTGCTATCTGCTCCATCACCGCCGTCTTTCCTACTCCCGGCGCCCCCAGTAGAAAAATAGGGCGCTGTCTCACCACCGGGATCACGTAATCCCCCAGCTCGTTCTTTTTAAGATAAATTCTTGCTGTCTGCTTGATGTATTCCTTTGCTTCCTTGATGTTCATGCTTCCTCGTCCTTTTTCTTATTTTTTTCCACCAAAATCCGGTTTTTTCTTTCCGTTACCCACCTAAGCCTCTTTTCCCCGCTTCCGGTAGGTATCTTCAAATCTTCTTTTTCCTTTTCATACCCACCAAAGTATCTTTTCCCCACTCCCGGTAGGTATCTTCAAATCTTCTTTTTCCTTTTCATACCCACCAAAGCTTCTTTTTCCCACTCCCGGTAGGTATCTTCAAATCTTCTTTTTCCTTTTCATACCCACCAAAGTATCTTTTCCCCACTCCCGGTAGGTATCTTCGAATCTTCTTTTTCCTTTTCATACCCACCAAAGTATCTTTTCCCCACTCCCGGTAGGTATCTTCAAATCTTTTTAATCCTTCTCGTACCCACCAAGTCTTCTTTTTCCTGTTCCCGGTAGGTATCTTCACATTTTGCTTTATTGGGGAGACGCTGATCAGAGCGTTTCCTTCTTATATCCTGTCGAGGATGACGGGGATCACCCACCAGGGAACCGTCTGCCCGGATGTAATGTCCGAATATGCCTCATCGGGATCCGCATTATCGCTCAGATCGCCTCTTGCAAACACAAACATGCAATCATAATCCGGGGCCTTTTCGGGATATATGCCGTAGCCGTCGGTAAAATAGATCATCCCCTTAAAATTGTCGAATTTCCTCTCCTCTATAAGCTTATCCACATATTCAAAGGCCGGGCGGAAGTCCGTACCGCCGTAGCCCATCAGCTTTCCGTCCTTTATAAATCTGTCAAATTCAGCCCGGTTCTCTATCTTGGTATCCTGCTTGACCTCGTTGTCGCACTGTATGATATGCACATTTATCTGGTCAAAAAAGCTGTCCCTGTCCTTAAGTATCCCATAAGTCGTCTTAAGAAACGATCTTACGATATCGCCCCTGCAGGAAGCGGAGGTATCAAGCACTATGGCAAAATCCTTGATCTTCTTGACATCTTTGAACTCAAGGGGCTCCACAAGAGGCATGTTCCCGTAGGTGTTAAGCCCGTAGGTGTAATAGATGTAGTCAAACTCCTCATCATTTACCGTAAGCTCCTCGCCCGCGGTGCAAAATCGGCTTAAAAGGCTCTTGTAATCATATTTTTCCCTGGTCGCATCGGACAGATTGTCAATAAGGCTCTCTGAATGACCTGCGTTCTTTGAAAATGTTCCGATGTCAGCCTTTATACGCTCGCTTATCTTTTTCCAGGCCGCATCCGACAGCTCATAGTTCTCAGCCTTCTGCCAGTAGACATGCCTGTCATGACAGAATAGCTCAGCGTATTTTTCCCTGTCGACCCTGGAGAGCGGATTGACCAGAAAATACCTGTATATCTTCTCGGCAGTAAGCCTCTTAACGTCCCTCTTTATGCCTTTCAGCTTCATCTGCCTGACGTCATCGTCGGGAAGCTTTACGGCAGGAAGATCAAGCTCCATTATGAGATTTTCGACTGCTATGTCGCAGGAAAGATCCCAGACATCCTTTCCGCCCACGCCATAGTCTCCGCCCATGCCATTGTCGTTTGCAGCAAGGGAAGCGTCATCAAACCTGTCATATCCGAAATCATGGCTGAAAATGCAGTGCATGAGCGTGTGCAGATAAGACCTGGCAACAAGCTCCTTTGAGCGGGAATAAAGCCTTAAGATGTGGGCCGGATCGTAAAAATAATACTCTCCGTCGGTTGCTGTCCCGTTTAAATGATCCTTCTTTTTCACCTTGAGCCTGTTTAGGGCAACATCAAGAAACCTCATGTTTACGATGATGGTGTCTCTTGCAAGGCTTATAAGCTTTAGCGCGTATTCTTCGGTTTTCTTCTTTTTTTCTGTCTCGTCCATCATGTATGATCAGTCACCGTCTCTAACGCCATGCTTGTTTACGGTTATAAGCGTCGTGTTTGTATCCGGGTCATTCCATATGCCATCAGCATACTGCATGAATCCGTCGGTATTTATATAGTATTTCATATATTCCCTGGGTCCAAGATAAATGTAGTCAACATCATATTTTTCCAGAAATTCCCTGCAGTATCCGGGATCTCCGCCTTCATAGAACTGTCGTACCTCTTCTGCTCTCTCTTCTATGTAGTAATATGTGGTCCTCCACATCCATTCGTGGACATACCAGCCAGCAACCGTGCATGTCCCGGTAAATACGGACAGCTTACAGTCAGGGCTGTAGCTGTCTCCGGCAACCTCCACGATATGTATGTGTTCCCTGTCATCGGCATTGAGCCTTTGTATCGCATACCACTCATCCGAATAATCATTTGTCTCCGCCCGCATAAAATCAAATGCAGAGATTCCGTATCTTAAATATGTGTCATAGACCGGCCCCATCCACTGCCCTATGGAATCCAGGATATAGGTTCCGGACAAAATGCCCATGCACAGTACAAATACAGCATATATCTTAAGCGGACCCTTCTTTTCCCAGAATATGGCAACACTGATGCCGGTAAGCATACCAAAGAGGATAAATGCCTGAAAGGTCAGCTTGAACATGGTGTTATATCGCTGGTACTGGCTTCCGTATATATCATTTATGTAGATGATCTCTGGCATGATTATAAGCCCGAGTGCGCACAGTATCAGGATAAGAAACGTAAACTCAAGGAAGGAGAGGCTGTCAAAGATATCATTGAGCCTCTGAACAAGATTCTTTATCCAGGCTTTTACGGTTGCGGCGGTTATTTCATCTTCGGTGGATGTTTTTCCTGAGGTTGCTTCTCCTGCGGCGGTTGTTTCATTTCCGGCAGCTTCTCTTCTGCCCCTCTTAAGCCCCACTCTTATAAGATATACAAGAAATACCGTCATGAACAGGATAAACGGCCACCAGACGGTCATGTACTGAAGGAATGGCGAATGCCTGTCGCAGAGCCTCAGCTCAGAGGACATTTTTACAAAACGAAGGTTAAACGGGATCATGAGGATCGTTCCAAAGAGCAGTATCACGATGCCCTTAAGCAGCACAAACAAAAGAGTGCACAGACTCTTTCCGTAGTATTTCAGATCGGTAAAGAGGATCACGGCCCCGCTTATTACAAAATAGATCGGAAAATCCCAGTAATTGGTCCCCTTATAGAGCCCCAGAAGCAGGGCGGCTATGAGTATATACGGAGAAAAGAGCTCCCTTAAATGGTTCTTTATAAACTCAAAGGTTTCACCAAGAGACAGGACATCTTTAGAGTAAGCCGGTGCTTCTTTTTGCAAAGACTCCGTCGGTGCATCCGGCGGCACAGACCCGGAAGACTGTACCGGCACCGTCTTCTCTTCCACGGCTTTACGATCGTTGGCTCGTCTGCTCATATACAGCACATAATCAAACAGGACCGCGATCAGCGGGATGGTAAAGAGCATGTTGCATACATGGGCGTGAAGATCCCCGAGGACCAGCGTATAAGACGGATACTCGTGCTTTCCGAGATCCATGCTCCCTTCATAATGACCTATATATGCAGTCGGATCCGCAAACCAGTAACCGTCTGCTCCGCCGTTTCCCGTGATCTTAAAGATAAGCGGCCGGATGAGACCGAATATGTAATAATGACCGTTGGCGCCAAGAACGGTAAATGCCGTGGCAACGGCTCCCCCGATCACCGATGTCAGAGTGTTTTTCCTGTGATATGCTGCGCACACTGCCTGTGTCACGGTAAAAACAGTCATAAAGAGTGCAGAAAAGATCGTGCACAGCATGAAATTGTAACCGTATTCAGGTGTGATGAACGCAAGCCTGCAAAGGTATACGGCCGCTGCGTGCCCGAGATAATAGTAGTTTAGGGTCTCTCCCGAAAACCAAAGATCCTCGGGAGGCACCTGCTTCTGCCTGAAGATTGACTGCATAAAGCCGAAATCCATAAACTGCTCGGTCTGCTCTCCGATATCCGACCTGAAGCCCTTTATATAGAAAGCTATCGCAAACAGAAATACAAACAGGGCAAGGCCGAAGAAGAACTTACAGATCTGCTCCTCACTCCATCGAAAGCGCCCCGGGCGTTTTTTCGTAAATACGATCAGATTGCAGAGAAGCGCAGGTATCAGAAGACCCAGATAAACGGTAAACGTGTCAAACCTTACTATATTAAGAGCGGAGAAGAACCATGAAACTGAAAAAGCAATGGCAAGACCCAGGCAGAAGCTTAATGAGAATCCTCCGTCAAAGGGTTTGATCGACTGTAAGGAAAGCGCCGGCCTTAAAAAAAATGCGGTCAGACAGATCGAAAGCAGCCATTTGAGCGCCGGAATAAAGCCGTTATCATGCGTAACAAACATGATAAGTATCCCCGCGGCGAAAATAAGGGACGATGATATGATGATCTTTTTATTTGTCTTTGCACTGTTCATATGCAGATTATACCATATATCTTACGAGAAGCGGGCTTTCCACTCCCGTAAGATACCGGGCAATCTGTAAACAAAAAAGCAGACATTTCCCCATTGCCTGCTTTCCCGTAAAACTCCCGTCAGAATATCCCCATATATTCTGCTCTCATCGTAGCCCCTTGATGCTACCATATATCATGGTATTTATGGTGACCCCTTTATCACTCTAAATACCGGAAACTGTCAGTTTTGATAAAGCCGCGATCACATAAGGCTCATCGTCCGGGCCGTTATCCCGTTTTCGCTGCATCCCAAAAGCTTACTGCATGTATCCTCTGGCTGTCAGATCGTCCTGGTATATCCGGATCCTGATAACCGAGAAACAGACGAAAAATACTACAAAGGATAATGTGCTCGCAAGCTTGGCAAACGAATCCCTGCTCACCATTGCCGCAAGCAGTGCAACTACCAGTACGATGCCTGAGAACTCGCAGACCTTCTGTATCAGGTCAAAGGTCGATACCCTGAGCTTCGGCAGCCTTGCAGGCAGTAAAAGGAGCTTTTTCAGATTCCTGATAAGACGCCTCTTAAGCCTTCTTCTGGTCCTTATGTCCATTTTACGATCCCCCTTCAGGCAGTCTCCCTCTGCCTGTATTTATACCCTCTTATGTCTATCCCGCTACGGCTTTGAAAAAACCGTCGTAGGCTCTTTTTATCATCAGACCCGCTCCGTCTTCGTCCACAATGATCCTCTTTCCGGCCATCATAACGGCAAGGCCGTGCGTAAAGATCCAAAGCATGTTAAGCAGCTCTGTTTTCTGCTCTGCAGTAAGTTTGGAAGAATCCGGAAAACTGTCGGTGATCCCTTCCGTTTCACCTTTTTTCAGATATGCGCCCCACTCATTGTTTTCAAATCTGTCCACGGAAGCTATCAGATCAAACAGATTGTATTCACTCAGGGCAAGTTCTACATATTTGAGACTCATCGAATAATATGCCGGTTCAAAAGCGGTAACCGAAGCTTCAAGCTTCTCACCGAAGAATTCCACACATTTGTAAAACAGATCCTCCCTCAGGGTATCCATGCTTTCATAGACGCGGAAGATCGGCTGTGTTGACGAATTGAGCCTTTCTGCAAGTTTCCTTGCAGTCAGGGCATTAAAGCCGGCCTCTCTTGTCATGTCAAACGCAGTATTCAGCACCTGCTCTTTTGAAACCTTTATCTTAGGAGGCATTATTCTGTTATCTCCCCTTATCGAAATCCCTCATCGCAGCTGTTGACCGTCTCGGTCATTCCCCTTTGACCTTAACGAAATCATATTTCCCCTGTGTCACAAAATGTAGCATTTTCAACATTTATCTGCGATTTATACAACAAAAAAATAATCCTTTGTTATATAACACTGTTATAGTAGCACGCAGGATTATTTTATGTCAATACCTTTTTGAAATTTATGTCAACTTTTTTATGTAAATTATTGACCAGTTCGGTCGCATTGACCGGCGGCGTCCATCTTTATATCTCCACCTTTCCGGCGTTGACATAAGATTCCAGTATACGGTTAAGATCCTCTTCCTTCCTTGCCACGATACCGTTCATTCCGGCTGCTTTTGCCCCCTCGATGTTTTCCGCCACATCATCAAAGAACAGGCTCTCCTCAGCCTTAAGCCCGAATTTTTCAAGCAGGGTTTCATATATCTTTATGTCAGGCTTCAAAAGATGTACCTCGAAGGAAACCACTCTGCCGTCAAAGCCTACTGCATCCTCCACCTGTTTCGCATGCATGTTGTAGAGCTCTCCGGAGTAGTTTGAAAGGATATACGTCTTATATCCAAGCTTTTTAAGCTCCCGTATAAGCTCCCATGTACGATGTCTCGGAATCGGCATATCCTCGGAGCTGTTTATGAACCACTCCACATCATCCGCAACATCGGGGTATTCCTCATGGAATCTCTTTATCGCACCCTTTGCATCTATGTCACCTATGTCATAGTCCCTCCAGATATCGGACTTGAAGGTGACCTTTGCCACCCTGTGGGCTCTCTCAGGTGACAGTCCCCTGTCAACCTCAAGCATCTCCTTCCATCTGTAACTTAAAAGGACATTTCCCATATCAAATACAAGATTCTTTATTTCCACAATATCTCTCCACAGTATTCAGTAACTATGCGCGGCTGCTGTCAGTTTATTTTTCCAGATAGAATCCCCTGAACATGACCTCGCATATTTCATCTGTATCCTTAATGTAATGTATCTCGAGATCCCTTATATAAAACGCATCTCCGTTATCAAGCTCTATAAGCTGCATTTCCCTGAGCTCTTCATCACAGGCATCCGAATAAGTGTCATCACCGTATTTTTTGGCAGTCTCAAACAGATCGTCTGTAAAATCCGACAGATCAAACACAGCTTCGGGAGAAGCCTTCTCATAGAGATCGTTTATCGAAGGATATGACGGCAGCGTTCCGTCTCCATCCGTAAACAGCCCCATATGAGTAAGATCCGCATCCTCCGAGGCATCAGGTTTTCCGTCCTTTAATCCGACAGTGCCGAGATATCCGTATTTCATGTTTTCATAATCCGAGATATCAAGGTTGAGTTCTTTGTTGTAATCATCCCAGTAAATATGCGTCTCGTAATCCCATTCCCTGCTTACACTTTTGTCTGCGGAGATGTTTTTTACGATCTCGATCTCATTTTCGGTAAACTTTGCTAACAGGATCCCCTTTTCATCATCCTTAAGATAATTGTAGCCGGCTCCGGCCCTGCTCATAAGGTTTTTGTTCTCATTATCGGGGTTCTTTAGATAAGCACGGATATTGTTAAGCTGTACGCTCCTCGAAAGATCGATCGCATTTATAAACGGAAAAACTGTGGAAACTATAGCGCACACTGCAGTCACGGCTAAGAAGCTGCTTATTTTTTTCTCATCTTTATCTTTAAATACCGCATAAAGCACGATCGTTATTATCTCTATGATCACGAACAGTATTCCGAAATATCTTCTCGGGGTCAGGCCGTACTGCATTATCCTCACTCCCGATGAATATATCTGCAGGAATATGAACGGGATAAAGATAAATGGCATATATTCCACGGCTTTTACGATGAAGGCCGGAGTCTTTAATGCATTATCATTCTCCACGATGTCTGCTGTTATGGCATCTGCTGTTATGCTGTCTTCCGTCTTAGTATTCCCGGTCACAGCATCTTCTGTTATGCTGCCTTCCGCCTTGGAAGCTTCTGCCGCACCATCAGACTTTCTTACAAGCGATCTGCACATGAAGGCAACGGGCATCGAGACCGTAAAGAGCGAAGTCAGTATCTCAAATACCGCATTGGAAGGATAGCTTCTCGTAACCGTGATCTTGATCATATAGATATAGATGATCACATAGGCGATAAGGCACATGATGAACATGACATATTTAAGCAGCACCGTGATGAACACGTTCGGTTCCTTATAAGGTTCCGTATAGCACGATACCACGCGCATGACGTAATAGCCGCCCACGATCAGTGCAAATATCGGAAGGAAGATATCGCCGAACTCTCCCCATATAAGCTCGGTAAAGATGACCGTCAGAATGCCGACACCGCCTGACAGTGCCCAGAATACTATGTTTGCAAAAAACAGTTTTGAGAACAGGTTGGTCAGATAGGCCGAAAACGAAACATCTTTAAGTTTCCTGTATGAATAGTAGATACCCATTGCCGCAAATGCGACGCAGAGTCCTATCGTTATATTCCTGAGACGGTCAGAACCTATCACCGAACATATGCTGTCAAACACACCGTTTTGCAGAATGTATTTCCTCTCACTCTCGCCGTGAAGATCGTAACAGCAGACAGATCCGAGCACGAAAGATATGATACCGCCTGTCAGATAGCAGACCACCGACAGAGGCATTTTCATTTTTGACCTGACCGGACTGCTCTCGATGAAAAAAGCAAAGGCAGCAAATACCACGGCAGCTGCCATAAGCTGGGTTATGATCGTCGTAGCCTGTGACAGTCTGTCTCCTTCAAGATGAAAGCTCTCTGTTAACGCAAGCATAACCCCCAGAACAGTTCCCACAGCTAAGGTCACAAAGGTGACCGGATGGGTCAATAACAATTCTCCCACATAGGAAAAGCAGTCCTTAAGCAGCCTTTTAAATCTTTCCATGATCATTATCCTTTCGTTTCCGAAGAATTGCTCTGCGCCTTTCTTCCTAATAATCCACCTTCATAAGACACAGCCCCTGAGCAGGTGCCGCAAAGCCGGCGAGTGCTCTTTTTTTTGCCTCGATCAGCTCAGTCATGCTCTCCGGAGTTCGTTTTCCGTACCCGGCTTCTATGATGGTGCCCGTCAGTATCCTTACCATATGCTGTAAAAATCCCGTACCGTGATAGGTAAAATATATGTATTTTCCCTTCTTATCTATATCTATCCTGTCAACTTTCCTTACGGTCGATTTTTTCATCTTTGGATTGGAACAGAAACTTGCAAAATCATGCTCTCCCACAAGCAGAAGCGCTGCCTGCCTCATCTTTTCGATATCAGGCTCCGCCTCAAGGCAGTAAACATATTTTCTGTCAAAAACAGGCTTGACTGTTCCGGTATAACAGGTATATCTGTATGTTTTTCCGGTCGCATTGTATCTGCTGTGGAATCTGTCCGACGCGATCCTTACATCAGTTATGCAGATATCATCAGGCAGATATCCGTTCATGTAATCACGGATGCTTTCTTCCGTAAGTCCGGTATCAAGCCTTGCATTTGCGATCATGGCTCTTGCGTGAACGCCTGCGTCGGTCCGGCCCGCCCCGATCACTTCGGTCTTTGTGCCCGTCATTTTTTCAAGGACATTTTCAAGCTTTCCCTGGATCGTCATATCGGTTCCGGGCTGGTGTTCCCAGCCTTTATATCTTGAGCCGTCATACAATATCTCGAATTTATAGTTTTTAAGCATTCTCTGCCTGCTTCCTGTAATTTTCGGCTGTCTCAGCATCCCCTAAAAGGTCAAAGCATTCGGCAAGCCTCTCAAGAGGATACCTGCCGCCATGCCTTATATCGAGTGCACTCTCCGTTTCAAAGGCCGCGTTGTAGAACCATACGGTCGCCTCTTTCAGATCGTTTTTATCCATATAGTATCTGCCAAGATAGTAGCAGACCTCGCTTGCGGGCTCCATGGCCACTTCCTTAAGGGCATAATGATACATTTTTACCGGATCGCCTCTCAGATAAGCAGCTTTTACGATGATACACACGGCATCCTTGAGATTTTCGGCAGATGTCCCATCGTCACCTGCGATCTCTGTAAAATAATCTTCTGCCTTAAGTATTTCTTCATCGGTTCCGGAGATCATGAGTTCTCTTGCATACATCCCGTTGAGCCTTGCCGAAAGATTCCTTCCCTCCGAAATGACACGTTCAAATATCGCTATGTCCCTTCCGGAGTGGCTCTCAAGCGGCATATGCATTATCTCTATGTCCGAGTCGTATACGACCGGGGCTTCCCTGACCTTTTCATGAACGGGATCGATCCATACAAAGCTTCTGACTCTCTTAAAAAGCTTCGCCCGAAGCTCCCTGTCAAAATTGTAGACACTGTCCTGTCCGAGTTGGTTTACATAATACATCTGGACCACCTCGATCTCAGGCATTAGGCTTTCCTTAAGCTCCTTAAATCTCTGAACGTTTTCGGGATCGATATACTCGTCTGCATCGGCAGAGTAGATATAATCTCCCGTTGCCTTGGAAAAAGCAAAGTTTCTCGCAGCGGAAAAATCATCCACCCACTCAAAATCATATATCTTATCGGTGTATCCGGAGGCAATTTCCTTTGTCCTGTCAGTGGATCCGGTATCCACGATGATGATCTCATCCATAAGATCCTTTATGCTGTCAAGACATCTCTTTAATACCTTTTCTTCGTTTTTTACGATCATGCACAGACTGAAGGTATTCATTTTTTCATATCCTTTATCATCGGTTTGTCAATGTCGACCTGAGCGGTGATATTGCCGGGCAGAAGTGCTACTCTCCTGTTTATCTCATCTATGATCTCATCGTCAGTCATATTCAGATCATAGGGAACCACCAGATCAAAGATAAGTCTTGTATGGGTAGGTCCGGTCACCATCCTGAAGTCGTGCATGGACAGTTTTTCGGAAATACCCTTGATAAGATGTGCGGTATAAGCCCTCATCTTCTTTGTGGATTCGTCATTTACAAAAACAGGATCCATATGGATGACGGTCTCACAGCCAAGAGTCTGTTTCAGTTTTCTCTCTATATTATCCACGGTATCGTGGAGCTTTACAAAATCACCTGCCGCATCTACCTCTGCATGGAAGGTGATCATCATCCTGCCCGGTCCGTAATCATGTACTATCAGATCATGTATGCCGAGTATGTCATCAAATCCCGAAACAAACTTCGTGATAGTCTGCGCAAACTCCTCCGATGTGGCAGTTCCAAGAAGCGGATCGATGGTATCCTTGGCAGAGCTCACACCCGTGACAACGATAAATACAGAAACAAGCAGGCCGAGCCATCCGTCAAGCCTTAATCCGGTGTATTCTGATACCATAAGTGCAAGCAAAACGGCCGAGGTCGCGATCGAATCAGTGAAGCTGTCCATTGCCGTCGATCTCATAGCTACGCTTTCAAGCTTTTCCGAAAACTTCTTATTATAGGAATACATGTAAAGCTTTACAAATATCGATGCTATCAGGATGACCACAGTCACCGGCGAATAATTGATGTTTGTCGGCGTTACTATCTTCTGGACGGAGGTTTTGATTAGCTCAACGCCCATCAGGATGATCACGATGGATATGATCAGTCCGGTAACATATTCAACCCTTCCGTGCCCGAATGGATGATCGGGGTCAGGCTTCTTTCCCGCCATCCTAAAACCGATAAGGGTAACAAGCGAAGTTCCCGCATCCGACAGATTATTAAAAGCATCCGCCATTATAGCCACCGAACCGCTTATGAATCCGGCAGCTATCTTAATAAGGAATAAAGTGATATTAAAAAAGATCCCGAGACCGCCCGAAAGGGCACCGTACTTTATTCTGACGCCATTATTCTTTACATTCTCATGATCTTTGATGAAAAGTCTGACCAGTTTATCCGTGAGCATATTTACAGATTCCTTTCGTTCTTCATCTTTTTATCTGATGATCCAATGACATATAACAATAATACGCCTTCCGGCAGTCAAAAACAAGCAATTATATCCGGTGATATTTAATGAATTTTTGAGGGGCGGCCTTTTAGATACCATATGTTATTGGTCGGTATCCGACTCCTCCTTATCTTCAATTTCCTTAGGATCGGCGGGGCTTCCGACGATCTCTATACCCTCAGAGACCAGCTCTGCCTCGTTAAACCTCCTGAACCGATTCATATCCTTAAATAACAATTGTATACTGTAAGAGAAGTTGCTAAATACACCCGCTTTGTACAGATTGATAACGATCATTCCTATGGGCACCGCAAAGATAAGTCCAATCGGACCTCCGACCCTGAAACCCACGTATAACAGGATTATTGTGGGTATCGGAGCTATTCCCATGCTGTCTCCGACAAATTTGGGCTGTATGAACTGCCTCACGGCCTGGGTTATTGCCCACAGGATCAGTATTCCTGCGCCCATCCTGTAATCCTGCTGTATGAATTTGACGATCGCCCAGGGCAGCATTACGGTACCGGTACCAAGAAACGGCAGGAAATCAAGCATCGCAATGATTATGCCGATAAGAGGGGCATATTTGGCCTTGAGTATCAGCAGGCCTATCAGAAGCATCACATATATAACGCCCATTATTTTAAATTGTGCTGCAAAATATGCGCCTACAGCGTTCTTCATGGTCGATAATACTATCTCGCTTCGCTTCATTATACTTGAAGGAAGAAGCTTCTTTATGGTCGCCTGCATATAATCCCTTTCAGCTATAAAGAGATATGATGCTATGATTCC
>JAILPG010000071.1 GCA_024699595.1 Lachnospiraceae bacterium | reverse complement strand
ATTCAGGCTACGTATATACTTTGAATATCGAATAAGGCTTTTGTTTTGTTTCAGCCTATATACCTTCAAGATTTTACGCTATTCAAGGATATTTCAGATAGCAACCCGATATCTTTTTGTCAATGTTCGATATAAATGATTATAGCAAACAAATGTTCGAGTGTCAACCATAAAGTTTAAAATAGCGTATGGTTTTATAACCGGAGGTTTATTCCTAAATGGGAAGTTACAGCAGTGTTTTTGGTGTCCTTAAAGACAGCATTCACAATAACGATCTGATAATTCTTATCGCTGCGATCTTTACGGCCTTTATCTTAGTCATTACCATTACCCTTTCCCTGGTGGTAAAGAGTAACATCGACGAATGGAAAAGAGAGAAGAACAGGCAGTTTTCACGCTTCATCTTTATATCGCTCAGGGTTAGCTATACCCTGTTTACCACAATGATCACTGTTTTCCCCCTGCTTGGAATGCTTGGAACGGTATTCGGGCTTTTGGGGCTTGATCTTGCAAACGGAGACATGAGCAATATAAAGGCGAATTTCTTCATAGCCCTGACATCGACTGCCTGGGGTATCATTTTTTCCATAATATTCAAGATAATACACGGATGCCTGGCTGATTCCGTGGAGGAAAGGATCGAGATCGTAAAAGCCTTATCGGAGTAAACGCGTAAAATGAAGAAAAGAGATATCATACTGGATTTCACTTCACTGCTCGACGTTACGCTCATCCTGCTTTTTTTCTTCGTACTGTTCAGTCATCTGGACAATGAGGAAAACAGGGTCAGGACGGATAATAAGATCCGGGAGATGGAAATGTCCATTGCAGAGGCTGATATCCGGGAAAAAGAGGCTGAGAGGCTTTCGACAAAACTTGAAGATGAGATCAGGCTGGTCACCGAAGCAAGTGAACGAAACGGCAGCAATGTGAGCGAGCTGTTATCCTACAACCGTGACCAGAATCTTAAGATATTAATGGATATGGGAGATGGAGGCTATTCCCTGAGGGTCCTTGCGGACGGCGAAGTGGCATCTAACATATCCGGAAAAGAAAACATGGCAGAAGACCTTAAGAGAATGATCGAAGAGGCCGGTTATGATGCCGGTGATACCATTCTCTGCGATTATATCTTTGACGGCTCAAAGGCAGGCTCCAGACAGGCATATATTGCCGTAACAGAAGGACTTAACGAATTGTCGGAACAGTACAGATATCTGTATATATCTGAAACGGATCTTTCGGCAGGAGAGGAGAAGAACTGACACATGGCTAAGGAAGGCAAGCAGAAAAAAGGAAAAGGCGGGGTAGCGGCAGGAGCGGTAATAGTGGCACTGCTGTTGTTCTCGGGAGTAGGATTCGGACTGGGTGCCGGTAAGGGATCGGGCGCCGCGATATTCAATTCAAATAAGAAAGCCGAGAATGAGGCTTCACAGGCCGAGGATAAAACGGAAACGGTGACCGAAGTGAAGACTGAGCAGACCGAAACCGTTACGGCGGCAGATGAGACTGTTTCAGAAGCGGAAGATAAGACGGAGACAGTTAAAGAAAACGTGGTCTATAATATCACTGTTTCAGACAGCGATTATCTGTATGATAACGAGCGCGTATCCCTTGATGATTTCGTGGAGATCATCAAGAAGGAAGAGAACAGGGCGATCATTGCGATCAAGGATGAAAACGCTTCCCTTAATGCATACAATGCCCTGACAGACAGGCTTAAATCAGAGGGTATCGAGTATACGGAAGAGTAGACTCGGACTGCTTAAGGCATATAAAGTGAAAGGCTGATCACGTGTCCGGTAAGGTTAAAACCGGTATGATCAGCCTTTTTTGATTACAGGTTGGAGAGGTCGAGTACGTAGGAGCCGTCGTCGCCCGGTTTATATCCGGTCTTTTCAAGATAGGCGATATGCTTTTCGGCTTTCTGTTTAAACGTAAGCGATCTGTATCCTTCCTTTGCAAGCTGACCGTACAGAAAACGCCCTACAGAGGTATCCCTGTATACAGCGGTCGCGTAGTCAAGAAGGACTTCCACATTTCCTGGCTCTGTGATCTTTCCAAGAAAAAGGCCTGCGGGATTGGAATCACAGCATACCAGACAGGCAACGTCTGCTTTGAGATCGTTTAGTGAGAATTCCGGGAAATAGTGTTTGATGTCGCCCTCGTTACTTTTTAGCAGATACGAGAAATATCCGTCATCCTGATCTGTATTGACTAACGTATATATCCTCTGTTCCTTAAAGATACGCACCAGATGGTATATATTGATGCCGGCAAGACAGATGTTCATTATCGCTGTGGGATATGATCTTATCGCCAGAGCATAGCCCGCAAAGATGATGCTTCCGGTAAGATTGATGATCCTTAGTCTTACTACGGAGGTCATTAACATCGATATAAGGACAAGCGCCGAGCCCGCATATCCTATCAGATCTATCACCATTTTGCTGTCCATTTTTCCTCCTCCTCAAAAAAACTTCTGAATTGTCCTGTATAAGTATCCCGACTGCGGATCAAAGACCACGACGGGATCGTTTCCCGTGCTCAGGCGCACGATATATACGATGATAAGCGCAGCTATAAACAGAAGATTGATAAGCTTGTATATCTTTGCATTAATACGGTCTCTGAAGGCAAATACAATGATCCATAAAATGGGCATGGGCCATAACGGATGCAGGGCGAAGGCACCTTTAAGATCAAGAGTTATTACATGGCAATAAGCCCGAAACATCCCGCATCCCGGACATGAGATCCCGGTCAGGTATTTTACCGGGCAGCCCGTTTTCAGAACATGCAGCAGGACATATGTGAGAAATACGCATATCGCCGGGACCGTGTATTCTTTGATCAGAGCCTCAAATCTCTTTAAAATGTTACGCTGCTTTGTTAACATATATCCATTTTAGCATGAGTCATGAAATTTGTATGCCATATGCAGTAAAAAATGGTTGCTTTTTTCTCAGTTAGGTGATATCATAACAAAGTCGCGAAAACGACATGCGGAGGTGTCGGAACTGGCAGACGAGCAAGACTAAGGATCTTGTGTAAGCAATTACGTGTGGGTTCAAGTCCCATTCTCCGCATTGATAAGACCTCGATAAAATCGGGGTTTTTTCTTTTTTCATGTGGAAAGCGTGGGGAATATCCAATATGAAAACGATATGAAGGCTATATAGCAAACCTTTTTTCGAAGTGATTATTAAGCTTTTCGGTGAACTTGGCTTCATATTCTTCCATAGTTCCCTTGTAATGCTTGTTAAGGGTCTCACAGTCAGACCATCCGCCACGATGCTGGATAACAACATCAGAGGCGCCGAGCTCGTGCATAATCGAGGCGCTGTAATGCCTGAGATCATGGAAACGAAAATGCAGATCTAACTTCTTAAGATACTTAAAAAATCTGTCAGATACCCTTGAAGGATTTATGCTGACGATCTTACCCACTTCCGGCAAAGCTTTGATCACGGCAGCAGGGAGCACAACATCACGTGTACTTAATTCGGTCTTAGTCCCTTTCAATACCCATTCACGCTTATCGTTAAGAACCAGAGCTTTGTTGATGTGAGCAACGCATGTATTCCGGTCGATATCCTCAGCAGTAAGAGCGCATATTTCTGACCTTCTGAGAGTTCCGCATGTAGCAAGTAGGCAAGCTACATACATATCATGGTCATACTCACGGACATAATTAAGCATAGTGAGGATATCAGCCTCAAGTGGTACACTTACCTTAGTTCTTGTGGCTTTCGGCAGCTCTATGCGCCAATCAATAACGGTACTACGGGGCAGAACATCAATCAATGAAGCTCTGCATAATGACCAAGCATTTTTGACCGTTTTAGGCTTATGATCTTCCTCTATGGAGTCTATCCACTCGTTAAGAATGGTATCATTGATCATGGAACTGTTGATATTTAAGGATGATGGGATGTTTGAGAATAATATGACAGATGTCATAAGACGGATATCAACCACCTTCAGCGATGAGCAGTATCTCAGGAGAGTATCCGGTTCCCGACAACGTTGGCTGGATAATGATATTCATGAGATAGCAGATGGGATAGGGAGATATTTTAAGGATATGAAACGGAGTTATCCTTTGTAACGGTGAATAGAATAGTTAAGAAAAAACTTCAACGCCATAGTCAGCGAAGATACTATACCTTTTGATGAAGAGCTGGAACACGTAATGCCTAGAGAG
>JAILPG010000068.1 GCA_024699595.1 Lachnospiraceae bacterium | reverse complement strand
CACCGGTATTCATCAATGATTTAAAATCCATAATGACATCCCCGTTTTTCCGGGCTAACCAAGCCACAACCAATAAGCGTTATATCCGGGCATTTCCGGATGTAAAAATCTTATATAAGAAGTATGTACGATCATCTCTTTATATTTGTCAGCAATATATTTATCAGCCATTACGATCATCTCTTTCCTAAGACTTTCCGCCTTATCTTCTATCCTTAGTACTGTATAATCGGATGCTGAATAAACTATGCTGATACCCTCAAAAGCAGTATAGAGTCTTTGTGGCTGTACTCCTAACAGACTTTTCAACAGGGCACTTATCTCCGTCTGGCTGTTTACGGCAAAGTCATAAAAACATCTCTGATCAAAGTTTATGGCGGTTATATACATCCTCGGATCGCAGTAGTCTTTTCTGTTTAAACACATCCCATAAGGGATCGTTGTTTCCTGCCACAGCTTTCTCAGCCTGTCAGACATTTCTCCGGTTATCTGTCCTCTGTCATCTACAACATTTTGATAAGATCCGTCCCTGAAATAAACATCCAATGTGGGAACGGATTTATTGCCGCCTTGCGAGGACTCAACGCCCATGCAGCTCATCTTACGTGAAGTAGCTTCAACGTGATGTATCATGAGTCCGTATTCTTCCTGTGAGCGTTTTGTAAAATCCCCACAGCAGGCTATAAGTGCATCAGATGTCTGATCTTCCATAACAGGTCTCCTACGCCTAAACTGATTCTGTTCATTAAAGATACTCAGATTGAAGATATGAATCTCCCGATCAGGCCATTAACGATCTCCGGCTCATCCGTGTTGGAATTGTGTCCCGCTCCCCTGATCCATTCTATCGGAATACCTGTATTTTTGTGCCATGCTTTATTGTATCGGATACAGGAACCCGCATGATCCTTATCACCGCATATTAAGAGCGCAGGGCAATCGATCTCATAAGGGAGATCTGCTTCCATAGCCTCCGCTAAAATTCTGAAACCATGACCGGACAGCCTTGCATAACGATCCTTGTCTCCGTTATAGGTCATCATGATATTATACATGAGATCTCTGCCGTACTCAGATGATGCGACTCCTTTCGTTCCGGATCTAAGGAGCCACTTCCACGGATAGTAACGATAAACCGGTTCCATTCTTTTTAAGAGCCATATCTCAGCCGATGTTACATATTTTCTCTGCAGAGGTGCAGAGTCAATGGAGACAAATCCACACAGCTTTTTCGGAAACAGCTGCGCGTATACCTGTCCCACGTAGCCGCCCATAGACTGTCCGATGATGACCGGATCGTCAAAACCTTCCCGGATCAGTATTTCATCAAGCCATCTCGCCTTGTCTGTTAATTTAAAGTTAAGATCAAACGGCCACGAAGCGGCATGTCCCGGCGCATCCCATACAAAGAGGGGATAACTGCCTTCAAAATACTCAACCTGCTTATCAAAAAGCCTATGATCTGCAGTAAGTCCCGGAAGAAACACTATCTGTGGTTTTGCTTGTGCTGCTTCTTTATTCAGTAAATAATGGATGTTACCGCAGGGCGTTTGATATATATGCTCAACCATTGCATCTTTCTCCAAGAAAATCTGATCTTCTGCTTCATTCTCTCACCACACAGCAACTCTGTCCTCAGGCGCCAGATACATGTTGTCACCCTCTTTTATATCATAGAAGTTAAGGAACTCATCAAACTGCTGGAGAGTCACGTTGATCCTCAGATAATTCATACAAATACGCTTTAAAGAAAGAGTCATAATCAAAATCAGGGTCTTTTGCAGCAAGGCGAAGCATACACTTCATGCCATCTTTTTCATCCTACTCCTTCCAAATCTTTTCGAAAACGTATAAGTAACATGATATGATTATACACTGAAAAAAAGCAAAACAAACCATAATTGTTAATTATCTCCACTTTAAACAGCTTTTTCTTAGTCTTTTTCCAAAAGATAAGAAACTATGGGTTCTATATACTTAACATCAGAAATGTCGTAGGATGAAGCCATCTTCTCTGCCATTATCTTTTCCTTTTCGGTTGCATCCTTTTTATGCTTAAGGGCAGACACAAACATCTTCATCGCAAGCCTTGACGGTGCCTTCATCTTTTCGTAATTAAAGCCTCCCTGGCAGTAGAAAATTTTAATGTACTTTTTCTGATCCTGCGTGAGTGCATTCTGAAGAAATGTATCTACATCCGGATTGTCATTTGGGCTGCCGCCCACGCAGAACATGGCAAGACGCTTATCTTTCCAATCAGCGGCCTTTCCAAGGAACCACTTTGCTTTTACAAGACTGCCTGCCATAGCCCATCCGCCGTAACAGATCGCATCATAATCTTCAAAATACCCATCCGTTTTCTTCTGGGCGTCCTTTAACTCAAGAAGATCTCCACTCATTTTATCTGCAAGCCACTCTGCGTATCTTTTGGTAAATCCGGTCTGTGATGTGTAAATGATAAGTGTTTTCATATTTTTCTCAGATTCCTTTCCATCTTCATGATAGTCTGTATGGTCGTCTGCAGACTCTCTTCATCGATCCCGTCAAAGATGCGTCCGATGATATACTGACTCTGCTGACCGTTGTTATCGTTTCTTTCTAAAAAAGCCCTGCATTCATCTGTGACAAATATGCGCTGCTTTCGTTTGTCTTTTTCATCAGGAACAGTTGAAACAAAGCTTTTTTTCTCAAGTTTTAACAAAATCTGCTTCACATTCTGATGAGAACTGCCCATTACATCTGAAAGTTCATTCAGGGTGGGGGGATCCTTACATAAGTTGATGCAGATTATGGCAAAAAACTGCTTCCATGTGATCTCCTTAAAATATGTATCAGCTGCAGCCTGATACCTGTTATCAAAAGCACTGAGCAGCCCGAGCAAAAATGGCTTCGGAGGCATATCTCCAAACTTTACTTTGCCTAATTTCATCTCTTCATCGTAATTCACATGAGTTTTCCTCCTTATTATGTAATATGTTACCTATAACAATGTAATATATTACTTATTTGTTGTCAACTCTTTCCCACAAAAAAGCTCCGGCATTTCACCGAAGCTTAATTCTCGTTGTTTCTGATATATGATCCCAGTTTGCCAATACGTCTATTTCCAGGGTCTTTTATTTCCTATCCAGCCGTTCTCATTCCAGTACTTATAGTCGGTATATTCGGGATCCTGTTTACCAAGACCTGTCTGCATCATCCTTACGGCATAAAATTTTGCTTTCACCATAAGACCGGTATGACCCGGTTTGTTATAATCGATGGCTCGCATTTTTTCTGCAGCACTGTTCAGTTTCTTTTGGAAGGATGCTTTCTTTTTTTCATCAATTTTGTTCCAGTCAATATCTGCCATCAGCCTGAAGCTTACAACCCTGATCGAAGAGATTCCCCACCAGGAAAGGCTGTCCTTAATATCTTTTGCGGCGGACTTTCCACCCGCTCCGAGGCATTGGGTGATGATCACCGCTCGCTTTCCGAACATTTCCTTCGCAGGACGGTGAGGCATCCATCGGTAGCCAAAATGATCAAGCATTGCCTTCATTGCACCGGTAGCATGGAACACATAGGCAGGAGATGTAAAGACTAACAGATCCGCTTCAAGCAATGACTTTTCAATCTTCTGAACATACCCGGCATCCTTGCAAAGGTGCTGGTCCTTCAGAAAACACACCGTACATCCTGCACAGAAATTCGGGCAGTCCTTAGGAAGATAATACTCCGTGATCTCCGCATCATTCCTGAATCGTTCCAGGAACATTTCCTTCATTCTGTATGTCACACCGTGTTTATCGGTTCCGTTGATAACCGTGATCTTCACTATCATATTCCTCCATGATCTATTGTGACCTCAATCTGGTCTAAAGATTCTCCCAATTTTACTTAAGCTCCCAATATCAGCCACATTATTAATGAAACTGCAGTCTTCGAAATAACAGTTTGATGTAAAAGTATCTATCGCTCCATCATAGAAATCCAAAAAACCGGCAAACAGATCCTTATCTAAGCGGGTACTCCATCTGACATGATCAAGATTTTCGGTTATGTATTCTGCCTTGTCTTCTATGAAGCGTTCCTTATTCTCTTCTGCATTATAGTCATAATCAAGTGTTTCAAGCCACTTTTCAAATGGAGCATTGAATTCATCTTTGTAAGTATTTTCCGGATCATTGAATATTTCATTATGGCCTCTGTTCTCAAACCTTAGGAATGTGAAGCGGGAGTCATATTTATATTTCTCATAATATTTATCACATCCATACTCTATACCTATCACATCGTCATCTGCGCTGTGTACGATCATCACGGGAGCATCTGTAGCTTCAAATCCTTCCATTGCCGTATCTGCTGCGTATCTGCCGTATTTAATCCGTTCATAGATTCTGATGAATGGTGTCATAGTATAAATAACATCACCCGCCTGAGACTTTCCTCCTGACTCAAACATATCCGATGAACGATTAAAGCCTGAGCACTCAATGACAGCCTTAACCTCAGGGTGATAATTTAGTACATTACATACACAATAGCCTCCCCAGCTATGACCAAAAAGTACTATAGGAAGATCCTGAATATCAGCACTTTCTTCAACAAAGGAAATGGCATAGTCAAGATCGATCACCCCCTGCGGTACTCCGCCTACTCCTTCACCTTCACTCTTATCGCATCCGGTGGCATCATATGCAAATACGTAATAACCGCCATTCGCAAAATAATCTGCAACATCCATATAAGAATTATGCCCACCGCCACCAAATCCATGAGCAATGATCACGATCCCATGCTGATCAGCACTGGCACTGTACAAGTACCCGGCAAGCTTCTGTCCTTTATCCGAAGGGAAGGTATATTCAGTACAGTTTAATCCCTCAAAATCCTCCACCCTGAGCATCAAAGGTTCATAGCTATCCCCACGAACATTAAAATTATCATTATACATTTTGACGCAAAACGCCCACCATCCGGTCACCATTAAGATGACCAGGCATAAGAGAATGATGAGTATTGTTTTCTTTTTCGATTTTGTAGTTTTCATTAACTCATCCTGTCTTTCATGAACGTTCAAAGCCTGATAAGAGCCGCCAGCTTCTTTCCACACAATATCCCCAGAATACAAAGGCCGCAGCTAAGTATCACATATATCCCACCAGCCGCATATTGTTTGTTTTCAAAAAGACCGAATGCTTCAAGCGAGAATGTGGAGAATGTTGTAAAACCCCCACATACACCTGTCTTCCAAAACAGTATCGTGTTATCGGATATACCTTCTCTGTTGCTTGTGACACCAACAATGAAGCCGATAAGAACGGCTCCGATCATATTGGTAATAAGCGTCAGTATCGGAAAGCCGGTCTTGACCGGAATAATACTTATAGCATATCGTGCCACTGCACCCAAAGCACCTCCGAGCGCTACAGACAAAAAATTCATATCCACCTCTTTACCCGGTTTTCCCGTATGTTACTGCTTCCATCAGATTATTATAATTAAAGAAAAACCGAAAGACATTTAAATCATCATTTCACGTATTATGGCGCTTATCCCGCCAACACCAGAAAGTTCTGCGCCAAGTGCAGCGGCATTTGCAGACATCTCTTTGGATTGAATTATTCTTTCAGAAACGTCCCGAATAAACGTCGGATTAAAACTCTTAACAGGTACTGCAACTCCGGCTCCGTTATCAGCAATGGATTTGGCGTTATATTTTCTTTCAAACACCTTTCCCGGAATCATTATCTGTGGAACTGTATGAAGCAAGCCATCAATCACACTATTCTGGCCACCATGATTTATGAATAAAACCGCTTCGTCAAGCATAGCCTCAAAATCCCATCTTCGTGCAATATGTGTATTATCCACGTTTGCTTCTTTTAAGGATGCAGAGGCAATGTATACCTGATATTTGCTTCCCGAAAATGCATTTCTTATGACATCCTGCATCTTCTTCGGAGATATCGTTCCGCTTCCCATGTACACAAGGATCTTATTCCGTGTTGATGATGACTCTTTAACAGACACGGATTTAAGTGCTCCGCAATAGTACACGTTGTCTTTTTCAATGGGTTCAAGTTTTCTGATACTGGGACAAAATGATTTGTCTGCCCAGTCAAATAGTTTCAGAGCCGATTCAATCTCCTGTATTCCAAACTCGGCAAGGATCATATTGATCCCTTTGGCAAGTTCTGATCTGTGCGCGTATTCATGCTGTGTAGGATAACTGACTGTGGTATAAAGCGGTATATTCTCAATTCTTGAAGCTATGATCGCAGATATATTGAATTCCGAATACACAGCATCAGCTTTAAAATCTCGAATCGCTCTTCTAACAGAATCAATGCTGTTTTTCAAATACCGGTGGTCAAGATTACCTGTAAACCAAAGAACTTCATCAAAGCTGTTTACTGTCTTTTTTGAAGTAATCCCCAGTTTCTGTGCAGCCGGAAAGGTTCGTGATGCAATTATTTCCGGTAATCCGAATGGCATAGGCGTTTCAAGAGGATAATTATATATATCCTTAATTGGTCTATAATTCACATCTTTTGCCATGCATACAGCTGTTTCTATGCCGGCATCTCGAAATCCTTCCGCAAGTAATCTGCATCTGCCTGAAGGACCAGATGTTTCTGCCATAGCGGCCATTGGTACTAATAGAACCTTCATTGATCACATCCGCAATAGGCTACTGCATCCGCCTGAAATTGAAGTCCTTCTTTACCGCCAACATGCGCAAACTCGGTCTGGATGGACTTACGTACAGGATATTTTCCATTAAATCTTTCCTTTATGATCCTCTCCATAACGGGAATATTCCAGACATCCCTAAAAAGGCAGTCCATCTGCACCACATTTTCAAGTATCAATCCCACAAGTGCCAGCCTCTGTTCCATATGATCAAATGCACCGTTGATCTGCTCTTCGATCGTGCCGCCTATATTTCCGACACAATAACTTAGATAGCAGAAATCACCCGCCTTAATTATTCCGGAATGCGCCCACTCTTCGCTTACATCGTATCTTTCAATATTGTTCATTGTTCCTGATCCTCCGGTTTCCCACACTTGTCAAAACTCTGTCCATGTATATCATACTTGGCCGCTGAAAGCTGATAACTAGATGTTCTTACAGAAATCAATGATTTCCTGCTTCCTCGGCTCAACATTCTCCTTATACTCAATTGATGTAAGGCCGAGATGTCCTGCACATTCTATATGCAAATGTCCATAGAAATGCTCAATACTCTGTATGATCCTGTCGCACTCATGCATACCCGGACCTGTTCTGAGAGCGACCGAATACCCCTTCTTGCCTTCTCTGATCGAAGCATGTGGTTCATGAGTATCACACCATGGAGTGCACCTGTCTATGAAAGCCTTATACTGACCCGGAATGTCGGCCCAGTAGGACGGTGATACAGATACTATGACATCTGCATTATCAAACTCATTAATTATCTTAATGACATCATCATCCATCGCACATTTCGCTGTGTTATGGCATGTCCTGCATCCTTTACAGAATCCAAAAGAATAGTCAGCAATACAGATACATTTGGTTACATATTTTGAGGAAATTTCATCATTTATGATATTAACGATCTCTGCCGTAGCACCCGTTCTTACCGGGCTGCAATTGATGATCAAAGCATTCATTTTGCTTTCCCGTTCTTTGCGTTTTTTACGTCGCTGTTTACGGTTATTCTTTTCTGACTCGAAAAGTTCTACTGCAGCGTCGGTTAACTCGCTTGACCAAACCCTGCCACTTGAGACTGCATTCGCCCAGGGACAGAGTTTTTCGTAATCGTCGTCTAATATTACCGTATAAGGCGGACCGCAGCGATCATCGACATCCATATAGAGAT
>JAILPG010000065.1 GCA_024699595.1 Lachnospiraceae bacterium | reverse complement strand
CCTTCGGGAAACTGGACAGGACAGTATGCCACGGAGCTGTTTTCGACCGGCTATGGTAACTGTTACAGATTTGCCTGCGGCTTTGCATATCTGGCCAAGGCTCTCGGTTATGACGTTAAGGTTATAACGGGAAGCGTCAAGTCTGCCAGAGGCGGAGTAACCCCACACAGCTGGGTGGAGGTCTTCTATAACGGAGGCTGGTTTATCTGCGATCCTGAGCTTCAGATGGCAAAGGGCAGGGATCTGTATATGAAGACATATGACAATTATCCGGTAAAGCCTCTTATCAAGCAGTTTGAGTGGGGCGTTGGTTTTTAATAAGATCTGATCATTTATAATTGCATGGATAATATCCGGGGGGACAATAGAATGAGAAATCGCAGACTGAATACCATGATCGCCGTAGTGCTGGCTTCGATCCTGTTTGCAGGATGTTATTATCCTGCAGAGACCGGCGAGACAAGGGAGATGCCCGAAGCGGAAGAGACTGTCGTTGAAGAGTCAGAAAAAGCAGAGGAGACCCTTAACGAGGATTCATCTTCAGAGGAAGATGAAAAAGAATCCGCAGATAAAAAAGATACTGCTTCAGAAAACGATGAAAAGAAAGATGATGCAGTAAAAGAAGAGGCATCGGATACTGAAACGACCGAGGAGAAAAAGGAGGCTGAGGAAACTTCGGAATCTGATAAAAAAGCAGACTCTGCAGAGGAAGCAAAAAAGGAAGATACAAAGGAAGATACCGGGAAAAATGACGCTTCCGTAAAGAATGCAGCGGAAAACAAAGAGGCTCCGAAGAAGAAAAAGAACAGCTCAAACAAGGCATCTGCCGGTAACACCGCAAATACACAGGCAACGCAGGCTGATCTTGCCGCAGCCCAGGCCCAGGCTCTGGCTGATGCCCAGGCTTTAGCCGAGGCACAGGCACTTGCGCAGGCACAGGCTCTGGCTGAAGCGCAGGCGCTTGCCGCAGCACAGGCTGCAGCTCAGACCCAGACTCCTGCCCCGGCCGGAAAAACGGAAGTCAGCCGGGTATATATAGAGGATTGCGGAATGGATACGGGTTACTGGGAGATCACCTATTCAGACGGATCCAAGTCAATTGTCAACAACTGATCACAAGAATTACAGAATGATAGACTGCTTCTAAGGAAACGCTGATCGGATCGGTGTTTCCTTAGTATTATCATTACCGGGATGGTCTGATAATAAGCAGTAAATGACGGAGAGCTTTAATGGTATTTAGTTCGGTAATTTTTTTATGTTTTTTTATGCCTGTTATGATCGCAGGCTATTATATACTGCCGCAGAAGCTTCGCAATCTGTTTCTGGTATTGGGAAGCTTGTTCTTCTATGCATGGGGCGGGCCGGGATATGTGTTCATCATGATCGCCTCCATAGTCGGCAATTACACCTTCGGTATCTTACTGGATCTTGCAGGGACTAGGTCTGAGGGGACAAAAAGGCTTGTCTTCGGAAGGCTCCTTTTGATCCTTTCGGTCATCTTCAATCTGGGGATACTCTTCTATTTCAAGTATTATACTTTTGTACTCACAACGATCCATGACCTGTTTGCTCCTAACCTTTCGGTAAAGGAGATCACGCTTCCGATAGGCATTTCTTTCTATACTTTCCAGGGCATGTCCTACGTTATAGATGTATACAGAGGTCTTGGATTTACAGATGAAAGTAAGCAAAAAGAATCCCTTGTTCAGAAGAATCCTCTTAATCTGGCACTTTACATATCGATGTTTCCGCAGCTCATAGCCGGTCCCATAGTAAGATATACGGATATTAAGCCGTATCTTGCAAAGAGGGAACTGAACACTGAAAAATTTGTAAAAGGTGCCGAACGTTTTATAGTTGGCCTTGCAAAAAAAGCGATACTTGCAAATACTATTGGGGAATGTGCGGACAGGATATTCACTTCGGATTATTCATATATGGGAGTCCCGGTAGCCTGGCTTGGAGCTGTCCTGTATACTTTCCAGATCTACTATGATTTCTCCGGATATTCAGATATGGCTATAGGACTTGGAAGGATATTCGGCTTTGAATTCATGGAAAACTTCAATTATCCGTATATCTCAAGATCCATATCCGAGTTCTGGAGGAGATGGCATATCTCCTTATCTTCATGGTTCAGGGATTATGTATATATACCCCTTGGCGGAAACAGAAAAGGTAATGTATATCTGAACCTTTTCATAGTATTTCTGCTTACCGGTATCTGGCATGGAGCTGCATACGGATTTATCATCTGGGGTATCTGGCATGGCCTGTTTATCCTTGTAGAAAGGGCATTTCGGAAAAATCAAATCAGGATTAAACTTCCCGAAGCGGTGAAATGGCTGTACACGATGCTCGTTGTAATGCTCGGCTGGGTGCTGTTTAAGCTTGAAGACATTTCAAAGACTTTGGAATACATAAAGGCGATGTTCGGAATGGACGGGGAGAGTTATACGGAATTCTCGTTGAGATATTATCTGGATAATAAGATGATCTTTATACTTATTGTTGCGGTACTGGCAGCGATACCCTGGGCACAGGTCCTTCCGAGACATGCGGCGGCTTTTATCGCTTCGCTGTCAATGGAAGAAGGTATCGGAGCAAAGGTTATCATAAAGAGGATACTGCTTCTTATGCTGCTTGCAGTTTCCTTTATGTTCATAGTCAACTCAAGCTACAATCCGTTCATATACTTCCGCTTTTAGGTGAAAGATGAAGAATAAAATATCTAACGTTATTTTTATAATCATATTCATGCTGATCCTTGTCCTGCCTGCTGTTTTCATAAACAGAAAGACGGAACAGATCTCGGTTATCGATAATGAAATACTGACGGAATGGCCGGGGATCGATGCAAAGCTTTCCACTATAGATGGGATCGAAAGCTATGTGAATAAAAGGATCGGTTTCAGAGAGCAGATCATCTCATCGTATATAGTTCTTAATGACAGGCTGTTCCATGTTATGGTACATCCTCTCTTTATGTACGGTAAGGATGGACACATATTCTTTAAGGATCCTTCCTATATAAAGGCGTATCAGAGGCTGAATACTGATACACAGTGGCTTGACAGCTTTACGGGATTTCTTGAAGAGACCGATGCATATTTAAAGAGTAAGGACATAAAGTTCCTTTATTATCTCTGCCCGGATAAAAAGACCATATATTCCGAGTATTTCCCCGACAGCATTCATGTCAACGAAAACAACACGCCTGTTATTGAATACCTTGAAAACAGCCTGGCAGATACGGATGTTGATCACATTATCCCTGTTGATGAGCTTTTGACAGCCAAACAGTCGGAGGTTGTCTACAATAAGCTTTATGATGCCACTCACTGGAATGAGGACGGGGCATTTTTGGGACATGAGCTTATTGATGAGAAGATCCAGGAATGCTTCGATGATGTTCCGGCTCTTTCAAAGGATGATTTTGACCGGACAATGGAGCTTAAGACATCTCTTGATGTTTCGCTTTTTCCTATCCATGAAGAGGTTCCCTCCTATACTCTCAAGGAGGATACGAGTAAGAATCTTACCAGCCTTTTGTATCCTTATCTTAACTATTCCGCGATCACCTTTTATTCCCATTTTTCAAATCCGGAATGCGGAAATGATAAAAAGCTCTTAGTATTTACCGACAGCTATTTCGGTAATTTCTATAAGTTTTACCAGAACAGGTTCAGTGAAGTGTATTTCGTACACAGACAGAACTATGCCTACCTTCAGTATTATGTAAACCTGTTTTTCCCGGACATGGTCATCTTTGAAACGGCAGAAAGAAGCATCACCGGTGAGATGATGGGACAGTCGGATTTTACGGGTCTTTTCTATGAGCCGCCTTTTGAGGGCGATGCATCATCTCCGATACCGGATCAGAGAATAGATTATACCCTTGATAATGTAAGCGGACTGACCTTAAGCGGTAATGAACTGTTGCTTGACGTAAACGGAGGAGATGAGATCGTAAGCATCAGAGGATATGTAAATCCTGATACGGGTTCATCGTCGGATTATTATGTTTACGGGATAATAGGTGAAGATGCAGTGGTTGAGGGCGATTATTATGCCCTTAATTACCAGACGGATCCTTCGCTTGCAAGAGAATTCTCCGTTAATGTCCAGAGACGGTATCTGATG
>JAILPG010000045.1 GCA_024699595.1 Lachnospiraceae bacterium | reverse complement strand
TATCTTCATATATCGACGTCTATCGACAATGCGATCAGATTGAATCTTTACAGTGGCAGAATGATCGCGGAACATCTGGATCCTGTGCTGGTAACGAAGCTTTTTGAACAGGGCATAGAGATCTATGACGGTCTCCCGGAGGAAATCCGCAAAAACCGTCAGTCAAAGGAATATCTGGACTATTTTGACGCGCTTAAGGGCGAAGGTTACAACAAACTGAAAGCTGATCTCGAAGAGGCAGAGAGGTATGAAGACATCAGATGGATCGATCTCAGGATCGCTGATCCGGAAAATGAACGCTGGATATATCTTATCAGTACATATGAAGACGAGGATGAACGTTTTGCTCCGGGATACTGGGAAACGGCTGATGAAACAATTAATACTTATCGGGACTCTACAGACGATGAGTTGATTGACGAAGAATCCGTGTGGTACCCTATCACTTTTTTGAAATCTTTCTTTTATCTGGATTTTAAGAATATAGACCGGTTTAGCACGACAACAGATTATTATCACCCCGAGACCGGCGAACTTATCGGATTTGTCGGGACTACGGAGTTTTATGATGATTACAGAGAAGATATTTCAGACTTCAGGATCATGAATCTGGTTCTGCTGATCTTTGCATTGCTTGGAGTCTTTGTTATATTTGGTCTCATCAGCAGATGGCTGACACGTCCACTGACGGATCTCACCGCCGCGGCACAGAATTATGTTACGGATACCGCAGGATCTGGAAACTCCGGCTATTTCGAGCGGGTAAAGATCAAAAGCCACGACGAAGTGAGTCTTTTAAGAGATTCAATGGTTGATATGGAAGCGGCGCTTTCACAGTATATACAGGATATCACCCGTATGACGGCGGAAAAGGAACGTTCAGCGGTTGAAATGGAGCTTTGCGCCCGGATACAGGCGGGTCTTTTTACCGACACGCTTGGAAGCCATATCACAAAACTCTATTGTAACGTGAATGCATTGATTGAACCGGCAAGGGAGGTAGGCGGAGATTTCTATGATTATTATGCAATTGATGATGATCATATTGCGATAACCATTGCGGACGTATCCGGTAAAGGTATGCCGGCAGCTTTATTTATGGTTCTTGCGAAGACGTTTTTAAGTATGGAAGGCATGAAATCAAAATCGCCGTCAGCTATCATAAAAGAAGTCAACCGTAAGCTCTGCGGACAGAATCCGGAGACGATGTTTGTGACGATATTCTTCGGTATTTATACGTTATCTGAGAAAAAGCTTGCTTATGTCAATGCCGGACACGAAGATGCCATATTGTACAAAAGCAAAGAAGGGGGATTTTCACTGCGGCAGGAAGAACACGATCTAATTGCGGGGATCTTTCCGGATGCTGAGTTTACGGAGCGTATACTGTTTTTTGAGACAGGAGATAAACTGTTCTTATATACGGATGGTGTTCCTGAAGCACAGAACTATCAGGAAGAGATGTTCGGTAAAGAACGGATGTTAACTGGACTGAATGAGCTAAAAGAGTTTTCGGGCGAGGAGTTTTTGCGGAAGATGAAAGAATATGTTGCCTGCTTTACTAAAGATGCCGCTCAGTATGATGATATCACTATGATGCTTTTTGAGGTCTTATGACGATTGGGGAAACACTGATTAAGTAGTTCCCCGGTATAACAATTCTTTTTTAATACGACTAATTGAAGTTCTGCAAGGGAGTCAAAAGGGACGGTTCCTTTTGACTCACTGACAGGAGAAACTGATCACGATCAATTTACATTAATCATAGGCCATGGTAAAATTGGAACGGTTAGCTTTGTCATCGATTCGGAAAATATAGTGAAAGGAGAGAGAAAGAAAAAGAGGATAGTCAGCTCACCCTAATGAGGATGCTTAGGACTGTATTTTTTCGACAGAAGGATTAAGGAGGATTCTTAATGAGGTATTTCTTTTTGGGGGTCATATTTATGATGCTGGGTATTGCTCCCCTGAGCGGCGCAAAAAAACCAAATGTCAGCATCTATGATGCCATCCGGACGGGAGACCATGAAGAACTGGAG
>JAILPG010000042.1 GCA_024699595.1 Lachnospiraceae bacterium | reverse complement strand
TTTTATCTTTGCCGGAATGTGGTAATATAACTCTGTATCTATAGATTTCACAAAGGATGTGATAATTATGGCAGAAGAAAAATACATTGCTTACGTATCATCATATACTACAGGACATCGCCACGGTATCCGCATTTACGATGTGGATATGAATGAAGGCAGATTCTACGAGAAAGATAAGATCGAGATAACCAACTCTTCATACCTGTGCGAGTCCCATAACCGCAAATTCCTCTATTCCATAACCGATACAGGCGTAGAGTCTTTCAAGATCAAGAAGGACGGTACTCTCGAATTCATCAACTGGGCATCGATTAACGGAATGAGAGGCTGCTATGTGGCCACCGACTATACGGATAGATACCTGTTTGTAGCCGGATATCATGACGGAAAGCTTACGATCCTTTCCCTTAATAAGGACGGTTCAATAAACAGAATTACTGATGAGATCTATCATAAAGGTATGGGAAGTGCCGCAAACCGTAATTTCAGGCCCCATATCAACTGCGCCCGCATGACTCATGATAATAAGTTTCTTATGGTCGCCGATCAGGGAATGGATCATGTTAATATTTATGCTCTTGATACAATGAGCGGAAAAGTAAAGCTTGTAGATATTTTAAGAAGTGAGCTTGAATCCGCACCGCGTCATATCAAGATTTCAAAGGACGGCAGGATCATATATATCCTTCACGAGCAGAAATGCTATATAGATGTATATGAATATGAGTGCAGGAACGATATGCCTTTCTTTAATAGGATACAGACCCAGATTATAGTGCCCTGGGAATCCGGGATCAATGCTGCCAGCGCATTCAGTTTCTCATCGGATTACAAATACCTGCTCACATCCATTGCAGGTGATAATTCCGTTGCAGTATATGATGTTGATGAAAAAACAGGCAAGCTGAAAAAGAATTTCATTCTTCCCATAGCCGGTGAGTATCCCAAGGATGCCGAAATCTTCCCAGGCAATAAGTTCCTCGTTTCACTCAATCATGAGACAGATTCGATGACATTCTTTAAGGTTGACCTTGAGCATCATACGCTCATAATGAACGGAAAGCCCATGAGTGTACATACACCGAACTGTATCCTGTTCCATCGCATCAAATAGTTTTCTGGTAATAGATAATGCAACTTACAAGGCAGGAAAAGATCCGCCTTAGTCTTAAAAGCTTTGGCAAGAAAAATTTTATATGCAAACTGATCTCGCTTCCCGCCAGAGGCTTTTTCGCTGTTGTATGGAGTATTGGAAGATTTTTTAGCAGGAATGTTAAGAAACTTGGTGTGGCATTTATGGTCCTGCTGCTTATTCCCGCCTTCAGCAGTATCTTTGCATTCGGCAATAAAGAAGGCGAAGGAGAAGAATGGGTCATTGATTTTGATATAAATGACAGCCCTGTTTCTGTAGCAGATAATATTACACAGCAACCTTCGGATGATGATAAAACGGAGGAACACCGGATCGAACAATCCGAAGATGAATCCGAGCAGCATTATGAAGAGGGAGACGTTGAGATCGAAGTAAGTGAATCCGGTGATTTTTCCAAAGAGGATATGTTTTTTGCAGAAGAATCCGATACAGAAGAGCCTGTAGCTGAGGAATCCTTTGCTGACGAGATCATTAAAGAATATCTTGAGAATGTTGATGAAACAGAAGAGGATCTGCTTGAGAGAGATTACACTCAAAATTATGATGATTACGAGTTTGATCCCGAGGACTGGCGCTTAAGGTTGATCAATAAGTCTCATTTTATTCCGGATGATTATGAGTTTCCTCTTGGATCTCTGGGGGGATATAATTCCTGCGATAAAAGAGTTATCCCCGATCTGGTTGCCATGCTGGCGGCTGCAAGGGAAGACGGCGTAAATCTTTCCATAGCAAGCCCATACAGAATGCATGCAACGCAGATCATGCTGTATGATAACAAGATAACAAAGTTTATGAACACCGGTATGACCTATCTGGAAGCTTATAAGCTTGCAGGCCAGGCGGTTACGATCCCCGGCGCCAGCGAGCATGAAGCCGGATTATGCTTTGATATTATAAGTGATGACTACCACGCGCTTAACGAGGGTTTCAGCAATACCAGAGGCGGACAATGGCTTGAAGCAAATGCACATTATTATGGATTTATACTCAGATATCCTAAAGATAAAGAGTATATAACAACAATAGAATTCGAGCCGTGGCATTTCCGATATGTCGGAGTCGAAGCTGCGAGCGTAATGTATAAAGAGAATCTTACGTTAGAGGAGTTTTGGGAAAAATACCTTGAAGAATGAATACATATTGAAAAAGACAGAAGGAAGAGCTAAGCGTGCGGAGTTTAGGACAGTTCACGGTACTGTTCAGACTCCGCTGTTTATGAATGTCGGAACTGTCGGAGCCATAAAGGGTGCCGTATCCACTCAGGATCTTGAAGAGATAGGATGTCAGGTAGAATTATCAAACACCTATCATTTACATGTAAGACCCGGAGATGAGCTTGTAAAAAGACTTGGTGGTTTACATAAGTTTATGAGTTGGGAGAGACCTATCCTTACTGATTCCGGTGGGTTTCAGGTTTTTTCACTTGCAGGATTAAGGAAAATAAAAGAAGAGGGTGTCACGTTTCATTCCCATGTTGATGGCAGACTGGTTTTCATGGGACCGGAGGAAAGCATGCAGATCCAGTCGAATCTTGGCTCTACCATAGCTATGGCATTTGATGAGTGTCCTCCCTCCAAAGCAGACAGAAGCTATGTGCAGCCCTCTGTTGACAGGACTACCAGATGGCTTGAAAGATGTAAGCGAAAGATTGATGAATTAAACAAACTGCCTGGTGCGGTCAATCCGGACCAGATGCTGTTTGGTATTAACCAGGGAGCAGTTTTCGCGGATATCAGGATAGAACATGCAAAGAGGATTTCCGAGATGGATCTGGACGGATATGCAGTCGGAGGTCTGGCAGTCGGAGAGACTCATGAAGAGATGTACCATATCCTTGATGAGGTAGTTCCGTATCTTCCGCAAGATAAGCCCACATACCTTATGGGCGTGGGTACTCCCGCAAATATTTTAGAGGGTGTTGACAGAGGAATCGATTTCTTTGACTGTGTATATCCTGCCAGGAACGGACGTCATGGTCATGTATATACAAGGTTTGGAAAGATAAACATAAAGAATGCAAAATACGCAGATGATGACAGACCCATCGAAGAAGGCTGCAATTGTCCCGCTTGCAGACGATATTCAAGAGCGTATATAAGGCACCTCCATGTGGCGGGAGAGATGCTCGGACTCAGACTTTGCGTGCTTCATAACCTGTATTACTACAATCATCTGATGGAAGATATCAGAAATGCGCTTGATGAGGACCGATTTGCCGAGTTTAAGAAGAAAGCACTTGAGGATATTAACTCAGGAGAAGGAAAATAATAAAATTATTCTAAAGTGCTTGAATGGAAGATAACTTTTGTGTATTATAAGATAAGTGCGATTTA
>JAILPG010000028.1 GCA_024699595.1 Lachnospiraceae bacterium | reverse complement strand
ATCATACCGGTTACAGCAGACAGAATCTGGTTAATAAAATGAATGTGTTAAGAAAACTGACCGCATTTATAATCATAATATCAATACTTCCCGCTCTTTGCGGCTGCAGCAAAGAGGCAGTATCTCCCGTCAAAAGGTCGGGCTTTTATTTTGATACCCTTGTTTCGATAACTCTGTATGACGGGGATGCAGGCCTCATCGATGAGTGTTTTGAATTATGCGATCATTATGAAAAACTGTTTTCAAAGACCATCGATTCATCCGATATATCAAGGATCAATGCCGCATCGGGCGGCAAGACAGAGGTTTCAGCCGATACCATAAGCCTTATCGAAACAGCGCTTAAGTATCACGTTCTGTCAGACGGCGCCTATGACATAACCATAAAGCCCGTTATCGATCTCTGGGGCTTTGAAGACCTAAGCGGAAAAACAGAACACCATCTTCCGGATAAAGACGCTCTTTCAGATGCACTCTCTCATGTCTCCTCAGATAACATACTGATCAACAAAACCGATAACACGGTAACCCTTACTGATCCCCTTTCTTCGATCGACATGGGTTCTGTTGCAAAGGGATACATCGCCGACAGGCTGAAGGAATTTCTCTTAAGCCGGAATGTTTCTTCGGCCGTGATCGATCTTGGCGGAAATATCACTCTTATAAACGGAAAGCCATCCGGTACAGGCTTTACGGATTTTCACATCGGTATAAAGGATCCCACAGAGCCTTCGGGTTCGGAAACGGCTCTTGCCCTTTCCGTTAAGGATACCTCCGTTGTCACCTCCGGAATATACGAAAGATACCTGCTCATAGACGGCAAAAAATATCATCATATCATAGATAAACGGACAGGTTACCCGACAGACAACGATCTGTTAAGCGTTACTGTCATCACGTCTTCGTCAGCAGACGCCGATGCACTAAGTACGGTCTGTCTCCTATGCGGCGAGGAAAAAGCCTTAAGGATCATAAATTCTCTTTCGGATACCGAAGCTGTCTTTATAAAAAAAGACGACACCATCTCCTGTTCCGATGGTGCCGAAAAATATTATCTACGATAGTTTTGTGATGACCTTCTTTGGACATTTCTGTGCACAGAGACTGCAGCCCACGCAAAGATCCTGATCAATGTGTGCAAGGAATCCTTCTACACTCACCGCTTCCTTGGGACAGTTCTTCTGGCACAGGCTGCAGCCTATGCAGCCGTTTTCACATTTCTTCATCACATCCGGGCCCTTGTCCTTTGATGAACATGCCACCGCATATTTAGCATCATAAGGGATAAGCTCGATAACGCCCTTCGGACATACGCTTACGCATCTTCCGCAGGCAGTACATTTTTCCCTGTCCACAACGGCTATCCCGTTTATGATGTGTATGGCATCGAACTTGCACGCGCTTACACAGGTTCCGTATCCCAGACAGCCGAAGCTGCAGGATTTAGCCCCTTTTCCCGGGGAAAGATTAGCCATCCTACAGTCCTTGACCCCGTAATACTCATAATCATTCTTGGTCTTGTCGCAGGTACCTATGCACTTTACAAAGGCAACCATCTTTTCGCTGTCTCCGGCTGAAACGCCCATGATCGATGCTATCTCATCCGCAACCTTTTTTCCGCCCACGGGACATCCGTTTACCGGAGCTTCATTCTTTGCTATGGCAGCCGCAAGCCCGCTGCATCCCGGATATCCGCAGCCTCCGCAGTTATTTCCCGGAAGCGCTTCAAGCACCTTTTCTTCTCTTTCGTCTGTTTCAACTCTGAACACATTACTGAATACGCTTAAAAAGATACCTATCAGAAGGCCTATTCCGCCGACTGTGGCTACAGCGATGATTATACCGTCTATGTTCATAAAAGCCTCCTACTTTAATCCCGAGAATCCGAAAAACGCTATGGCCATGAGACAGGCTGTAAGCAGTACGATCGGTGTGCCCCTGAAGGCTTTGGGAATATTGTTGTATTCTATTTTTTCCCTGATCCCCGCAAGTATCACTATGGAAACAAGGAAACCGACTGCCGTTGCAAAGCCGTTAACGACACCGGTAAGGATATCATAGGATTTGGTCACATTAGTAAGAGCAACGCCAAGCACTGCACAGTTGGTGGTAATAAGAGGCAGATAGACACCAAGAGCCTGATACAGACCTTTCATCTTTTTCTTAAGGAACATCTCCACAAACTGAACGAGTGCCGCTATCACCAGTATGAATACTATTGTCTGCAGGTAGGTGATGCCAAGCGGAACCAGCATGAATTTATATATGACCCCTGCCACAAGTGAAGCAAGTGTAATGACAAATACCACTGCCGAACCCATTCCTGCCGCGGTCTTAACCTTTTTTGACACTCCGAGGAAAGGACAGATCCCTAAGAACTGGGACAGCACAACATTGTTTATAAAGGCCGAACCTATGGCTATTGCAAACAGTTCACTCATCTTTCTTCTCCTCTCCTTCTTTAGTTTCACTTTCAGTGACGGTGACGGGAACTTCTTTCTTCTTCTTTATCCTGACAGCTTTTTCTGCCTTTTTTTCCGCTGACCCGGATACGTTTTTTGAAAGACAGTTATCCATGCCGCAGTTCTTACAGTCTAGACTGCAGCTTCCTATAGTGATCGGAGGCTTATCTTTTTTCTCCCTTATCTTATTGAGCAGAGCCACAAGGAAAGACAATACGAGAAATGCACCCGGGGCAAGTATGAATATCGTAAGCGGTTCATAGCTTTGCGGAAGTATCCTTATGCCAAAGAGGAATCCGCTTCCGACAAGCTCTCTCACCATTCCTATACAGGTAAGGCCGATGGTAAAGCCAAGTCCCATTCCGATCCCGTCAAACATCGAAGCGATGAAACCGTTCTTTGATGCAAAAGCCTCGGCTCTTCCTAGTATGATGCAGTTTACGACAATCAACGGAATATATATTCCAAGAGCCGTATACAGAGTCGGAACATAGGCTTCAAGAAGCATCTCTACTATGGTAACAAAGGATGCTATGATAACTATGAATGCAGGTATCCTGACCTTATCGGGGATCAGTTTTCTTAACAGAGAGATAACTATATTGGACATGACAAGTACTGCAGTAGTGGTCAGTCCCATTCCCAGACCGTTTATTGCCGAAGTAGTAACAGCAAGCGTAGGGCACATTCCAAGCATCATGACAAATGTGGGATTTTCGGTTACTATCCCGTTGATCAGGGGTTTGATCGTCTTATTCATCTGCATTACCTCCTGATATATTCTGACAGTAGATGAGGCCGGCATTAACCGCATTAACAAAGGCATTGGTTGTGATGGTCGCACCCGAAAGAGCATCTATCTCGTAATCCTTTGTAGCTCCTGATTTGGTGTATGCAAACTGCGATATGGTCTTATCCTTAAACTGGGATTTAAACTCATCGGTATCAGCCTTCATACCAAGACCCGCGGTCTCTGAGATCGTAAGTATCTCCACTCCGTTTAGCTTTCCTTCGGAGGTGACTCCCATGGAAATATCTATCTCACCGCCATAGCCTTCCATCGTAATGACATTTAACACATAACCGAGGATGTTCCCAGACTGGTCATTTGCTGTAAGCACTTCTGAGACAGTCTCACCCGAAAAACCTGCCTGATCTAAAAGAGCTCTCATTTCCTGTTCATTATATCCTTCATAAGGGGCAAAACCCGAGGCGTCCGGAAATACGCTTCTGTAAGATGCCTGCTTGGAAGCTTCCTTCTGTATTGCGATCGGATCTTTTGTAAGCTCATATACATACCCAAGCATAAGACCCGCGATCACAGTGATGACGGTAAGAGTTACGACCGCTCTGATATTGTCTTTCATCAGGCCTCCCCTCCTTTCCCGAAGCATTTGGGTACCGTAGCCATTTCAATAAGCGGCACCAGCAGATTTGAAATGATGATCGAATAGCTCACTCCTTCGGCGGAACTTGAATAATTCCTGAATATAAAGGTCAGTATGCCGAGTATCACTCCGTAGATATATCGCCCCTTTGCGGTTATGGGACTGGTGGCGTAGTCTGTTGCCATAAAGAAAGCGCCAAGTAAAAGTCCGCCTCCGCAAAGCTGTGCGGTAAGGTAATCGACATTGAACCCGCCTTTTGAAAAAAGTCCCATAAACAGTACAAATGTCACAATATAGGTTCCCGATATCCTTAAGTCGATGACTCCCGTACATATTAAGAAAATGGCACCTATAAGTATCGCTATGGCACTGGTCTCACCGATCGTGCCCGGGATCCTTCCTATCACCATTGACAATAGATCCACCGATCCGCCGCCTTTCAAAACAGCAAGAGGTGTTGCCTGTGATATTCCGTCATATGTAAAATCAGTCATTCTCGCCGCAAAACAGATCATCAGAAAGCATCTGCCGCCGAGTGCCGGGTTCATGAAATTCTGTCCAAGGCCTCCAAACAGCATCTTCACTATAAGGATGGCAAAGACAGAACCGATAACGGCCATCCACCACGGAAGGGTTGACGGCAGATTAAGGGCAAGCAAAAGTCCTGTCACCACGGCACTGAGATCATCTATCGTCACCGGCAGCTTCATAAGCTTCTCATATAAGAATTCCGTAAGTACACAGGAAGCCACGCATACCGCTACCAGTATTGCTGCATTATAACCAAAATTCCATATTCCGAATCCCGTAGCCGGAAGCAGTGCAAGGATCACAAAAAACATGATCTTTGCCGTTGACATCCTGCTTCTGACATGAGGATTGGAAGAAACATGCATCATTTCATTCACGTCTTGATACCTCTCCTTATCCTGATGATCCAAAAACACTTATAAGGTGTTTTGGGGTCATTTTTTCTTATTTGCCAGACAGATCTTTCGCATAGTCTTAATGCTCTGTGTAAGCTGTCTTTTGGCCGGACATACATAGCTGCAGCATCCGCATTCGCAGCATTCAAGCCCGTTATATTTTAAGAACGACTCAGCATCATCATGCTCTGCAAAGTCAGCAAGCTTGCTTGGCAATACCCTTCCCGGACATACCTCAACACACTTTCCGCAGTTTATGCAGTTGGTGGGCTTTGATGCGGCAACCTCATCCTTTGTCAGGCACAGAAGCGCAGAGCTTATCTTTGTTGTAGGAACATTCAGATCAAACAGCGCAAATCCCATCATAGGTCCGCCTGATATGATCTTCTCCGCTTCTTTTTTCAGGCCTCCGGCCTCCTCCAAAAGCTTTGCATAGCTCATACCGCAGGGAACGATATAATTCTGCGGAAATCTGACCGCATCCCCGGTAACGGTTATCACCCTTCTGATAAGCGGTCTTCCTTCGATAACAGCATTGTATATCGCACATACCGTATCAACATTGTTGACTATGCATCCCACATCCGAGGGGAGCATGGAGGAATTGACGGCTCTCCTTGTAGTCGCATAGATAAGCTGTCTCTCTGCACCCTGAGGATATTTTGTCTTTAATTCCTTTACTGTGATCCTCTGCTCATCTATTGTCAGATCCTTAAGCTTTCTGATGCAGTCAGGCTTGTTATCCTCAACTGCGAGTATCCCCTCTGCATGATCATACAGTGCGAGCATGATCTTCAGTCCGTTGACAAGCTTTTCAGGTTCCTCAAGCATCCTCCTGTAATCGCTTGTCAGATAAGGTTCGCACTCTGCACAGTTTACGATCACGTAATATATCTTCTCCGGATTTTTGGGTGACAGCTTGACATGAGTAGGGAAGCCTGCTCCGCCCATTCCGACGATGCCTGCCTCTTTGATGATATTGATGACCTCGCCTCTTGTCATATCAGCGATATTCTTTACCGGAAGCCTCGGTGCCTCTTCATAGAGGCCATCGCCTTCAAGTATTATGCAGTCCGCCATATCTCCGGTCAGGACTCTTCTCTTTTCGATCTTTTTTATCGTACCTGATACGGAAGCATAGACAGGAGACGATACATGGCCGTCTGCCTCTGCTATCTTCTGGCCCATAAGAACCCTGTCCCCGGGCTTTACTATCGGGACAGCGGGTTTTCCGATATGCTGGGAAAGAGGATACACCATCTCTCCCTCAGGAAATATCTCCTGCATCGGTTTGTCCTTTGACATCGCCTTGCCGTCAAAAGGATGTATTCCCCCCTTAAACGTAAAAGCCATAAACACACCTTCCTTATATTTTTTATAAACTGATCATTACTGTTTATTAGATCTTTCCAGATATTCCTTAAACCTTCGCTGTGATTTGATCTTGGGATAAGCCTTGATGATACGGTTCTCGCAAAGCTTGAGACGGGCTTTTTTGGAGATTTCCTCAAATCTGTCCGAAGCAGCATGAAGCTTTGAAGCTATATCCATGTCCTTTTCGGTAAGTCCAAGCTGTGAAAGTCTGTCTGCCCACACTGCCTGTACTATCTCTATTCTCTTTGAATATCTCTTTATGTAATCGGCAGAGATAATATTTCTTCTGATGGCACCGAGACGGTTAATAAGCTCCTCACCCGTAGAGTATACCCGTGAATTTCTGAGGGTCTCGGCAAATTCATCCAGCATGTTCTCCATTTTCGAGATCGTATTTGCAACATCGGCAGCTGCAATGGACGAGACCGTAAAGTCTATAATATAAATAACAAAGCATACCGTATATGCAGTCTCACCGTTATTTTTTGAATACAGAGCTATAAATGAATTGCAAAGCGGGATCACGAACATGAATTCGGCGACAGCTGCAGCGCCCCATAAGAGAGATGCCTGAAGGCAGATCCTGCCCTTTATGTTAAACCTTTTATCCGTATAATCCCACCAGCTTGTATGAAATATAGCCTCCATCACGGAAGCGGTGATGTATTCAAGCACCGTCGCCAGTATCAGTCCTCCGAAATATACCAGAAAAAGATTGTTTTCAAAGACCTTCAGGCACAGATACATTATAAGTCCTCCGCACCCGTATATGGTACATACCGGTCCCGTAACGAATCCCCTGTTCACTATTCTTCTCTCACAGACCGATACGTAAGTGCTCTCCCAAAGCCAGCCTATTACACTGAAGATGATAAAATAACCCGTTATGTAATAAAATGAAACACCCAGAATATGAAAGTCCCACATGGAACATATTATAACTCAAAACACAAAAATATGATAGAATTAAAGACAGGAGAAAAGTATGCAGGAGATAAGAAAAAGCTTTGATATCACGCTTCCGGATCCGGATATCCTTTCCGGCACAGATCTTGACCGGGCCCTGTTTTTTGACATAGAGACCACGGGACTGTCCCGCGAAAGAACCACCCTGTATCTTATCGGTGCCGGCTTTTTTAAGGACGGAAGCTTTAATACCATACAGTGGTTTGCAGACAAGCCTTCTGAGGAGAACTTTATCCTGGATGATTTTCTCTCTTTTTCCGAAGGATATGAAACGCTTATACATTATAACGGAAATCACTTCGATCTTCCCTATATCGACTACAAGGCCCGGCTTCACAGTTATGAAAACAGCCTTAGATCCCTTAAGAGCATTGATATATATCCCATGATAAAGCCCTTAAAAAAGCTGCTGGGACTAAAAAGCATCAAATTAAGGGATATTGCGGCTTTTTTGCATATTTTTCCTAAAGACTGTATGAGCGGGCGTGACCTTATACATGTATATTACGATCAGGTAAGGGAACCAACGGATGAAAACCTCTCTCTGATGCTTACGCATAATCAAAGCGACCTGTGGCTTATGCCGATGGTCCTTCCGATCCTTAAATACACCGCACTTAAGGATGCTTCCTTTGATCTTAAAGATATAAAGAAATGCGAATACAGGGATTATCACGGAGATACCTGTCACGAACTTATCATTCATTACAGCACGGATATACTGTTGCCATACTCCTTTGATTCCTTAAATGACGGGATATTTTTTTCATACGGGGATACGGGGATTGCCATAAGGATCCCCATAAAAGAAATGACCCTTAAGCACTTCTTTGAAAACTACAGAGATTACTACTATCTGCCTGCCGATGATATGTGCATACACAAAGCTGTTGCTTCGGGTGTCGACAGATCAAAAAGAGTACGTGCAAAAAAAGACAACTGCTACATAAAAAACACCGGTCTCTATATACCCGTATTTGAACTTGATCCCTGCGGATCAGTGTTTAAAAAAGAATTAAGATCTGATATGAATTATGCGATATATGATGATTCACTGCTTGAAAACAAAGAAATGCAGGACATGCTCTGTCCTGCACTCATAAAATACCTTATTAAGGAATGATCCCGTAAACCTATACAGGTCTCTGATAATAGAAAGAATTCTTTCTTATATACCCAAATTCCTTGTGATTTACTATCTGCTCGGTACTGCCGATGAACAGGATACCTCCCGGCACCAGGGCATCGTAAAACTTTCTGTAGATCCCTTCCTTTGCCTCATCGGTAAAATAGATCAGCACGTTTCTGCATACTATCAGATGACATCTGTCAGGATACCTGTCTTTAAGCAGATTATGCTCTTTAAAATCAACCCTTGACTTTATCTCATCCGAGATCTGATAGGAAGTTCCCACCTGCTTGAAATACTTGCTCTTCATATCGGCCGGAACACCCGCAAGGCTCTTAGCCGCATAAAGTCCGTTCTTTGCCTGCGCTATCACCTGCTTGTCAATATCGGTCGCGGTGATCCTTATCTGATTCATCGGAATGTGTCTTGACAAAGCCATAACTAACGAATAAGGCTCATCTCCCGTGGAACAGGCTGCACTCCATACCTTCAGGTTCTTTCCGTATTTTCCGATAAGCTCAGGCAAAAATTCCTTATCCATAAGCTGCCACTGTTCAGGATTCCTGTAAAATTCCGAAACATTGATGGTCAGATAGTTGATGAATTCATCGAACAATGCCTTATCCGTTTTAAGCTTCTGCAGGAAATCCTCATAGCCTGTGGAATTGTGCTTTCTTATAAGTGTATCGATCCTTCTTTTCATCTGCTTTTCCTTATAAGCAGTAAGATCGATACCGGTCATCTTTAAGACCTGTTCCTCAAAAACCTCGTAGGTCATGACTGCCATTTAACTGTCACTCCTCTGCCTCGTTTTTGGTCTCTTCTGTGGCCTCTGCCTCTGTATCGGAAGCTTCTTCTGAAGCAGGCTCCTCAGTTACGGGCTCTTCGCTAGCAGTCTCGGCTGCCTCAGCCTTTTTAGCGGCTTCTTCAGCTTCTTTTGCTTCTTTATCAGCCTCTTCCAAAGCCTTGCCTACTGCCTCTATATCAACGGAAGCAGTATCTTCATCAGAGTCGTCCTCTTCTTCAACAGGCTTTTTCTCTTCCGGAGGAAGCATTGCCTTTATACTTAATGAGATCTTCTTTTCCTCGGGTTTAAAATCAACAACCTTAGCAGTGACTTCGTCACCTGTATGCAGAACATCCGAAGGCTTGTTGATGTGATCTCTTGAGATCTGTGATACATGAAGAAGCGCGTCTATTCCGGGCTCGAGCTCGATAAATGCGCCAAAGTCGGTCATTCTGGCAACCTTTCCGGTCACTACCGTATCCTTTGCATACTTCTTCTCAGCATCCGTCCAGGGATTAGAGCCGTCAAACTTAAGGCTTAAAGCGATCTTGTTCTCATTGATCTCTTTTACTAAAACCGTAAGCTCCTGACCGGGCTTAAATACCTTCTTGGGATTCTCTACCCTGCCCCAGGATATCTCAGAGATATGAAGCAGTCCGTCTGATCCGCCGAGATCTACAAATACACCGAAGTCAGTAACGTTCTTAACGATTCCGTCAACCACGTCACCCTCATGTATCCTCTCAAGCAGTTCTTTCTGCTTCTTTTCCTTCTCGGCAACAAGCAGTCTCTTCCTGTCTCCTATAACTCTTCTTCTGCGGGGATTGAATTCCGTTATCACGAATTCTATCTCCTTGTCGAGATACTTGGAAAGATCCTTTTCATATACATCCGAAACAAGGCTTGCAGGTATGAATACCTTGGATTCTTCCACTAATACGCTTAAACCGCCGTTAAGTACTTCGTTTACCTTAGCCTTTAATACCGTCTGCTCGTTAAATGCCTCTTCAAGCTTTTTGTTGCCTTTGTCGAATGCAAGACGCTTGTAAGTCAGAAGTACCTGACCCTCGCCGTCGTTAACCTTTAATACCTTGGCCTCCATCGTATCTCCAACCTTGACTGCTTCAGTAAGGTCGATACCCGGAGTATTGGAATATTCATCTTTCGTAATAATGCCGTCAGCCTTATAACCGATGTTAAGGATGATCTCATCCGGCTTTACGTCGATGACAGTACCCTCAACTACCTCCCCATTATGAATTGTCTTAAATGTCTGGTCTAATAGTTGGTCAAAAGTTAAATCTGACATAATATAGAACCTCCTCAATAATGAAATTTGGGGTAGAAGCTCCCGCAGTAATACCTATCCTCGATCCGGCTTCTATCTTGACATCCTTAAGATCTTCAGCCGTCTGGATATGATACGTATTGTTGCACTTATGCCGGCATATTTCAAATAACTTCTGCGTATTAGAGCTCTTGGCACCGCCAACAACGACCATCGCATCCATTTTATTCGCAAGCTGCCCAGCTTCGTTTTGTCGCTCCTCTGTTGCGTTACATATTGTATTCACAACATTAACATGATAGCAACTATTTTTCAAAATTTCAACTAATTCTTTAAATTTCTTGCTGTTGAAGGTCGTCTGTGAAACAACGACTGCAGGCTCTTTTAAGTCACGGGAGATTTCTAAAGCTTCCTCAGCATTTTCTATCACCGTGGCCTCACCGTTACACCATCCTCTGATGCCCTTAACTTCCGGATGATCGCTGTCTCCGATGATGATCACCCTTGCTCCGTCTGCACTCTCTTTTGAAACGATCCTGTGTATCTTTTTTACAAAGGGGCAGGTTGTGTCGATCACGTTCTTTGCAGCCGCCTTAAGCTTTTCATTCTCATCTCTTGTGATCCCGTGTGACCTTATCACGACTGAGACATCCGGGTCCTTAAGCTCATCTGCGTTATCTATGACATATACTCTTTTTTTTTCCAGATCCTTCACCACTTCTTCATTGTGTATGATCGGTCCGAGAGTACAGATCTTTTCGCCTTTTTCTATATGTTCATAGACCGTGTCCATGGCAAGCTTCACGCCGAAGCAGAAGCCGGCCTTTTCGGCTAACACGACTTCTCCGCCGGATGCCGTTTTATATGTTTTCATCTATCTGTCTCCGTTTATGATCGCGGTGATCTTTTCAGTCACTTCTTCTATTGAAAGATCTGAGGTATCCACAAGTATAGCATCCTCAGCCTGCTTAAGCGGTGAGATCGCCCTGTTTGTATCCCTTTGATCTCTCTCAATGATGTCTTTTTCTATAAGCGCAAGATCGCATTCCTCACCTTTTGCCACAAGCTCGTCATATCTTCTCTTTGCTCTTACGGAAGCGCTTGCCGTAAGAAAGATCTTGACTTCAGCATCCGGAAGTACCTTGGTGCCGATATCCCTTCCGTCCATGACTACACTCTTCTTCTTTGCAAGCTCCTGCTGCAGAGATACGAGCTTCTCCCTTACCTTTGGATTTACCGAGCTCTTTGAAGCCATTTTCCCCACTTCCTCAGTCCTGATATAGGGATTCACATTCTCTCCGTTAAGCAGTACCACCTGTTCACCGTCAATATAATCAATCGATATGTCGGCGTTTTCGCAGGCTTTCTCTATTGCCTCCGTATCATCCTCGTCAATGCCGGTTCTTAACAGATACAGTGCCATTGCCCTGTACATCGCACCTGTATCGACATAGATATAGTTCATTTTTTTTGCGATCAGCTTCGCGATCGTGCTCTTTCCGGCTCCGGCAGGCCCGTCTATGGCTACCGCGTTTGTCTTCTTTTCGTTTTCGTTCATATCCTGTCCTCTCTGATCTGTATTTTTATTCTCTTACCGTATCAATCTCTGTCAGGCTGCGCAGTTTAACTTACAGAGCCTGCAGATCTTCCCGCAAGTGCTCCGGTGCACCAGGCGATCTGCAGATTGAAGCCTCCTGTATAGGCATCTGCATCTATCATCTCTCCGCAGACATATATTCCGTTATATTTTTTAAGCTCCATCGTTTTGGGATTTATTTCCTTTATCCCGATACCGCCCCTGGTGATTATCGCCTCATTAAACCCCGTATTTCCCGTTATCCTTATCTCAAGAGCTTTCAGAAGCCTCAAAAGCTTCTTTCTCTCCTCTTTTGTAACCAGATTCACATCCTTATATGGATCGATCCCGGAAAGCTCTACGATAACAGGTATAAGCGAAGCCGGCAGAAGATCTGAAAGTGCGTTCTTTATTTTCCTTTTCTGATATTTTTCGAAATCCCGAAGCAGCCTTTTATCAAGGGTCTTCTCATCAAGCGCGGGCTTAAGATCTATATACAGCCTTACATCTTTCTCATAATCCGCTTCCGTTAAGTGGCAGCTTGCACTTAATACCGTCGGCCCGCTTACACCGAAATGCGTAAACAGCATTTCACCAAAATCGGTAAAACGCACCTTTCCGTCACATTTGAGGGTTATTCCGACATTGCGAAGCGACAGGCCTTTAAGCGTGTCATTATACTTCCAGTCAGATCTGAGGGGCACTAATGACGGTTCTTCCTTAACATACTTAAGTCCAAGCTTATCCGAAAAATAAGCAGCCTGTCCGTCCGAACCCGTAGAAGGATATGAGCTTCCTCCAAGTGCAAGTATTAGTGCATCTGCCTTTAACTCTCTCTGACCGTCAAGCCTTACCGCCTGAAATCTTTCTTCATTAAGTACGATGTCCGTAAGCTTTGTATTTAAAAGTATTTTAACCCCGAGTCTGTTAAGCTCCCTTTTAAGAGCACCGGTAACATCCGATGAATGATCCGAGACCGGAAACACCCTGCCTCCTCTTTCGGTCTTAAGCTTTAAGGAAAGATCCTCAAAGAAACCCATGACCGCCTGCGGATCCATTGCATAATAGGCACTGTACAGAAATTTGGGGTTTGTGATGACACTTTCAAAAAAAGTATCAGCATCACAGTTATTGGTCATATTGCATCTGCCTTTTCCCGTGATGAACAGTTTTTTTCCAAGCTTTTCATTTTTTTCGATAAGGATGACCTCGCCGCCGTTTCTTGCAGCCATTACGGCCGCCATCATCCCGGCGGGTCCGCCTCCCGCAACTATGACCTTCATCATTTCCTCTTTACGGAAAAATGGTGCTCTAAAAGAACACCATTTTCTAACCGGATATCATACTTCACAGCAAACAGAGCTGTCCCGCTTGCGAGATCGTCTCTGTCACTGATTCCTGGTAAAATTGTTGATCACATCGGAGAGCATCTTTGCAACTTCATCCTTGGTAAGATCGAACTCACCGTTCGTTGCCATGCAGGCCATACCGTGTATAAAGATGAATATCTTCATGAAAAGGTTGCTTGCTTTGTCCATGTTAAGATTATGAACTCTCTTGAGCTCCTTTATGACAAAACCGTTGTCCTTTCCGTTGATCAGATCATACATCGTATTGTCACTGTCATGGGATGTCATGAACAGAAGCCTGAAAATATTGATCTCATCCTTTGCAAACTGGATGTAGCTCATCCCGAGATCCACAAAAGGTATCGCACTCTCTTTTTTATGATTGGTATAATAATCCTCATAATAATTTCTGGCCTTATTGAATAAGTCCTCATACAAGGCCTCCATATTTTCATAAACCCTGAATATGGGCTGTGTGGAGCATCCGATATGTGAAGCAAGCTTCCTTGCGGTAACCATCTCCATTCCCTGTTTTCTCAACAGATCAAATGCGCCGTTTAGTATTACCTCTTTAGTGATCTGCTCTTTTCTGGCCATCTGTAACTCCTCTGACTATGATCGCATAGTGTTTATGTATTATAAGCGTTGTGGTTTATTCTTATGTTCAGACGGGATATGAACCGGTTTCGGCATCACCCTTTGTCTGGTCTACCTTTGTCTGCTGTGCTTCCCTGTATTTAAAGAAATCAACTGCAACCTGCGGGAATAGTGCATAGGACAGAACATCTTCATCCTGCTGCTTATACTGTTTCATCTCTGCCTCAAGCTTATCCATTTCATTTGTAAGACCTGCAGCGTCAGCAGAACGTGATGTAAACCTTTCCTCGCCGGGTATTACCTTGTCAATAACCTCCTGGTTCATGGGCTTTACGGTCTGGCCGTACTTTCCGCGCAGAAGATCCTTGAACTCACCGGTTGCCATCTTATATCTCTCGCCCATAAGCACATTAAGAACGGCCTGAGTTCCGACGATCTGTGACGAAGGTGTAACCAGAGGAGGCTCACCACAGTCCTTACGTACACGAGGGATCTCCTCGAGCACTTCATTATACTTATCCTCTGCATTCTGTTCCTTAAGCTGGGATACCATGTTTGAAAGCATTCCTCCGGGAACCTGGTATAACAGAGTCTTGATGTTAACACCAAGTACCTTGGGACTTAAGAGTCCATTTTCAAGACACTGCTCTCTGTAAGGCCTGAAGTAATCTGCGATCTCAGCAAGAAGCTTCTGATCAAAGCCCGTATCATAAGGTGTTCCTCTGAAGGTCTCTACCATAACCTCTGTTGCGGGCTGTGAGGTACCAAGTGCAAGAGGTGACATTGCCGTATCGATAACATCTACTCCGGCTTCAACAGCCTTAAGAAGTGTCATTGATGCAACACCGGAGGTATAATGCGTATGGAGCTGGATAGGAAGCTTTGTATTTTCCTTAAGGGTCTTTACAAGCTCTGCAGCCTTGTACGGTACTAAAAGGCCTGCCATATCCTTGATACAGATGGAATCGGCTCCCATCTCCTCGATCTTTTTTGCTATGTCTGCCCAGTACTCAAGCGTATAGGCATCACCGAGAGTATAGGAAAGAGCTATCTGGGATTCTCCCCTTCCTTCCTGCTTCTTGATCTTGTTGGTCGCATCTACGGCAGCCTGAAGGTTTCTGATATCATTCAGGCAGTCAAAGATACGGATTATGTCGATACCGTTTGCGATAGATTTTTCTACAAAAGCATATACAACGTCATCGGCATACGGACGGTATCCAAGAATATTCTGTCCTCTGAACAGCATCTGAAGCTTCGTCTTTTTTGCGCCATCCCTGATCTTTCTCAGACGGTCCCAGGGATCCTCCTTTAAGAATCTGAGTGAAGCATCAAAGGTTGCACCGCCCCACATTTCAAGCGAATGATAGCCGACCCTGTCAAGCTTATCAAGTATGGGAAGCATAACCTCGGTTGGCATTCTCGTAGCTATCAGTGACTGATGAGCATCACGAAGAATGGTTTCGGTTATTTTTATGGGTTTTTTTTCGATTTCAGACATTTTATCTCTCCTTTATTTATCAAAATACTCCGAATATTGCCATAAAGGTTCCGGCTGCGACCGCAGTACCTATAACTCCGGCAACATTGGGTCCCATTGCATGCATTAACAGGAAATTGGTGGGATCAGCCTCTGCACCGACCTTCTGCGAAACCCTCGCAGCCATGGGTACGGCCGAAACACCTGCGGAGCCGATCAGCGGATTGACCTTGCCATGAGTAAAGATACACATAAGCTTTCCGAACAGGACGCCGGCGGCGGTTCCGAAGGCAAAAGCTATCAGACCCAGAACAACGATCTTTAATGTATCGGTATTTAAGAATGCCTCTGCACTTGTCGTAGCACCTACTGATGTACCCAGTATGATAACAACTATATACATAAGGGCATTGCTTGCTGTTTCGGTAAGCTGTCTTACCACTCCTGACTCCCTGAAGAGATTACCGAGCATCAGCATACCTACTAAAGGTGCTGTTGTCGGAAGGATAAGGCATACAACGATGGTTACGATTATCGGGAAGAGTATTTTTTCAAGCTTGGAAACAGGCCTTAACTGTTCCATCTTGATCTTTCTCTCTTTTTCCGTTGTAAGAAGCTTCATAATGGGCGGCTGAATGATCGGCACAAGCGACATATAGGAATATGCAGCAACCGCAATGGGGCCAAGCAGAGCCGTCTGTCCGAGCTTTCCTGCAAGGAAGATCGATGTAGGACCGTCAGCTCCTCCGATTATAGAGATCGCAGCAGCTGCCTTGTCATTAAAGCCAAGTGCTATGGCTCCGAAATAAGCCGCGAAGATACCAAACTGTGCTGAAGCTCCCAAAAGAAAGCTCTTCGGATTTGCAATAAGCGGACCGAAATCCGTCATGGCACCGACACCCATAAAGATAAGCGAAGGAAGTATGGCCCATTCATCCATCAGGTAAAAGTAATGGAGAAGTCCGCCCACGCCGTTTGTTGATTCCTCTATGGACAGCATGATATCCGGATATATGTTAACTAACAGCATACCAAAGGAAATGGGCAGAAGAAGCAAGGGCTCATATTCTTTGGCAATAGCCAAATACAGGAAAAAACACGCTACGGCGATCATTATGATATTACCGCCTGTCAGACCGAAAAAGGCTGTCTGATGTATGAGATTTCCCAATGTCTCAACTACATATTGCATTTTATGACCTCCAGTTTCTTATCTGTCTAATGATCAATTGAGCGTAGCTAACAATGCTCCTGCTTCAACAGTATCTCCAACAGAGACATCAACACTTGCAACTGTTCCGTCTGCGGGAGCTACAACGGGTATCTCCATCTTCATTGCTTCCAGGATAACAACCGCATCACCCTTCTTTACAGCCTGACCAACGCCGGCTTCTATCTTGAATACCTTTCCTGCAGCTCCTGCCTCGATCTTTACGGAGCCTGCGCCCTGGGATGCACTCTTCTTAGGTGCAGCGGGTGCAGCTTTCGGAGCTGCCTTCGGAGCAGCTTTGGTCTCGGATGCCTGAGCACTTCCCTCCTCCACTGTTACATCATATACGTTGCCATTAACGGTAATTGTATAGTTTTTCATCATCAATCCTCCTGATACTTTAATTATCTTTTTCTGCGAATACTTCTTACAACAAATCCATCACCTGAAGACGATGTCCTTGATGATCCCTCATAAGCATGGATAGCTGCTGTAATGACAGCCACCAGTTCAAGATCATCAGACAGATCTTCTTCATCTGCCGCTTCCGCTTCTGCGATCTTTTCAGGCACGGAAACATTATCCTCGTCATCCTTTGCAAATATCTTCTGAATGCGCGGGATATAGTTAAACAATGAAATGATAAGAGAAATAAGGATAAGGACTGCAAATACCGTTCCCATTCCAAGCAGGGTATTAAGTCCCGCTCTTCCCATCTTTTCACCGAATGTATAGTTGATATTGAAAGCAAGGCTTTCAACCGTGTTATTAAGATCATCCTTAAAGATCGTCTCAACCTGACCGGTACCATTCTCACATACCACATGAGAAATGACGATTATTCCGTTTCCTTTGGAATTATATTTTACGTCATACCCGGTGATCTCCTTAAAAGCACCGATCTCGCTTATGGCCTTGTTCCACGAATCATATCCGGTGATCATGCCATTTCCGTTAACGGCCATGCCCATGGACTGCTCGTAAACATACTCAAGATACTCGGGGCCCATGGCAACAAGCGCATTTGACTGCTCGGCAGTAAGCGGAGCGAAAGCACCTTCTATTATTGCCTCGGACATGCTCTCAAGTCTTAAAGCGGTATCGGAATCGACCGGTGTTTCAGCGTTGCAGGCCGACAGTCCGAAAAGGCAGACCATAAAACATAATATCAAGCTTATTTTTTTCATATTACGTTCACCATACCCTTCCTAAACTGTGCCATGCTTTTTATATGGACGATCCTCTCTTTTTGAATAAAGCATTTCAAAAGCAGCTATAAGATATTTCCTTGCATCGGCTCCGTCGATTATCTGATCGACATAACCTCTTGCTGCTGCTGAATCCACGCTGTTCTGAAGCTTGTCATATTCGGATGCTTTTTCCTTCTGAACAGATGCATCCTCTGATGCATACATGATCTTTGCGGCAAGAGACGCATCCATCATTCCAACGGAAGCTCCCTTTAAAGCCAGCGTAAGATCTGCGCCAAGTCCGCTTGAATTCATTGCAACATAAGCGCTACCGAAAGCCTTGCCCGTAATGAGATTAACCTTCGGAACCGTAGCGTTTGCAAATGAATATGTAAGCTTTGCAACAGCCTTTGCCATCTTCTTTTCGGATTCCGTTGTGGCTTCAAATCCCGAAGCATTCACAAGCGTTAATACCGGAATATTGAAAGCATCACAGAACTCTACGAAATCGGCAGCTTTTTCAGCACCTTCTGCGGTAATGGCGGGATCAAACTTTTCGCTTTCTTTTCCGTCATCAGAAAAAACAGCCGTTCTGTTTGCAACTGCGCCGACTGTAAGTCCGTTAAGCTTAAGCAGTCCGGTAACCATCTGTCTTGCATATCCTGCCTTAAGCTCGGTGAAATCCTGATCATCAGCTATCCTTGCCAGTGCTACGGAAGCATCCGTTATACAATCCGCAAAGTCATCGGTCTCACGGTTAAGATCATCGTCGCATTCATCGTAAGATGCGGAATCTTCATTATTATCGGGAAGCAGTCCGACAACCTTCCTCAAAGCATCATAAATGGAGGCTTCATCACACACAAGATCACAGATCCCGGTCTCAGAGCTTACGAAATCGCTTGAAGCCGTATCCTTCTTTGCCTCATAATTGCCTGAAAGAGCATTCGGTGAATTGACAAAAACCTTTGCACCCTTTTCCATGACCATGATATCGGACATAGCTGAAAGAACTGCAAGTCCTCCGCCGCATTCACCAAATACGGCTGTGATCTGCGGAATAACTCCCGATGCATCAGACATGGCTTTGTATATCTTTCCGAAAGCGTCAAGTGCATCCGCTCCCTCCTGAAGCCTTAATCCTGCCGAATCAATAAGTCCTATAACAGGAGCTCCGGCCTTCATCGCAAGATCATAAAGCCTTAAGATCTTCTTGGCATGCATCTCACCCACAGAGCCTGCAAGAACTGACGGATCCTGGCTGTATACATATACAACCCTGTCATTGATCAGGCCGTAACCTGTGATAACGCCGTCTGAATCGGCCGCTTTGGGGTTTAAGTTAAAATCGGTAGCCCTGGCTCTTACCAATGCGCCGATCTCAACAAAACTGTTTTCATCGAGCAACGAACTGATTCTCGTACCCGCGTTGGAAGTGTTACTCATTTTGTTTAAAGCCCTCCGTTTTTAATTGTATAAAGAAATAAAACGATAACAGAAAAACCCTGAACGAATTTGATCGTTTACGATATCGCAAAAGATTATATCACAGTTCAAAAATAAATAACAGATATTCTTTTTAAAAAAAGACAAAAAAACAGACAGTACTGCCGCATCGCAGTTCTGCCCGCTCTTTTACCTTATCAGAGGGGCGTCTTCTTATATCGGAAGCTGTACCGACATTTCCTCCTCTGCCTCTTTTTTGAATTCCTCCACCCTTTCGGGAGCAGCCGACGGAAGTTCATCAATGCTCGTCACTCCGAAGCTTCGAAGGAACTCCTCCGTGGTCCCGAACAGTAACGGTCTTCCCGGGGCATTCAGCCTTCCGAGTTCCTGTACCAGTCCGTATTCGATCAGTTTGTTCACTGCATGATCGGAGCTGACGCCTCTGATTTTTTCGATCTCTATCCTTGTTACAGGCTGTTTGTAGGCTACTATCGACAACACTTCAAGTGCGGATTCCGAAAGCTCGAACTTTTTCGGAGCTTTGGCGATCTTTATAAGATGCTCGTACATGCTGACCTTAGAGCACATCTGAAAGCTGTCCTCAAGCTCCATAATGGTAATGCCGCGGTTTTTGTCACCGTCATATTCTGCCTTTAGCTTTCTCACAAGAGAAGCCGTAGTCTCCATGTCCGTACCAAGCACTTCCGAAAGTCTTTTGCAGGAAACAGAATTTCCTACCGAAAACAGCACGGCTTCGATGACTGCCTCGGGATCCTTTACCATGGAGCCTTCATTTACCCCATCCTCTATTATCTCATCCTCTTTTTTCACGTTCTTCTCCTGTAGCGCCATATGCGGGGTCTGAGCGTTTCCCCTATCAGGCTGCTATATTTGAGGTGATCATTATATCATCAAAAAGGCTGTTCTGTGCTATAACGATCTCTCCTGTCTTCATCAGCTCCAAGATCACTAAAAAGGTTACCACCAGATTCATTCTTGAAGTCTGTTTTTCCAAAAGCTCTCTGAAAGAAAACCTCTTATGTTCCCTTATATAGTTCTCTATGTATTCGGTCTTTTCCTCAATGCTGACCTCATCCTTTTCTATCTTTCCAAATCCCGAACGGATAGGATCTATCTTGTCAGTCTGCTTTTTCATCATGGCCTTGAATATCTGGTTGAGCTTTGAAAGATCCATGTCGCCGACTAAAGCCTCATAATCTACAGGCTGCTCGTATTCCTCGATCTCTTTTGGCATCGAAGGCCTCCCAAACAGTGTTTTTACAGCATCGACCCTGCAATCTCTAAGCTCAAACGACAGATATTTATAGAGCTTGTATTCTATAAGCTGCGCCACAAGCTCTGCTCTCGGATCCTCTTCCTCTCCGTCTTCATTCACTTCCTTGGGCAGCAACATCCTGCATTTGATATCAAGAAGAGTTGCAGCCGTAACTAAGAACTCGCTCATGATGTTCATATCCTCAGTCTGCATCTTCTTGATATAATCAAGATACTGTTCGGTTATCATCGCTATCGGGATATCGTAGATATCCACCTCATTTTTTTCTATCAGATGCAGCAGAAGATCCAAAGGCCCTTCAAATGCCTCAAGCTTAACACTGATACTGTTCATGATTATCCCTCATCCTTTTTTTAACTTTACATGCACTATTTCAGGTCTGTTGTTTATCCTGATGGGGATGGTATGCGTGCCCGCTCCCCTTGTTAATATCATCGTCGATCTGTTAAGCTTAAACTCCCCGCTGTCATATTTGGGAAAAAGCTTAAGCTGCGGAGACACGACTCCTCCGAAAAAAGGCAGTCTTATAACCCCTCCGTGCACATGTCCCGATAATACGAGATCAGCCCCCCATTTTGCATAGGCCTCAAACTGATCGGGAAAATGTGCGATAAGTATTGATACCTTATCCCTGTCGGGTTCTCCGAATATGCCCTCAAGATATCCGTCAGGCACAGGCAGATCCCTAAACCTTCTGTAATACTTATGATCAAGATCCAGTCCGTATATCACGATGCCTTCCTTATCAAGGCATACCGTTTCATTCTGCAGGATGTGAATTCCGTATCCGGAAAGATCTTTTGTATATCCGTCCCATTTATCACATCCGTCAGATACATATCTTCTGAGCTTTTCTTCATGATTGCCTATCCCGTAATAAACAGGATATCTTGTGGACAGTTCCTTTATAAGCGACAGTGTGGTCCTGTACTCGTCGCTGTTATATCTGCAGAAATGGCCGGTTGTTATCATGTCGCCTGCAAGAAGCACCGCATCAGGAGAGATCCGGTCTATAAGCTCTAACAATCTCCTGTTGTCCTGACCGTAATCCATCCCGTGAAGATCGGATAACATCACAAAATTAAACTCATCAGCCTTCAGCCTGTCAAAGGTGTAGGTATAGTCAGTGACCGAAAGTGATGTGCTCTCTTTATATATATATATTCCTGCAAGAGCTGCAAGGATAATGATAACCGCAAAAATCAACATCTATTTACTGATCGTTTCAAAAAACACAATATGTAGTATTGTAACACACAGTCAGAAAAAAACAAGAGATAAAAAAAACAGGGAATGATCTGTCATTCCCTGCCTGATTAAACTAATTGTTGTATTTGCGTTTTCTGGCTGCTTCGGACTTCTTCTTGCGCTTAACGCTAGGCTTTTCATAGTGCTCTCTTTTGCGGATCTCCTGCTGGATACCTGCCTTTGCACAGTTTCTCTTGAATCTGCGTAAAGCACTGTCTAAAGATTCATTTTCCTTAACAATAACATTTGACATCCGATTTCCCTCCCTTCAGCTTCCATCCGTGCAAAAACACTGAAGGATTATTTGGCATCATAACGCCGACCACTATTATAGCACATAATCAGTGTTCGTCAACAGATTTTTCCCTTATGATCCCATTATCTCAAGCAGATGTTCAAAATATCCCGGAAGCGGAGCCTGTGTGATTATCCTTTCACATGTAGAGGGATGGTCAAAACCGAGTGTCCTTGCATGAAGGGTCTGTCCTTCAAGCTTAAATGGCGATCTGTGATCCGAATATACCGCATCTCCCAAGACCGGATGTTTTATATGCGCCATATGAACCCTGATCTGGTGAGTCCTGCCGGTTTCAAGCCTGCACCTTATATAGGTATAATCTCCGAATCTCTGTATGACTTCAAAATGTGTCACCGCATTCCTGCCGTTTTCATAATTTACGGCCATGCGTTTCCTGTCTTTTTTATCCCTGCTGATGGGGGCGTCTATTGTTCCGGTATCTTCCTTAATGTTTCCGATCACTATCGCCGCATATTCTCTATCAATGCTGTGGGCTTTCAATTGTTTTGCGATCGCTTCATGTGCCCTGTCGTTTTTGCAGGCTATAATCGCACCCGTAGTGTCTTTGTCGATCCTGTGCACTATTCCGGGACGCAGCACGCCGTTTATGCCGGAGAGATCACTGCAATGATACATCAGTGCATTTACAAGTGTTCCCGTATAATGACCGGGTGCCGGATGTACGACCATGCCCTTTGGTTTGTTGACCACTATGACATCACTGTCTTCATACAGGATATCAAGCTTTATATCCTCTGCTGGAATGTCGGGTGTCAGTGAATCCATGACGGAAAGAAATATCTCATCGCCTTCCTTTACTATGGTCCCGGGCTTAATGTTCTTTCCGTTTACAAGCACCAGACCATCCTTTATAAGCTTCTGGATATAGGATCTTGACAGATCTTCGAAATACTGCGAGAGGCACTTATCGATCCTCTGCATACCCATATCCTGGTCTGCCCTGAAATGGTATTCCTTCACTTTTTCTCTCCGTTAATCTTCAGATACCCCGAAAGCTCCTTAAGATCATTCTCCGAGAGCTTAAAGAGGATGTATGCCGCAAGCAGGACTATCGAGCAGGATACATACATATCGGCAACGTTGAATATGGGGAAATTGATGATCTTTATATAGATGAAATCAATGACATAATTGAGGCTCATCCTGTCTATCATGTTTCCGAGACCGCCTGCAGCCACAAAGACAAGCAGCACCCTTAAAAACCTGTATTTCGAAACAGGAGGTATCCTGATAAGGAAAAACAGGATGGCAGCTACCACGATCACCGTGATCAGGAGGAAAAATACCCTCTGCCCCTGCAATATGCCAAAGGCGGCGCCTTTATTTCCTCCGGGCAGATAGTAAAGCTGCAGTACATCCTTTATTATGTTTACAGGCTCATTATCCTTAAGATACATGACCGCGTATTTTTTTGTGAGCTGGTCGATGACTATGAGTAACGCTGCAAGCACTATATCGATCAAAAAAAATCCCGTTTTCTTCCTGTCCATCAGGCTCATTCCCCTTCCGTAAATATCAGTTCATTAACGGCAGCCTTCATCTCTTCTTCCGTCACCGTAATGTCAATATAGGCCCTGCCGATCTTCTTTAACAGTATGAATTTAAGATGATCCGTGTCATTCTTCTTGTCCGAAGCCGTATAGGATACGATAACATCGGCATCCGCTCCGGTAATGGAGATCGGGAGCCCAAACGGCACAAACATGTCTCTTATCTCGTAATACTCTTCAGCTGAGATCAGTCCTCTCTTATAGGAAATAAAAGCAGCGCATACAGAGCCGAGAGCGACACATTCCCCATGCATGTATTTAAAATCATAGAACTTTTCGATAGCATGTCCGAGCGTATGTCCGAAATTTAACAGAGCCCTGTCTCCGTGTTCAAACGGATCCTTTTCAACCACCGCTTTCTTGATACATAGACTCCTAAATATCATCTCTGAAATATATGAAGGTTCCTTATCACCTATTTCATTAAATGAATTGATCATCCACTCATAAAAGCCCGGATCCTTAATGAGCCCTGCCTTTAACACTTCCGCGATCCCTGATGAGTACTGTCTGTCAGGCAGAGTATTAAGGGTCTCTGTGTTTATGTATACAAGTCTCGGCATATAAAAGGCTCCGACCATGTTTTTGTATGACTCATAATCTACGCCTGTCTTTCCGCCGATCCCCGAATCGACCATGGATAACAGGGTTGTCGGAAGCTGTACATAATCGATGCCTCTTAAATAGGTGGCGGCGGTAAAGCCTGCCATATCACCTGCGACACCGCCCCCGAGGGCAAGTATTACATCTTTTCTCCCGAATCTGTTATCAATAAGAAAACCGTAGGCATCATTAACTGTCTTAAGATTCTTGGAGCACTCCCCCGCCTCATAAGAAAAGAACTGTAACTCCTTAAACACTCCGGAAAGTGCATCCCTTACCGTCTCTTCATATAACGGTCTTACATTGCTGTCAGTAAAGACTAAAGCCTTCTTTCCTTCACCGAAGATCTTTAACAGCTCTTCCTTTAAGGATGAATAATCATCGGCGATCACAATGTCATAGTTCTTTTTATTATCTACTTTTATCTCAATTCTTTCTGTTTCCATTTGTCATTTACTATAAAAACCCTTCCGCGTCTGCGGAAGGGCTCATTCTTAAAATCTGTTCTGTAACGCCGACGCTGTCGGCGCATCAAAGGCTCCAAGCAGTTCCTGAAAATCTCCCGACACATCCACGCTTTTCGGTGTGATTATAAAAATATGATTTGAGATCTTTTGAAGGTTACCGCCTATCGCATAAGTGGATCCCGAAGCAAAATCTATGATCCTCTGGGCGACATCCATATCAAGACCTTCCATATTCAGGACTACTGTACAGTTGTCAAGAAGTGTGTCCGTGATCTCCCTGGACTCATCCACGCTTGTCGGTTTTACAACCACAACGGAATTACCGTTAGCCGTCGTTTTTGCTCCTTTCCTGCCGGATGATATGCTTCTGGTCTTTTTGGGACTCTTTATCTCATCATCATAATCGTCATCAAGAGTCGCGCTTCTTATAGATCTTTTGTTTGACTTTTTGGGAGTACTGTCGTAAGCTTCGTCTTCTTCGTCAAAGTACTCGTCATCATCATAATCGTCATCATTGACTCGCAATGAATCCAGAAACTTATCAAAAAATGCCATATCAGATCTCCTCTTTCAATTATTTATAAACCCTCTCCCCAAACAAGGACGTCCCCACACGGATATAAGTGGCCCCCTCTTTAATTGCCACAAAATAGTCTCCGGACATACCCATAGACAGACAATCCATAGATACATTATCAATGTTTTTTTGTGTTATGTCAACAGATAATTGCTTCATTTTACAAAAAATTGTGGAATTTTCATTTTCATCCTCAACATATGGTGCCACGGTCATGAGTCCGGAAATTTTTATGCCGGGAAGTTTTCCTGCCTCATAAAGAAACGTGATCACATCATCAGGCGCAAGTCCGAACTTGCTCTTCTCCATGCCCATATTCACTTCTATAAGAACAGGAATTACAACATTCTTTTTTACGGCTTCCTTTGATATCTCCCCGGCAAGCTTTAAAGAATCCACGCTGTGTATCATATACACCTTGTCGATTATGTATTTGACCTTGTTTGTCTGCAGATGTCCGATAAGGTGCCATCTGATGTCCTGCGGGAGCTTATCATATTTTTCCAAAAGCTCCTGAACCCTGTTTTCCCCGAAGTCCCTGATCCCAAGGCCATAAGCCTCCTTAATGAGCTCAACGGGCTTGGTCTTTGAGACAGCTATCAGCCTTACATCATCCAAAGATCTGCCCGACTCTCTGCATGCAAGCTCCATCCTTTCCTCTATTATTTCGAGATTGTCTCTGATCATAGCTGTATCCTCTATACTTAATAATCACACCTTAAAGCCTGATCACAGTCACTGCTCGTAGATCAGGTCGTTTTCCTTGACCGTACTACCGTCAAGCACTATATGATCGTATACCGAGAGCCCGTATTCCGCATTGGATTTCACAATGGAATACTCTTCATTCTGGTATAGGATCGTGATCTGCTTGAAATCGGCGTAGCCCTTGTTGATGTTGTATACACCGATAAGCGTTCCCTGCTTGCTTATAGGATATTTTTCACCACCCTGCGGATCTACGACATAGTCTCCTATGTCAAACACGCTTTCATCAACATAATACTCTGTTTCGGTCCTGTTATATATCGTGGTCTCCACAAATTCGCTCGAAA
>JAILPG010000026.1 GCA_024699595.1 Lachnospiraceae bacterium | reverse complement strand
CCATGCCCCGTCTGCCGCCTTATCAAGCACGTTGATATAGTTATAAACGTCAGAATTAATCATTTTTACTCACCACCCTATTCTATTATAATGACTTTTGACCAAAAAACAAGCTTTTTTGACTATATTACACACAATGTTGTAGAAAAAGATCTTTTATGATACAAAATACGCTGTCCGATGAAAACAAAAAAACGGATCGACCAAAAGGTAAAATCCGTTTTCTTCACTCACAAATCCATTCGCAAGATATATTATTAAGGCTAAATATCCGTCCGTTTCAAAGATCCGTTCTGCACATATCGCAAAGGCATCACTTATAGGTATTACCGATCCGGCTTACGATATGCTGCTCCTTAACGCCTCCACTTCCTCAAATACCGCAGGGTTCAATACCTTGATATAAGTCCCCTTCATTCCGGAAGATTTGGATTCAATGACGCCGGCACTCTCGAATTTTCTCAGGGCATTTACTATCACAGATCTCGTAATCCCTACTCTGTCTGCGATCTTACTTGCAACAAGTATTCCTTCCGTTCCCCCGAGCTCATCAAAGACAAGGCAGATGGCCTCCTGTTCGGTAGCTGAAAGCGTGTTTATCGCCGCTTTGACGCCCTGCTTCTTTCTCCTTGCCTCCGTATCCTCCTCGGTCACGGCCCGTAACATCTCGAGTCCTACAACAGTGGCACCATACTCGCACAATATTATATCGTCAATTCCGTACCGTTCATTAAGGTTATAGAAAAATAAAGTTCCGAGTCTCTCTCCCGCAATATCCACCGGTGTTATCAGAGCCTGGTATTTATCCGACATCTCCTCGTCAAAGCCAAGAGTTTCAAGATTGACATTTTCCTTTGTGGAAAGTATCTCAAGCAATCTGTCGTTTAGATCCTTCTCGACAAAGCTTCCGACCTTGCATTTAAACAGCTTCTCAGCCGCCATGAAATCGGATCTTACGCCAAGTCCGAGTACTTTGCCCTTTTTACTGATCACAAGCACGTTGGAATTAAGTATCCCCTTTAACACATCGCAGATATCATTAAAGACTACCTTGCTGGAATTGTTGTTATGAAGGAGCTTGTTGATCATCCTTGTTTTATCAAGCAATTGTACGCTGCTCATAGTATGAAATACCCTTTATCTTTCTGTTATGATCGAATTGTATCACAGTGTGACAAAAAATGCAAGCGAGTTGAACGACATTTTTTTTCATCAATTTTAATTGTCAGTCATTATCCTCTTTTGCAGGCTTTGCCATCAGATGGCCGCAGTTCTCATTTATGCACTGAAGCTTGTTTCCTTTTTCTATCATGAGGCTGCCGCATTTTTCACATTTTATCTCCGTGGGTTTCTGCCAGCTCATGAAATCGCAGTTGGGATAATCTTCGCACCCGTAGAATCTGCGCCCTTTCTTGGTCTTCTTTATAACTATATCCTTGCCGCATTTGGGACAGGCGATCCCAAGCTTTTCAAGATAAGGCTTGGTATTGCGGCATTCCGGGAATCCCGGGCAGGCAAGGAACTTTCCGTGCGGGCCGTATTTGATCACCATGTTCCTGCCGCACAGATCGCACTTTACGTCAGTTTCCTCATAGCTTATGGTCACGTGTTCAAGCTCTTTCTCGGCAACCTTTACGGCCTCGTCAAGATCCGGATAGAAATTCGAGATTATCGTCTTCCACTCAACGCTTCCATCCTCAACATTATCAAGCAGGATCTCCATGTTGGCCGTAAATTCCTTGTCGACTATGCTTGAAAAAGAATCGACCATTATCCTGTTGACCGCCTCTCCAAGCTCGGTAACAAAGATATTCTTTCCGTCCTTGGCAACATAATGCCTTGAAAGAAGCGTCGTTATCGTGGGAGCATAAGTACTCGGTCTTCCGATACCCAACTCTTCCATAGCCCTTACGAGCGAAGCCTCGGTATAGTGTGCCGGAGGCTGGGTAAAATGTTGCTTTTCATCAAATTCCTCAAAGGTTAACACACTGTCCTTGGTAAGATCCTTCGACAGTACGTTGCCATCCTCTTTGCCTTCATCCTCAACGGTATATACGCTCATAAAACCGTCGAATCTAAGTTTTGATGCAGAGATCCCGAATCTGTGATCACCCGCGGCGATCTTTACATTTGTTGTATCATAGATTGCCGCACTCATCTGGCTTGCAACGAATCTCTTCCATATAAGAGTGTAAAGTCTGAGCTGGTCTCTTGACAGAGATTCCTTTATTTTGACCGGAGTCCTGAACGGATCGGTGGGTCTGATGGCTTCATGCGCATCCTGAACCTTCTTACCCGACTTTGCAGGCTTCTGCTCGGCGCCCCCGAGATATTTGTCACCGTAATTTTCCTTTATGTAAGCTTCGGACATGGTCCTTGCCTCGTCCGATATCCTCACCGAATCGGTACGCAGGTAGGATATGATGCCGACCGTGCCTTCGCCCTTTATATCCACTCCTTCATACAGCTGCTGGGCAAGCCTCATTGTCTTCTGTGTCGAGAAATTCAGAGTCCTGCTTGCTTCCTGCTGAAGAGTTGAGGTTGTAAACGGAAGCGGAGCCTTCCTTACTCTCTCGCCTTTTTTTACCTCAATGACCTTGTAGCCGGATCTTCCGATCTCTTTTTTGATCCTGTCAACCTGATCCTTTGACTTCAGATCGACCTTGCCTTCTGCATTGCCTATATAATGTGCAGTAATGGGTTTCTTCTCACCCTTTACGGAAAGAAGCGCATCCAAAGACCAGTATTCCTCGGGGATGAATGCATCTATCTCAGCCTCCCTGTCACAGATTATCCTTAAGGCCACGGACTGCACTCTTCCGGCACTCAAGCCCCTCTTAACCTTTGCCCATAAGAGCGGCGAGATCCTGTAGCCCACCATCCTGTCAAGCATACGTCTGGCCTGCTGCGCATTTACCAGATCCATATCTATGCCTCTGGCATTCTTAAGCGAATCCTTGACCGCGTTTTTAGTGATCTCATTAAAAGTTATCCTTTTTACGGTCTTTCCGGTAAGATTTAACGCCTGCGTAAGATGCCATGAGATAGCCTCGCCCTCACGATCCGGGTCAGTCGCAAGATATATGCGATCAGCCTTCTTTACCGCTTTTCTCAAGGTGGACAGAAGCTCTCCCTTTCCTCTTATAGTAATATATTTAGGCTCATAGTCGTTTTCCGGGTCAAAGCCGAGCTGACTCTTAGGCAGATCCCTCACATGACCGTTGCTTGCAAGCACCTCGTAGTTTGATCCCAAAAATTTCTTTATAGTCTTTACCTTGGCAGGTGACTCCACTATCACCAGATTATCGGACATAATATACCTCCTGTTATCCCCGTCTTTCATGATCTCCAAAACCGTTGTCACACACTTTTTATGGTATTGGAAATTCGCAAAACAATATACACTATTAAATTATTTTTCGTCAAGTAGGGAAAAACAGGGAGGGCTCACTCCTTTACATAACAGTCCTTTGAGAGTTCGCGTATGTGGCCGGATATCCTTAAGACGGTCAGGGCCTCGATCGCATCGAAAATATCAAGACCAAGTCTTTCGCAGATCGTCTCAGTATCTACCGGATCGTAGGCAAGAAAGTCATATATCTTTTTCTGCAGGGGATCATCTATAACAGCCGTCTGACTGCTTCCGTTCCTGTCCCCATAGCCGTCATTCTGGCATATATCCTCATCCTCCGGATAAAGAGGTCTTAGGATCTCTATAATGTCCTCTGCGTTTCCGACGGGGATCGCTCCCTGCTTCCATAGATCTATGCAGCCTTCGCTTAACGGATCCGTAACTCTGCCGGGCACCACTGCTATATCCTTTCCCTGGTCAAGTGCCATTTCGACCGTGATCCCGGTACCGGACTTCTTCCTTGCCTCCACCACGACCACAAGATCGGATAGCGCTGCTATTATGCGGTTTCTCGGTGGGAACAGGGCGGGACGGGGACTTGTCCCAGGCGGATATTCCGAGACCAGGCCTCCGGTGATCTTAAGTCTTTCATACAGTTCCCGGTTGGATGAGGGATAACAGATATCCACTCCGCAGCCAAGCACGCCGCAGGAGTAACCGTCTGCTTCGACAGCAGCCTTCTGTGATATCGAATCTATCCCGTATGCCATCCCGCTTATGACGGCTATCCCGTTTAAGGCAAGCTCGCTTCCGAGCTCATAAGCCATATGTCTTCCGTATTCGGAGCAGTTCCTTGCACCGATAAGGGCGACACTTCTCTTATTGTCATCAGGCAGCTTTCCGATAACAAATATCGCAAAGGGATGACCGCTTATCCGCCTAAGTCTCACCGGATATTCCCTTGCATAATGCGGTATAAAACGTATTCCCGACTTTATGCATTTCTCATATTCTCCCTTAAGATCCCATTTTTCTCTTTTCCTTACAATGCATTCGGCATGTTCTTTGGTAATGCCCTTAAGCGATGCGAGATTTTCCGCATCCATTTCATACAGCCTCTTTGCAGATCCGGCCTGCATCGCGACCGAGCATAACGGGCACTGAAATGCGCCCTCTATCGATGCCCACCAGTAATCATATTCAATGTCTCTTTCCATTCATCCTCCTGTCAGATAGATATAGTAACCGTGATCGCAGACCGGCCCGGGAGCGGCGGCGGTCCGTCATCCTCTACATGACAACGTGCGAATTCAGGTGTATCGCCTCCGATAATGCCCTGATCTTGATCGTATCCTCGTCATTCATATCAGCTATGGTCCTTGAAAGCTTCAGTATCTTGTGGCAGGATCTGGCCGATATATCCATGTTCGACAGTGCCTGTTTGAAAAAAGCTTCCTCCCTCTGTGAAAGCCCGCAGTATCTTTTGATCATTTCAGGACTCATCTGGGAGTTAAACAGGACACCTGAAAGTCCGAATCTCTTTTTCTGTCTGAATCTTGCAGCCTCCACTCTCTCCCGTATATCCGCCGAACTTTCGTTAGCATCTCCTGCGATACCGAACATATCATCAAAGCCGAGCCTGTTTACATTAAGGCAGATATCTATCCGGTCAAGAAGGGGCTTGGAGAGTCTGTTTAAATATCTGTCCATTGAGGCCTTGGAACAGGTGCATTTATTCCTGTCAGGATACATCCCGCAGGGGCAAGGGTTCATTGCTCCCACAAGCATAAAATCAGCCGGATAAGTATAGCTTCCCTGATTCCTCTCGATCGTCACCACCCCGTCCTCAAGAGGCTGTCTAAGCGCTTCAAGAGCAGCTCTTCCAAACTCCGGCAGCTCGTCAAGAAACAGGACTCCTCTGTGCGCATAGGACACGGCACCGGGTCTTAACTTTGCGCCCCCGCCGATCATCCCTATATCCGTTATCGTATGATGAGGAGATATAAACGGTCTCTGAGT
>JAILPG010000341.1 GCA_024699595.1 Lachnospiraceae bacterium | reverse complement strand
TGTGTCGGCATCTGCCACAAAGAGATCTTCGGGGCCTGCATCCGGATCCAGATAGGGCATGAGAACATCCTCTGCAGTATAGACGGGAATGTCTTCCTTATCGATACGTTCAAATTCATAACCTTCAAAATACATATCGATACCATCCAGACAATCATCTAAGAACGTAAGAATGTCCTTTTTTATCGTAAATTCCGTTTTCCCTTCAAAGGGTTCACTTGCACTTTCTATACTGCCAAGATAAACGGAGAGTTCATTTCCCGATACAGAGTATTCTCCACCATAGAAGGTAACCTCAAGGCCGGGAAGCTTACGATAGATGTACATGTTGCTTCCGTAAAAGAAGAGATATACCGGATCATAATCAGCCTTCATACACCAGTATCCCTGCAGCTTTTCATATCCGGCTGAGGGTTCCTTATCAAGACATGCAAAGGCATCTTCCACTCTGTCGTCCTTTTTGTATTCTGTTTTTCCTGTGGAACCGAAGTCCTCAAGGACCAGACCGTCTTTGGTAAGCCTTATGGTACCCTCCACGGCATCTCCCTGATATCTGCCAAGCAGAGACATATTGGAAAAACTCAGAGCCTTTACTTTTACGCTGTCCGCATCGGTGCTCTTTAGATCTTCTGCATCCTCAGGAATGTACTCGATTGCCCAGATGGAATAATTCGTAAGGCTGTCTTCTACTTCATCGAAAGCTCTGCCTGCATATGCGTAGAGATTATCACCGAAGCAGGCAAAGGAGAGAGTCTCAAAATCCTCGGATTCTTTATCGTAATGACTGTATTTTCCGCAGATCCTTTCTGCAAGAGACAGCTCCTTTTTAGTCTTTGTATCTTTCTTTTCGGTCTTCTGTTTGTTATTCTTATTTGCCCCTGCAGAAGCTTTCACGGTCTTAGGCGTATCGTTAAGGGTGCTTCCCGATACAAAGGATACGCCAAATAGAGAAAGCGTAAGCATAAAGCAGAGCAGTGAGAATGTAAGCTTTCTGATCATAGTGTTTTCCATCCTCCTTATATAAACGGTAAACGGGATCATTTTCCTGCTTACCGTAATAAACTGTTTAGAGTATAACACGAAAGCAGCTTCAAAAGAAGGCTTTGATCCGTGCGGTTGCAGAACGAAATCCCATGAGATTAAAATAGCGTTTCGGGCTTATTTATGATATGATAGCGGTGTCAAAAGATGCGTATTGTCCAAACCGGACTGACAGGAAACGCTTATACCGGCGTTTCCTTAAAAAATTTACAGGCCCAGCATATGAAGAAACAGACAAAGCTTATAAACAAAATAATACTGGTAACTTCGATATCCGTGATCATAACGATACTTGTGGCATCCACCCTTACATATTATACGCAGGTGGATCAGTACCGGAAAATGTGCATGGAGAACATAAAGAATGTCGGCAACTATCTCTGTGAACTGATACTTGAAGATTCCAAGGATTTCCGTGCATACAAGGAGTACTATGAATCTCATTATGCCGAAATAAGGATCCCCCGTGATTTTGACAGCTATGCAGGTGCAATGGATGAGTTCTTTACCGCATTCAGATCCGAATATCCCGACAAGACCTTTATGGTCGATATAATGCCGGATGAGATGACTAAAGATCTTGTGAGGCTCTATTACACATACCGGCATGAATACTGGCTTCTGACCTTTGAAAAATCGAGGGAAGCCTTCAATCTTCCCTATACCTATTTCCTGCTGCCGTATGAGAATACCCATGACACCATATATATGATAGACGGTGAGCGTACCGAGGATCCGGAGCATCCGGGCTATCTGTTCATGGGTGATACCTTTCACGAAGATCCTCAGGAGCATAAGCTTTTATGGAAGGTCTGGACAACGGGCGAAAGAGTAGATGAAGTCTATGAGTGGAATAATGAATACGGAAACACCTACTGCTATTACACTCCTCTTGTCATAGACGGAGAGAGGATCGGTCTTATAGCTACTGAATACAGGGTAGGTGATATAAAAGACATGATCTTAAGCGGCACGATAAAGCTTGCCATAAGACTTGCACTGGTACTGAGCCTGGTTACCCTGCTGCTTCTTTTATATGTGAACAGGTCCTATGTAAGCAGGCTGAGGCATCTTACCGACCAGATCAATGAATTCTCTTCCAAAAGGGCCTACGATACCGTGGAAGCGATCAGGAATTACCCGTACGGAAATGATGAGATATTTACCCTTGCGGACAATACAGCCGACATGATCAGGGAACTGCAGATCCATGAAGGCAAGGTCAGGCAGGCAGCCCAGTATAAGAGCGATTTTTTAGCTAATATGAGTCACGAGATAAGGACACCCATGAATGCGGTCGTGGGTCTGTCCGAGATGCTTTCGAGGGAGGATATATCCGGAAAGGCAAAAGAATACTCCGATCATATTCATTCCGCTGCCCAGGATCTTCTCGTTATCATAAATGACATACTGGATTTCTCAAGGCTTGAATCGGGCATTGTGGATATAATCCCGGAAAACTACGACCTCCGCCAGTTAATGAACGATACGGTCATGTCTACAAAGATGGGACTCAGGGACAAGCCGGTCATCATGAACCTGAATATCGCAGAGGACATACCGCAGATCCTTTACGGAGATACCGCGCGTATCAGGCAGATCCTCAACAATGTTATCTCCAATGCAGTGAAGTTTACGAAGGAAGGTGAGATCAACATTGATGTATCGCAGGCAAGGGTTGATGATAAACAGCTGAAGCTTCTTATAAGCGTCTCGGATACAGGGATAGGCATTGAAAAAGAGAATCTGGAAAAGATATTTGACTCTTTTGCGCAGGTTGATACCACACGCTCAAGAGCGGTAGAGGGTACCGGCCTCGGACTTGCGATCACCCAGAGACTCATAAATCTGATGAGCGGTACCATAGATGTAGAGAGTACTTACGGAGAAGGCAGCACATTTAAGATCAGTATTCCCCAGGGCATAGGGAGCAAAGAGGAGGCTGAGGCTGCGCTTGCTTCCGAAAAGACTATCGGATTTCATGCGCCGGATGCCGAGGTACTGGTCGTTGACGATAATTCGGTCAATCTGTATATTGCAAAAAGCCTGCTCGGACTCTATGATATCAAGCCTTTGTGCGTAAAGAGCGGAAAAGATGCGATAAAAGCCGCTTCCGAAAAGGTATTCGATCTTGTCCTCATGGATTACATGATGCCTGAAATGGACGGAATAGAGGCCGCAAAAGTGATAAGGGATGATAATCCCGAATATAAGGATGTTCCGATAATTGCATTTACCGCCAATGCCGTGGAGGAGGCAAGGGAGGTACTGCTTTCATCGGGAATGGATGATTTTATCGCAAAGCCGTTTAAGGAGAGCGAACTTCAGAAGATATTAAAGAAGTGGCTTCCCAAGGATAAGATAGTATAGAAATTACCTGCTGCGACGTGTGCGATCAGCTCATTGTATACCGCAGCTTACGATATTTGTGGTTAATAGATGGAGGTTATAGATGGATAAAACGGTCATAGTAATGCCGGTTGCCAATGAAGAGGAGACCATGGAGGATGTACTGTCCCGGATCATGGCTCTGCCCTATGACAATCTGTATGTATATCCGGTGATCGATTCCTATTCGAAGGACAGGACGGAAGAGATCATAAGAAATATGGAAAAAAAGCATGACAGGATAAAGCTCATTTTTTACGCGGAGTCAAGAGGAGTTATCACCTGTTATCTGCATGGATTCAAAATGGCGCTTGCCGACGGAGCTGTACGGGTCATTGAAATGGACGGAGGCGGCAGCCATAAGCCTGAGGAGATCCCACAGTTTATAAAGAAGCTTGACGAAGGATATGACTGCGTATGGGGTTCCAGATTCATAGAAGGAGGCGGAATATCCGACCAGCCTCTATACCGCAGGCTCTTAAGCTCAGGAGGTACCATACTTTCGAATCTGGTCCTCGGTACGAAGCTTAAAGATATGACTTCCGGATTTGAAGGCTTTCAGCGAAAGGTTCTTGAGAATATGGATCTTGATGCCTTTTTATCAAGAGGCCATATGTATCAGACCGAAATGCGCTATTACTGCAGAAAACTCAATACTGTTGAGGTTCCGATCACATATGTAGGTTCAAAGTCGAGCATTAAGCTTAAATCAGTCACCGAGGCGCTCAGGCTTCTGTTTAAGCTTAAGGATAACGAGAAAAATGTGTGGAAAAGGGAGCATGCCTGATGAACTTTAAACAGAGGTTTTCTGATTATATATCAATGGATCATAATAAATACAGATTTGTTTCCATCGTGGCATTCGTCCTTATCATCACCGCGCTTGCCTGGCAGAGTGATGATGCCTATCACGCCTATGTGATGGCCAAGCATCTTGTGGAGGGAAACGGATTTGTCTATAACATCGGAGAGCGTGCATCTGCGTCTTCATGTCCCCTTTTTACCCTTGTTATAGCACTGGGATACTTCATTATCAGAAACATGTTTTTAGTATCCCTGCTTATCTGCGTGATCTTTTCCACCATAGCCTATGCGACGGTGGTCAACTGCTTCTGTACCACGAGAAGGCAGATAATACTGTCGTTTCTTTTGTTCATCGGATCGGTGAGCTTTATAAGCTATACGACGAGCGGCCTTGAGAACTGCCTGCTGTTCATGCTTTCGGCACTTTTTTTAAAGATGTATTATAAAACCGATGCATATGACGCAAAAAAGCTGTTCATCATGGGCCTTATAGTGGCGCTTACAGCCATGACGAGAATGGATGCGGCAGTGCTTTTGGCACCTGCGGTTTTATATGTTTATATAGCAAAAAGAGACAGGATAAGCTTTTTGAAAGCTGTCCCCATAGGTATCCTGAGCCTGTCCCCCTTTATTTTATGGGAGCTTTTTTCCCTGTTCTATTACGGATTTTTGGTGCCAAACACGGCTTTTGTAAAGCTCGGGACGGATATCCCACTGTCACAGTATATATTCAGGGGACTGCAGTATCTTGGGATCACGACATTCTGTGACCTTCCGGTGATACTGATACCGGTCTTTGCCATTTTACTCTCTCTCTTTGTAAGGGAAGCAAAGTATCTGTTCGTAAGTCTGGGAATAGTCCTTTATATGGCATATGTGATCTATATAGGCGGAGATTTCATGCTTGGAAGGCATTTTACGGTCATCTATTTAATGTCCGTGATCATGATACTTGATACCATAGAGAATGCCTCCGTAAATGATATTAAAAAGAGAAGATATGAAAACAACTATATCCTTGCAATTGTGACGGCACTGATACTTACCGTGACCACAAAGCCCATAACAAACCAGTTTTTATACGGAAACAATTTCGGAACGAATATTGCCGATGAGAGAGCGGGATATTTCAGATATACAAGTCTTTTCAATAATGCTGTCTCGTATTTTAAGACCGGAGATATGTGCATAAGGGATGCATGGAATGAGGCCGGGATCGAGGAATTAAGGGGTATGAACATAAGCTCCGGCATCCTTAGGATGGTTCCCGGCATCACTATCTACTACAATTCGGATATGTACTTAAATGACCAGTATGCTTTGGGAGACCCGTTTTTATCAAAGCTTCCCGCAGTCAGGGAGGATAACTGGAGAATAGGGCATATGTGGAGAGAGGTTCCGGACGGGTATGCTGACAGCGTTATGTTTGGCGGAAACAGGATAGAGAATGAAAGCCTTAAGGAATACTACGAGGTGATAAAGCTCATTACGGGGGGAAAGCTTTTTGACGGTGAGAGAATCAGAGCGATCATAGACATAAATACAGGCAAATATGATCATCTGATAGAGGAATACAGAGCGACGCTTGATGAAAACAACAGGTTAAAGCAGAAATAAGGAAGGAGAGCATTTTGGAGAAAAAATCGGTCAGAGAGCTGTATGTATTTGCAGCAGCCTATATACTCATGGGTCTGTTTATGGTCATTTTTCCGCAGTTCACAATTGAAATGGTATGTTATCTGCTTGCGGCCGTCCTTTTTGTAATGGGTATTTTCAATGTGGTACTGTATTTCAAAAAGGACCTTAAGGAGACTTTGTACAGACATGATTTTGCAACGGGCGTGATAATGATCCTCATCGCCCTTATCATGGTCTTCAGAAGCCAGATGTTTGTTACCATCATTCCCATGGTAATGGGGGTACTGATATTCGGAAACGGCGTGATGAAGCTTCAGAGAGTGCTGGATCTAAAGCGTACAGGCTATTCGGGCTGGGTATTCGTGCTCCTCTTTGCGCTCTTATGTATCTCGGTCGGCGTGTTTGTGATGTTAGAGCCTGACTTTATAGCAAAAGCAGTGATGATAGTCATCGGCATCAGCATGATATTCAGCGGTATCACCGATGTCATGACCATTTTCGTGCTGCAGAAGCAGGTTAAGACCTACATGGCTGAAAACGGAGAAGATGCTGAAATCAAAGACTATGCTGATAACAGAGCCGATGCTGAAAACAGGATCGATGCAGTCACTGAGTTAAGGGCAGAGCCCGTCACTTCTGATGAGAGCATCAACACTGAGCAAAAGGAAAAGAAGCCCGGTATCGCCTTAAATCCTTTTAAGAAGGATGAAGATAAGGAAAAAAAGGGATCCATAGTGGAAAATATATCAAGCTTTTTACGAAGGCCCAAGAAATCAGACGATACAGATCCGGATGAAAAAGCGGAACCGGATAAGATCCCGACAGAGGATACAGATAAGCCCGCAGATGATAAGAAAGAAGATAACGGGGCTTTGGATAACGCAGATAAGGATACGGATACCGCAGATAAACCGGATGCGGAAAAAAAGGACGAAGATAAGGATAAGGAAAGCGACTTAAGCTGATCGCAGATATGGGAAAGATTTTTTATCTGATGGGAAAGAGTTCCACAGGCAAGGATACTATCTATAAAAAACTGTTAAATGATGCATCCCTTGGTCTTGAGAGCGTGGTCCTTTATACCACAAGACCAAAAAGAGACGGTGAAACAGACGGGGTCACCTATCATTTCGTGGATGAAAAAAAGTACAGGGAGCTTTTAAGAGAAGGTCTTATCATCGAAGACAGGGCATATGATACCATGCACGGGATCTGGAGATATTTTACGGTAAAGGATGCCTCGATGGATCTTGATAATAAAGACTATCTGATAATCGGAGTATTAAGCTCCTATGTATCCACCAGGGATTACTTTGGGAGCGACAGGGTCGTTCCGATATATATAGAGGTTGATGACGGAATAAGGTTAACAAGAGCCCTTAAGAGGGAGCTGAAGCCTGAGAACAGGAAGTTTGCCGAGATGTGCAGGAGATACTTATCCGATACGGAGGATTTTTCCGAAGAAAATCTGGCGGCAGCAGGCATAAACAGGCGGTTTGAAAACAGCGAACTTGGATCATGCATTGATGAGATCAGGGGTTATATATGTTCATTAAAGGGATGAATCTATATGGATATAAGGGTTAATCAGAATACTCCCGTTAACATGGGAACGGAAACAGCTGCAAACACAAAGATCACTGACGACACCTTCAGGTTCATGTTAATGAGCCAGATAGACGATGACGGCCTCAAAGAACGGCTGAATCTCATGTTTGATGAGATCACGATGCAGGGTAAGAAGATATCCAAGCATGTCGATGTGAAGGATATGAAAAAATACCGTACTCTCATCAAGGAATTCTTAAATGAGATAGTTAACAGATCCCATAAGTTCTCCAGAGAGAATTTCCTTGACAGGAAGGGCCGTCACAGAGTATACGGTATCATACGTCTTATAGATGCCAATCTGGATGAGCTTGCAGAGGAACTGTTAAAAGAGGAAAAGGACAACATCAAGGTGCTGCAGAAGGTGGATGAGATAAGAGGACTATTGTTGGATATCTTCACCTAAACAGGAGTAAACAGTGGCTGGTTTTAACGACATAGTTGGACAGGATCATATAATAAAGCAGCTTAAGGGCTCTATCGACAACAATACGGTCTCGCATGCTTACCTGATAACCGGAGAAGAGGGCATGGGAAAAAAGCTTATAGCAAATACCTTTGCAATGGCCCTTCAGTGTACGGGAGCAGGAAACAGACCCTGTATGACATGTGATCACTGTAAACAGGCCCTCTCCGGAAATGAACCCGATATCATCACGGTTACGAGAGAAAAGGAGAATGTCCTTACCGTAGGTGAGATAAGGGATCAGGTGGTAGACGATGTATTCATAAAGCCCTACAGCAGTGACCACAAGATATACATAATACCAAAGGCCGATAAGATGAACGTGCAGGCTCAGAATGCGCTGCTTAAAACACTCGAGGAGCCTCCGTCATATGCCGTGATCATACTGCTTTCAGACAACATGCAGGCGCTGCTTCCGACGATAATCTCAAGATGCACGGTGCTGTCTGCAAAGCCCGTAAGTGATGAGCTCATCAGAAAATATCTGACCGAAAAGATCCATATATCGGATCACCAGGCGGATTTGTGCATCTCCTTTGCAAGAGGAAATGTCGGAAGAGCAGAGGATCTTGCCGTAAATGAAGAGTTTGACACACTGAAAAAAGAAACCCTCAGGACGTTGAAGAGTTTAAAAAGTGCAGAGGACAGCTTCTTATATGACTGTGTGAAAAAGCTTTCGCAGTATAAGGAATCCATATCACTGCTTTTTGAATTTATGGTCATGTGGTATCGGGATGTGCTTTTATACATGACGACAAAAGAAGAGACGGGGCTCATTTTTTCCGAGGAAGCGAAAAGCATAAGGGAAGCAGCAGAGAATTCCTCATATGAGGGCATTAACAGGATAATCGAAAGGATCGGCAGGACAAAAGAGATGCTCAAGGCAAATGTGAATCCTGAGCTTGCTCTTGAGTTTCTTCTGTTTGAGATAAAGGAGAGTTAAAATGCGAAACGTAATAGGCGTAAGGTTCAGAACAGCCGGAAAGATCTACTATTTTGATCCTCACAACATAGAATTAAAGAGAAACGATCATGTGATCGTGGAGACTGCCAGAGGAATAGAGTACGGAACTGTAGTGCTGCCTCCGACGGATGTTGAGGATGAAAAGGTGGTACAGCCCTTAAAAAAGGTGATAAGGAAGGCCACACAGAAGGATGACGATACCGAGGCACAAAACAGGTTAAAGGAAAAGGATGCCTACAAGATCTGTCAGGAAAAGATAAGAAAACACGGCCTTGAGATGAAGCTCATAAATGCGGAATATACCTTTGACAACAACAAGGTGCTCTTTTACTTTACTGCCGACGGAAGGATCGATTTCAGAGATCTTGTAAAGGATCTGGCTTCTGTATTTAAGACAAGGATCGAGCTAAGGCAGATCGGAGTAAGGGATGAGACAAAGATACTCGGGGGCATCGGTTTCTGCGGAAGGCCGTTGTGCTGCCATACCTATCTCTCGGACTTTGCACCCGTATCCATCAAGATGGCCAAGGAGCAGAATCTGTCATTAAATCCTACAAAGATCTCAGGTATCTGCGGAAGGCTTATGTGCTGCTTAAAGAACGAAGAGGATACCTATGAGTATCTTAACAGCAAGCTTCCTTCAATAGGTGACAGGGTCACCACAAATGACGGCTTCAAAGCCGAGGTTTCGGATGTAAACGTGTTAAGACAGCTTGTAAAGGTTATCATAAATGACGGGGATGACAAGGAGATAAGGGAATACAAGGTAAGTGACCTAAGGTTCAAGCCCCGCCATAAAAAGGAAAAAGACAGGGATAAGGATAAGGAAAAGACCGGTGATAATAATGATGCCGAGTTAAAGGAACTTGAGCGTCTGGAAAAAAGTGACGGAAAATCAAAGCTTGATGATGACTGAGCCCATGGATAAAAATACCGGATCAAAAGACGGTCCCGATGGGTCCCTTATAAAAGAGCTCTGCCGTGAAAATGAACGGATAGACGATATCCAGCGAAACGGCTACAGGATAATCCAGGATCCGGACAAATTCTGTTTCGGAGTGGATGCCGTGCTCTTAAGTGATTTTGCAAGGGTGGGAAAGAATGAGACCGTGCTTGATATCGGAACAGGTACGGGGATAATACCGATCCTTTTGGAGGCAAAGACCGAAGGGGCGCACTTTACCGGGATCGACATACAAAAGGAGAGCACAGATCTTGCAAAAAGAAGCGTTATCCTAAACGGCCTTGAGGATAAGATCGACATGATCTGCGGCGATATAAATGATGCTCCTTCTCTGTTTGAGGGACGGCATTTTGATGTTATAACCACAAACCCTCCCTATATGATAGGAGATCACGGCGAAAAGGGTGAGAATATTGAAAAGGCCATAGCAAGGCATGAGATATGCTGCACCTTTGAGGATATAGCAAGAGAGAGTTCAAAGCTTTTGAAGGATAAGGGCAGGTTTTATCTTATCCACAGACCTTTCAGGCTTGTGGAGATCTTTTCCACCCTGACAAAGTACCGCCTCGAGCCCAAGCAGATGAGACTCGTACATCCGTATGCAGACAGGGAGCCGAACATGGTCCTTATAGAGGCCGTAAAAGGGGGAAGATCAAGACTAAAGGTGTTAAAGCCCCTTGTGATCCATAAGGACCCGTCGGAATATACGGATGAGATATATTCAATATACGGAAAGGACAGACCCGCCGATGGCTGATGAACAGGGTACGCTTTACCTGTGCGCGACACCCATAGGAAATCTTGAGGATATTTCCCTGCGTGTTCTTGATACCTTAAGGGATGTGGATATTATAGCCTGTGAGGATACGAGAAACAGCATAAAGCTGTTTAATCATTACGAAATAAAAAAGCCCCTGTGGAGCTATCATGAATATAACAGATATGACAAGGCTTTTGAGATAATAGAAAAGCTGCGGGAGGGGAAAAACATAGCAGTCGTAACCGATGCGGGAACCCCTCTTATATCCGACCCCGGTGATGTACTGGTAAAGGAATGCATAAATGCGGGTATAAGGGTAACCTCACTTCCCGGCCCCTGTGCCTGTATCACAGCTCTTTCTCTTTGCGGGCTTGATACCAGACGCTTTGTGTTTGAAGGCTTTCTGCCCCCCGACAAAAAGGAAAGAGAGGAGATCCTTGAAAAGCTTAAGGATGAGACGAGGACCACTGTGATCTACGAGGCTCCCCATCATCTGTTAAAAACCTTAAAGGAGCTTAAGGATCATCTCGGCGACAGAGAGATAAGCCTTTGCAGGGAGCTTACAAAGATCCATGAGGAAGTTATTAAGACAACCCTCTTTGAAGCGGTCTCATATTATGAGAACAGTAAACCGAGAGGAGAGTATGTTATCTGTATAGGCGGCAGGGATGCAGAGAGCATTAAGAAGGAAAATGAGGACAAATACAGAGATATGACTCTTGAGAGCCATATGGAAATTTATCTGAAACAGGGCTATGATAATAAAGAAAGCATGAAGCTTGTGGCAAAGGACCGGGGGATCAGCAAAAGGGAAGTCTACAACGCTTTGATCAAAGGGTCTGCCGGAGAAGATACAGAGGATCAGGAATAGAAAAAATCCGTTTGTTAAACGTAAGCATAAAAAGGAGAAAGAAATGGAGAGCAAAGGAAAATACTATGTTACAACGGCGATCGCCTATACGTCGGGAAAGCCTCATATCGGAAATACCTACGAAGCGGTGCTGTGTGACTGCATAGCAAGATATAAGAGGCTTGAAGGCTATGATGTCTTCTTCCAGACAGGGACTGACGAGCATGGCCAGAAGATAGAACTAAAGGCAGAAGAGGCAGGGATCACGCCCAAGGAATATGTGGACAGGGTATCTGCGGAGGTCAAAAGACTGTGGGATCTGATGGGGACCTCTTATGACAGGTTTATCCGTACGACGGATGAGGATCATGAGAAGCAGGTACAGAAGATATTTAAAAAGCTCTATGAGCAGGGCGACATTTACAAGAGCACCTATGAAGGACTGTACTGTACACCCTGTGAATCCTTCTGGACCGAATCCCAGCTTGTCGACGGAAAATGCCCTGACTGCGGAAGGGAAGTGACAAAGGCCAGTGAAGAAGCCTATTTCTTAAAGCTCAGCAAATATGCGCCAAGGCTTATCGATCACATAAACAGTCATCCCGAGTTTATCCAGCCCGTTTCCAGGAAAAATGAGATGATGAATAACTTCCTGTTGCCGGGACTTCAGGATCTTTGCGTATCGAGAACCTCATTTAAATGGGGGATCCCGGTAGACTTTGATGACAGGCATGTGGTCTATGTATGGATAGATGCACTTTCCAACTATATCACGGGTATAGGCTATGATGCCGACGGAGATTCCACGGAACAGTATAAGAAATTCTGGCCGGCCGACCTGCATCTTATTGGCAAGGATATCGTAAGATTCCATACAATCTACTGGCCGATCATCTTAATGGCTCTCGGAGAGGAGCTTCCCAAGCAGGTATTTGGCCATCCATGGCTCTTACAGGGCGGCGAAAAGATGAGCAAATCCCGCGGAAACGTCATATATGCTGATGATCTCGTGGATCTGTTCGGAGTGGATGCCGTAAGGTATTTCGTGCTGCACGAGATGCCCTATGACAATGACGGTATCATCACCTGGGAGCTTGTGGTTGAAAGATATAATTCGGACCTTGCAAACGTCCTCGGCAATCTTGTAAACCGTACTATCTCCATGTCAAACAAGTACTTTGACGGTATCGTAGAGAGCACGGGAAAGACAGAAGAGGTTGATTCTGATCTTAAGGCGGTTGTCACCGGGGCCAGAGATAAGATAGAGAAAAAAATGGCTGATCTCAGGGTAGCCGATGCCATCACGGAGGTCTTCAATATATTCAGGAGATGCAATAAGTATATTGATGAAACCGAGCCCTGGGTGCTTGCAAGAGACGAGGCAAATAAAGACAGACTGGCGGAAGTGTTGTATAATCTTACTGAATCGATCTGCATAGGCGCCAATCTCTTGGAGCCGTTCATGCCCGAAACTTCCGAGAGCATTCTCATGCAGCTTAGGGGGACAAAGAGGGATTATGATCTTTTGGCCGATTACGGGATATATGCATCCGGAACAAAGGTTACCGAAAAGCCGGAGATCCTGTTTGCAAGGCTTGACGTAAAGGAGATCATGGCTCATGTGGAAGAGATAAGAGCAAAACAGAAGGCCGAATACGAAGCCGAGAACGGGATATCGCTGGACAATGCCGGAGCCGATGAAGAGGTCTGCGACATTCCCGCAAAGCCCGAGATCACCTATGATGATTTTGCAAAGCTCCAGTTCCAGGTCGGAGAGATCATCGAATGCAAAGAAGTGCCGAAGTCAAAGAAGCTCCTATGCTCCAAGGTAAAGATCGGAAGTGAAGTTAAGCAGATAGTATCCGGCATCAAGGCATATTACAAGCCTGAAGAGATGGTCGGAAAGAAGGTAATGGTGCTTGTAAACCTAAAGCCCGCTACTCTTGCGGGGGTATTATCCGAGGGCATGCTCTTATGTGCGGAGGATAATGACGGAAATCTCGCACTGGTATCTCCCGAAAAGGATATGCCTTCGGGTGCGGAGATCTGTTAAAAACAGCAATAATATAGATGTTGGGGAACAAAAAAGAAAGGATAAGGAGGAACGAAAATGAAAATGAAGAAACTTATCAGTCTGATACTGGCCGGGACAATGACCCTGTCCATGTGCAGCGCCGTATTCGCAACGGAGGTCATAACCTTTGACAATACGTCAACAGAGACAGTATCAGGAAATGCGGTTTCCGATACAAATGCAACCGGAGACCAGGCTCAGACGAATGCAGAGAAAAAAAAGGAAGGCGTAAACTACGAAAAAGCGTATCTGGCTCTTGGAAAGGATCTTACGCCGGATCAGTTAAATACCGTGCTTTCGCTTATGGGCATACCGGCATCTGATCTTGAAAAGTATGAGGTCGTGTATATCACAAATGCCGATGAACATGCAAATCTCGACAGTTACATAGATCCGAAGGTAATAGGATCAAGAGCTTTGTCCTCAGTGCTTGTAAGACCTGCAGCAAAGGGATACGGAGTAGTGGTTACCACCAAGAACATCAGCTACTGTACCACAAATATGTACAGGAATGCGCTCATCACAGCAGGTGTTGAGGATGCCGACATCATGGTCGTAGGACCTTCACAGATCTCAGGAACTGCAGCCCTTATCGGTGCACTCAAGGCGTATGAGAATATGTCTGGAGAAACGGTCACACAGGCAGCAATGGACACTGCTCTTAACGAGCTTGTAACAACAGGAGAGCTGTCAACTACAGTCGGTTCGAATACCGAGGCTGAAGAGCTCATATCCTATGTAAAGGCACAGATAGCGGCTAACGATCTTAATACCGAAGAGGAGATCGATGCAGTTATCAGACAGGGCATGAAGGATTATAACGTGACCCTTTCCGAGGATGATATCAAGGATATCACCGAGCTCATGATGAAGATCAAGGGAATGGGCATAGACTTTAACGTGCTTGCCGATCAGGCCGAGGATATCTATGCAAAATACAAGGATAAGATAGATGCCGGAACCTTTACGATACAGGACGTAAAGATCGAGGATCTGGGACTTGGAAAGATCGTTTCAAGCGCGACCAACAATTTCTTTAAAAATGCTGTGGACTCCATCAGCAAATTCTTCTCCGGATTATTCTCATTCACAAAGAAAAAATGATGAATGATGATCTTACTTTATGCATCCGCTCCCTGAAAAGACAGGAATGGGAGGATGCGATGCAGCTTGCCTGGGATACCTTTCTGATCTATGAAGCTCCTGAATACAGCAGGGAAGGCATAAACAGTTTCAGGAACTTCATAAGGGATCCCATTCTGAAAAAGATGTTTTTAATGGGTGAGTATGTTGCATACGGGGCTTTTATCGATAAACAGATGGTTGGGATAATAGGGATCAGAAATTCCAATCATATTTCCCTTCTGTTCGTACAGACGGAATATCATCACAGAGGGATAGCGTCAACCCTGATGGACAGGTGCATAAATGACCTGAAGCAGAAGGGAATAAGTTCGATGACTGTCAATTCTTCACCTTATGCAGTCGGCTTTTATCACAAGAAAGGCTTTGAGGCTGTTTCGGAAGAGATCATGACGGAAGGGATAAGATACACGCCCATGAAGCTGGGTATTAAGTAAAAGAGGTAGACGGTTTTGGGTAAGTTATTTTCACTTGACTCTCCTGTAATGAATTTTTTAAGCAGAGTCGCTGACCTTATGATACTGAATCTTTTATTCTTTTTCCTGAGCCTTCCCGTAATAACGATAGGGGCTACCACTACGGCCATGTATTATGTTACACTTAAAATGGCAAGGAATGAGGAGTCCTACATAGTTAAGAGTTTTTTCAAGTCGTTTAAGCAGAATTTCAAGCAGGCGACGATAATGTGGCTTATCGACCTAGTGGTCATAGGGCTTTTAGTACTGGATGCATTGATAGTAAACGGCCAGATCATAGGCTTTCAGACCGATCCGACGTTTATGAATATCATAAGAGTAGGGCTTGTTGCCGCTGCGATAATGATAGCGTTTACCATAAGCTTTTCATTTCCGGTGCTTGCAAAGTTTGACAATACCATAAAGAATACTTACAGAAACTCCTTTATCATGAGCATCAGGCATTTTCCCACAACGCTTGTGACTATTCTTTTGTGGGGCGGGACACTGTTTTTACTGTATATGATGCCGCAGCTTCTGATATTTGCGGTGATGCTTTTGTTTTCAGTGATAGCATTTGCAACATCCGTAATGTTTGTAAAGAATTTTGACAAATACATAGCTCCTGATGACGAAGCCGTTAATACGGTGGATGATATGGACTGGCATGTAAACAAGGATGATGAAGAGGTGCCGGATATTGAGGCCGTAACAGGCGATAAAGAGATATCTGAAACAGTTGGCGTAACAGAGGATACAGAAGTACCGGATGTGCAGGAAACTGCCGGTGATCCGCGGTATCCTGCACACTTAACGGATCATATCCGTTCATAAAAAAGGTCCGCATGAACAAAAAAAAGAAAACCTCCAATTCAAGAATTGAGATCTATATTCCTGCTATTATCATGATAATAGTATTGTTTGTGCTTGCCAACAATTATAAGGATCTGATGCTTGATAAGGCAAGATCTGTCGTTTTGAGCAAATACATGCTGATATGCCAGGATTCTTCCAAGAAATATACAGAAGTATTTGCTTCAATGAATTCCACTTCCAAAATGATCGTTGAGTATCTGAGCGAAAACGGATTCTCCGATGAAAAAGCCTGCGCTGACATTCTGCAGAGTGCAGTGACATACCTTGACATAGACAATGCTTTTATCGTTGACAGTGAGGGAAAGGTCATTGACAAGGACGGGAAGAGATCCCCGAATATCGCGGCAGCAGCTCCCTTTGTCGAGATCACGGACAATAAAGTCAATACCATAAGATCCGTCAATTCCGACGGTAATCTGTGGCATTATATCGTAAGGCCGGTGGGAGATCTTTCAGACGGTTCGGTCATCCTGCTATTCTCCGGAGACAAGGTTACAAAGATAAATGATGTGGTAAACGGAGCCAGGAATTCAAAGATCGTGACATATCTGTTAATGACCAATGAAGGCATCATAATGGACAGTGCCGGATTAAACACTGCCGACTATGAACCCGGTTCGCTCATTTTTGATGATATCGATATAGACAACCTGGAATTCGTAAATATGACCAGAAAGAGCTTTATAAACAGTATCAAAGTCATCACTACGGGAACCGTAGAGGTCAAAAAACAGAATATATCCAAATATATGATCTATGCACCCGTAAGCGGCAGTAACTGTCTGGTAATGGTAATGCTCTCACAGGGTAATCTTGAATCCATGGTAAGGGATGAGAACAAGAACACGGATGCTTTCATAAAGAAGCTGATGATCGTCATGATCATCTTTATAGCAGCGCTCTTCTTAATCATATTAAAGAACCTGTTAACGGTAAGGCTTAAGAACAAGGGTCTTGAGACCAAGGCGGAAACCGATCTTCTGACAAATCTTTACAACAAGGTATCGGCAGAAAACAGGATAAAGGAATACCTTTCAGAGGAAGGTGCCGACCATAAGAGCATGATGATCCTCATAGATATCGATAACTTTAAAAAGATCAACGATACCATGGGACATGCCTTCGGAGATGAGGTATTAAAGGCGGTGGGTCAGGCTTTGAAAGCACAGTTTCGTGCAAGCGACATCGTAGGAAGGCTTGGCGGAGATGAGTTTGTCGTGCTGCTTAAGAACATGCCGGATGAAGAGACAATGGTAAGGGAAGCCAAAAAGCTTGACCGGATGTTCAAGGATTTCCAGGTGGGAACATATACCAAATATTCTCCTACGGCAAGCATGGGCGTTGCCATAGTCCCAAATGACGCAAAGGATTTTGAATCCCTGTATAAGAAGGCTGATGAGGCTCTGTACAGATCCAAGAACAACGGAAAGAACCAGATGACCTTTTACAGCGAGAGAATGATGAAGGCATAGCAGAATTATTCATATTTCAAACAGTAAAGATCAGAGTAATAAAGATTTAAACAGATCCTCCGGGTATTCAGATAAGGTTTGGGTATCCGGGGGATTTTTTCATGGTTGGGCAATCTGCATATCTTTTGAAAAAATCTTTGTGGATTTGTGGCATTTCAAAAAAACGGGGCGTTTGCTATACTCTTTTACAGGTCAGAAAAGGACCGGATTCAATATTTCAGGAGGAATTGTAAATGTCAAGTTTGTCATTAAAGAACATCTGCAAGGTATATCCCAATGGATTTGAAGCCGTTAAGGATTTTAACCTTGAGATCTCAGATCAGGAATTCATTATCTTCGTAGGACCTTCAGGATGCGGTAAGTCCACTACTCTTCGTATGATAGCAGGACTTGAGGAGATCACATCCGGTGAGTTAAAGATCGATGACAGAGTTGTTCATGATGTGGAGCCCAAGGACAGAGATATCGCCATGGTATTCCAGAATTACGCTCTTTATCCCCACATGACCGTTTATGATAACATGGCTTTCGGACTTAAGCTTCGTAAGGTTCCCAAGGATGAGATAGACAAGATGGTTAAGGAAGCAGCTAAGATCCTCGATCTTACAGCACTTCTCGACCGTAAGCCGAAGGCTCTTTCCGGTGGACAGAGACAGAGAGTTGCCATGGGTCGTGCAATAGTTCGTAACCCCAAGGTATTCCTTATGGACGAGCCTCTTTCAAACCTTGATGCAAAGCTTCGTGTACAGATGCGTATCGAGATCGCAAAGCTTCATCAGAGACTCGGAACCACGATCATCTACGTTACACATGACCAGACCGAGGCTATGACACTTGGTACCAGGATCGTAGTTATGAAGGACGGTGTTATCCAGCAGGTTGATACACCTCAGAACTTATATGAGAAGCCCGGTAACCTGTTCGTTGCAGGATTCATGGGATCACCTCAGATGAACTTCCTTGATGCAGTAGTAGAGGTTCAGGGCGAGACAGCTAACCTTAAGGTTGGCGGCAAGTCCATTCCCCTTCCTCCCGCAAAGAGCAAGAAGGTTATCGAGGGCGGATATGACGGAAAGACCGTTACCTTCGGTGTACGTCCCGAGGATGTTTATGATTCTGAAATGTTCATAGAGACCTCACCTCAGAGCGTATTCGAGTCAACAGTTAAGGTATACGAGCTGCTTGGTGCGGAAGTATTCTTATACTTTGATCTTGATGAGTTCCCGATCACTGCAAGGGTTGATCCCCGTACAACGGCAAGACCGGGCGATACCATCAAGTTTGCGATCGACACAGAGAAGATCCACGTATTCGACAAGGATACAGAGCAGACGATCACCAACTAGTTTCAAAAGGCTTTATATACAGGGAGAGATGCTTGCATCTCTCCCTGTTTTGCAGATTGGGCCTTTTTTCCCATATCCGGCAATAACCCCTTTCTGTTTTCTTTTGCAGGTGGTAAACTCGAATTAGCAGGCAAATATCTTTATTAACAGAGCGTTTGCCTGCTGAAACCCAGAAGAGAGGAAAATCAGATGATCTCAAACCACATTATCCAGAACTGCATAAATGAGATAAGGACTATATCCAAGGCGGAATTATCCGTAACCGATGCCTTCGGGAATATCATCGCAAGGACAGAAAATGCAGGTGATACAGAGAAAACCGCACTCCTTGAATTCATGAATTCCGATGCGGCGTTTCAGGAGCTTAAGGGGAGACTTTTATTCAGGATCAACGAGGATGACCAGTTAAGCTTTATCCTTATAGTGGATGCGGAGGATGATGCCTTCCTGATCGGAAAGATGACGGTATGCCAGATACAGAATCTGATAGTCGCCTACAGGGACAGGATAGACAAGAACAGTTTTTACCAGAATCTGATACTTGATAATCTCCTGTTAGTGGATATATATAACAGGGCACAAAAGCTTCATATAGAGGCTGTGATGCCGCGTATAGTCTATGTTATCGAGATCCCTCCGGATAAGGTGCATACGGCAAACGAGCTGATAAAGGAGCTTATGAGCTCGCAGAATGATCATGTTACAAGCGTGGATGAGACTCATATCATAGTGATAAAGGCCCTTACCGACAATGAGACTTCGGAGGATATAGATAATACGGCCAAGATGTTCGTGGATATGACGGGATCAGAGTTGATGATCAATTCCAGGGTATCCTACGGTACAGTTGTGAATGAGATAAAGGGGATATCCAAATCCTACAAGGAAGCGGTAATGGCTCTTGATGTCGGAAGGATATTCTACGCCGGCAAAAAGATCGTTGCCTACAGCGCACTCGGGATAGGAAGACTTATCTACCAGCTTCCCGTAAATCTGTGCCAGATGTTTCTAAAAGAGGTGCTTGGCGATGTGAGGCTTGATGACATAGATGATGAGATACTGACTACCGTTGATAAGTTCTTCGACAACAGCTTAAATGTATCGGAGACCTCCAGACAGCTGTATATCCACAGAAATACCCTTGTGTACAGGATAGACAAGCTGCAGAAAGCTACAGGCCTTGATGTAAGGGTATTTGATGATGCGCTTACGTTTAAGATAGCTACGATGGTCGACAGCTATATAAAGTTTACGGAGGGACAGTAAGGACCTATTGTCCGCGGATGACCGCATTGATATCATATTCAGAGAGCTGACAGACGAAGGCCTGCAGCTCTTCTTTTGTATAGGATGAAAGGCTGTGATCCGTGACAGCTTCGGAATCCTCAAAGGATTGCAGATAGTAGGGATCAGCGCCCCTTAAGAGCCCTCCTATCTCATCAAAGACTTTGGCATTATGGTATTCTCTTACAACCGTAGTGCGGAATTCAAAGGGGATCCTCTTTTCCATGAGAAGGAGCACGCTTTTCTTTACCGCATCCGTGTCCGGATGCTTAACGCCGGATACTTCAGGATATCCTGAAAGAGAGGACTTTATATCCATTGCGATATGATCAATGAGGCCTTTCTCAATGAGCTCTTTGATGATGTCCGGATTTGTTCCGTTAGTGTCAAGCTTGATCAGATATCCGAGACCCTTTGCCTTCTGTATGAATGGAATGAGATCCTTCTGGAGGGTGGGTTCACCGCCTGAGATACAGATGCCGTCAAGGACTCCTTTTCTCTTAGTGAGGAAAGCAAAGACCTCATCTTCATCCAGATTCCCCGCATTTATATCAGACTCTGCAAGTCTCATATTATAGCAGTAAGGACACCTGAAATTACAGCCCGGCGTGAAGATGGTCGCAGCGACCTTTCCGGGATAATCAAGAAGTGTGGTTTTCTGAATGCCGTATATTTGCACCTTTAGGCCCCCTGTGTTAGGATAATCGTACGGTTTCCGAACAAGAAAAGTATACTTATCCCAAAAAACAAATGCAACTAAAAGGGACATTTTTAAAGAGCATTCAGCATGTCCGTACAAAGTAAGATCACACCGGAGAGATGAAATGACTGTCGATGAAAAATACATGAAAGAAGCCATAAAGCAGGCAAAGAAAGCTGAGGCGATAAACGAGGTCCCGATCGGCTGTGTGATAGTCTATGAGGATAAGGTGATCGCAAGGGGCTATAACAGAAGAAAGATCGATAAGAATACTCTGTCGCATGCCGAGCTCATTGCAATAAAAAAGGCAAGCAAGAAGCTTGGGGACTGGAGGCTTGAGGGCTGTACAATGTATGTGACCTTAGAGCCCTGTCAGATGTGTGCCGGAGCGATAGTGCAGGCCCGGATAGACCGCTGCGTCATAGGCTGCATGAGTCCCAAATCAGGGTGCGCAGGCTCTATAATAAACCTTCTTGATATGGATGAATTCAATCATAGGGTGGAGATAAGCTCAGGCGTGCTTGAGGAAGAATGCTCATCCATGCTTTCAGGCTTCTTTATAAGACTCAGGGAATCCTTAAAGGACTCCCCGGAAGCATGAACCAAATTTATTGGCTTTCCTCGCATTCTGACTGTAAAAGAAGGGATATGCCTCTCACCAAATAAGAAAGGCATTCTTTTTGTCTTTTTTGTGGTTACATTCTTTCTCTGCCCTGCAGTAATAGCATGGACGTGAAAGCTTATCGGCTCTGTATATGAGCCCCGAAAGGCTGTTATCATCTTTTACGGATTCATCCCTGTGATCCTTAACTGCCTTAAGGATCATTCTTCTTTCATCCTCTGTGTAATCCGTGTCCTTAAGTATTATTTCCGCTATTTCTGCAGATGCAATCTCATGAGGAGTACCATTCTCATACTGGACATCTCTTCCCACATCGTGAAGAAGTGCTGCCGCATAGATTATATCTTTGCTGATACCGTACCCATCCGTCAGGTTTATTAGCATCCCGATCCTTGCAACATCAAGAAAATGTGACATGTCATGATGACAGAATATCCTGTCCTTCTCGTATTCGTAAGTCTTCTCAAGATGCTTTACGTAGAGTTCGTTTTTTAAGATCTCATCATACCGTTCCATACTTTTTAAGGTTTCTTAAACCCGCATTCCGCACAGTACTTCGTCTCGTTTTTTGCTCCGCATTCCGGGCAGTACCACGTCTCAGTCTGTGTATTGTTTTCTTTATAGTCAGGATCTGCCGTATCGGGCTTTTGTTTATGAGCTTCGGGATCCATAGTCATTGTATTTTTAGACTCCATGGATATTTTCACATCATGTGCCGGCATGGTGAACGTAAAGATATATCCGTGTTTTCCGTCAAATTCCTGCTTAAGCTTAACATCCTCGCTGTCCGCATAGAACCTGTAATCGGTATCCGTTGCGATCATATCATAAGTGAAGGTAACCGTTTCTCCCTCCGCATAAGAGGTCTTCTCTGACTTAAGTCCGTATCCGTCAAAAGAAAGCTTGTATTTCGTTGTCGTACATCCTGACATACTCATAATAAGCATCACTCCAAGTAGTAAATAAAATATCCGTTTTCTCATCATTTCATAGCCACCAGTACCGCATCGGCGGGATCGAAATAGTCTTCAAGGTTGCTGCTGAGTCCCGAAGCCTTCCATGCCTGCTCAAATGACATATCATGCATATTGCTCAGATACAGATAAGTAGTCTTTTTATCCGAGCCGTTAAGTCTGCCTGTAACCTCAAGCCTGTACTCATATATATGATCATCCGTTCTCCATGTTCCGTCAACCATCCTGTAGTAAGTCATCATGGTCACAAACTCGTAATTTTCAATATATTTTTCCGCAAGATCCGGATCCGTTTCTTCAAATGTCTCAACTATCCCGCTTGTGCCTGCGATCACAAACTGCGCACTTAACTGATATTCTTTCAGACTGTCATCATCCTTATTCTTTGCCCATACGGTTTTGGTGATCCTGTATGTACCCTTGTAAAGCGTTCCGTACAGCCATTCCCAGTCAGTTTCCAGATCTGATACTCCTTCTGCAGGAATGGTATAGCCTATATCGGTAAATACCGCTTCTCCTCCGATCTTAGGTGCCTCTTTCCAGTCATCCCCGTCAAGTTTTTCAAGAATAAATCCTTCTCCGTATATAAGCTCTGTTCCGTCTTTCTTATCATATTGATCGAAATGAACGGTAAGTCCTGTCGGAGTCACATTCCTTGCGCTCATAATGACAGCGATCTCGTCATTCTCCGATTCCGGTATGTACTGTCCGATGCCGCCTTCTGCCCTTGTTTCATTGTAGTCAAACGACTCCAAAATCATAAATACTTCATCCCAGACTTCCTCTGAAAAGGTCTCACAGCCCGGAAATGTCGCAACGATCTGAGGATTATCATCTTTAAATATGATAAAATCCGGATATACATGATCATCATATTCACCGACAGTTACTTTCCCGTCAGCGATCCTCTCACTGTATTCCTTAAGACCTGTTCCGCACACACCGAAGTTTTCATAAAAAGAAATGTCTATATATCCGGAATCATCACCATCCTGCTCAATGATCAGACCATATAGGCCATTACACTCTTTGTCTCCATCAACCGGATTAACGGAAACTGCCTCGCCCTTCCAGTTATCCATAAGCTCGACCGAGATCTCTCCGTACGGACCGGTTACGACAGCTGTACCATCATCCTCCTCTTCCTCTTCAGATTCCGGCAGATCAGGAATAAGTGACAGGCAATAGTCAACAAAAGCAACCTCTTTTCCGTAGGATTCAAAGGAATACATCTGGTAATCCGACTGGTCATTTACCCAGTACAGATACAGCCACGGACCCGAATCACCGTCTTCAATGGATTCCTCTCTGGCCCTGACCGTTCCGCCCGATACCAGATCAAAGAATCCGGCCCACTGCTCATCAGAAAGCTCTATCGTACCCTTAAGCGTTGTGTCCTCTTCAGTGCAGGGTCCGTAATCATCCTTTCTCTCTCTGGTTTCATGGAAGAAAAAATGCTTTCCGTCCTCTGTATAGAAACGGTATCTATGATAATAAGCATCATAATTGATGTTCTCTACGGTATAATAAAAGTCCGTGATATCATCGCTTGCTATATCTTCACCGACTGTAAAGGTTCCTATGACCTTGGATATCTTTTTTGCGGGATCCACATCCGATACCTCTCCTGATCCTGTTGATCTGACAGTCTCTGCAGGCACACATCCGGCAAGCAGTGCGGCCATAAGGCAGACCATTACGGTTAATCTCTTTTTCATATATTCATTACATCCTTATAAGCTTTTTCTTCATGATATCATCCAAAAGCTGTGCTTACAATTATATAAACGGGATCTCGGCAGCTGAATTAAGCTCCCAGGTATCGACAAAATTTCTGACAAGAGTATACGTATCATCTTTTTTCATAACCACCCGCGGCATCGGATGGCTTAAGAACAGGTATAATGATTCGGTCACAGAATAAGCACCGATGTTGCACATAACCAGAATATCGCCGATAGATGGCTCATCCATGACAATATCTCTTACAAGAACATCATTTGTTGTACATAAGGATCCGCAGAGGGTCCATTTTGTATTATCCGACTTACCCTTATCATCCGTACCATTTCCGGACGTGCAGATGTCTTCAGAAACGGTCTCTTTTTTAAGGATCCTTATCTCGGGGATCTTCATGCCCATCATCTGACCGTAATAATTCACATGATTGATGCCGCCGTCCAAGATGCACCAATTGGTGCCAAAAGAACGTTTCTTATCAACTGCCTTTGTAAGATAGTATCCGCAGCTGCTTGCGATAAACCTTCCCATCTCTACGGTAAGTTCATGATCCCCGGTTATTTCAGTAAGATCATCAAGTAACATTTTCAGGGGTTCCAAGTTATCCGTGCTGCATTCCGCATCCGAATATTCCTTAACGGGTCTTGACGGATCATCCACAAAATACGGATAAGACAGTCCCGGACCGTATTCGAGGACAGGCAGGCTCAATCCGTACTTCTCTCTCAGTCCTTTAATGGTGCCCTTAAGCATCTTAAGCTCATCTGTCTGATGACTGAGCTTAGTTCTCTGGGTGCCTGCAAAATAGTGGATTCCAACGATCTCTATGATATCGTCATCCCTGTTTTTCTTAATGATCTCTTCGATGTCCCAAGCAGACATCCCAAACTGGCTCTTCGAGGACAGCCTTAGTATCATCTTTACAGGCTTGTTAAGCTTTTTTGCAGCCTCTTTTGTAAGTTCATAATGTCTTACGGATTCTGCAGTAAGGATCGCTGCATCATATTTTATGGCGTCGATTATATCAAAGGTTTCCTTGCGGACACCTGAGTATATGATCTTTTCTCCGGGCACTTTGTATTCTTTACAGATCGAGAGCTCTCCCGGGCTGCATACCTCAAACATATCGACTACATACATTAATGCAGGTATCAGGAAGGGATTTGCCTTGATCGAATAGCACAGGCGGGTATTTTCGCCTAATATGTTCTTTATCTGAACTGCCCTTTCCCTTACTTCATCTTCATCAAATATATAAATAGGAGTTCCGTAATCGGCTGCAATTTTTCTTAATGTTTTTTCATCGATCATTCAGATATATTCCTCCAAAGCTTTTCTGTCTATCTTGCCGTTTTTGTTAAGAGGCAGCTCCATCGGGCCTACCGTTTTTCCCGGTATCATATAGGGAGGGAGCTTTTCATGAAGCTTTTCTGTTACGTTTTCCTTATCTACATTCCCTGAATAGATCAGGGTGATACGCTTCTTTTTCCGGTCATAGAGGCAGCAGGCTCTTTCCACTCCGTCAACAGACATTGCAGCGGCCTCTATCTCTCCGAGCTCGATACGCTGTCCCATGTGTTTTATCTGGAAATCCTTCCTTGTTGTGTATATAAGGATGCCGTCACTGTCGTATTTTCCGAGGTCACCCGTTCTGTACATTTTCTCATCGTAGGATACATTTAAGGGATTTTGTGTAAATACGGCATCTGTTCTTTCGGGATCCCTGTAATAGCCGAGAGCGAGGCAGGTACCGCATACGCAGATCTCACCTTCGGTATCCGGTCCGGTGATCAGCCTGTCTTCATCATCGAGCAGAAAGACCTTTTCATTTCTGAAAGGGATGCCTATGGGAATGATCTCATCCTTTTCGTATTCTCTGTCAAGAATGTGATAAGTACAGTTGCATGTTATCTCCGTGGGCCCGTAGAGATTTACATACATGGCATCGGGAAGGCTTTTCATCCATTTGTTAAGCTGCTTTACGGGCATTATCTCTCCGCTGAACATGATCTTTTTGATCGTCCCCGGCGTCTTATACTCAAGCCCGTTCATGATCGATACGAAGCACATGGCAGAGACTGCCCAGATAAGCGTCGTTACCTTATTGTCATCAAGATAATCCATGAGTGTTGTCGGATCCTTAAAATACGGTCTTGGTATAAGCACGACCTCTGCACCCTGCATCAGACCGCTGTATATATCCTTTACTGATACGTCAAAGTCAAAGGGAGCCTGATTGGCAAGTATATCCTCATGACCTATGTCAAAAACCGAGGTGAACTCAGTGATAAAATCAATGACACTGCGGTGAGAGACAACAACCCCCTTGGGAGTACCGGTACTGCCGCTTGTAAAGTTTACATACAAAGGCATCAGATCATAAAAACGGCTTTGCACTGATAATAACAGCGCTTCATCCAAAGATATATCCGCTAAATCTTCAATAAGCCTGTCTATGTCAAAAACCGGGATTCCTGCTATCTCCGGATCCTGAGCCTGTATCTCTTTAAGTCCGTCCGCATTTTTTCCATCTGTGATCACCACTGAGGGCCTTAGGGTTAAGAACACCTTTATCGCCCGGTCTGCAGGTTGCCTTACATCCACAAAGCTGTAAAAGCCCCCTGCGTAAACAGCTCCGAACATTGCAGTCATGGCGTTTGTGCATTTTTCCATATAAAATGCGGCAGATTCAAAAATACCGTCTGTTTTCTGCAAAAATACCGTCGCAGCCTTTCTTGACTGATCCCTGAGCTTTTTAAAGGTTATGCTTCTTTCGGGATCGAGAAAGGCGATGCTTTCGGGATATTTTTCCGCCGATCTCTCGAGCATTTCGGTTATATTGATCATATTGTTCATGGCTTGGTTTCTTTCCTCATCAGATGACCGATCAGGGATCATACTGCTCATTTTCTTAGCACTTTTATAAGCTCTGCAGTATATTCAACCCTTCCCTTATAGGACATATGGTTCATATCTTCATAATTATCCGGATCCGAATTATCATAATCCACATCCGATGCAAGAATGTAGTCCGCTCCCTGTTCATCAAGGATCTTTATGAATTCATCACGGTATTTCTGATATACCGGATCCTCATACAGCCTCTTATAGGGCGGTGTTTCTATAAAGATATATCTCTGTCCGTCCCTTTTACACTTGTCTATGAGTTCCTTTACGGCTTCGACCTGTGCGTCCACTGTTTTGGCATCGCTTATGTCATATTCCTCGTTTTCGAGGTATTCCCTTCCGGGAGATACCGTCTTTTCGGTTTTTACACCCTTATAATATCTGGTCGCATATACGGGCTCCGTCACGGGATAAGTGAGCAGATCGTCAAGTCCTGAGGTGACAAAGTATTCATACATCATGGGAAGGTTTGTATTTCCGCTTTTTTTCATCTTATCCCAAAGGGCTCTCTTGCCCTCAAAGGTAAGATCCCAGATGACTCTTGAATCCGTTAGCATCACATCCTCGGTGATCATTAAGGGTCCAAGCTCAAATACCATGAGATCACAGTTTCCCGTACTTCTCTTTTTGATCTCATCGTACTGAATGGAATTAGCCACACACTGGTTGCCGCCGTAGGATATGTCAAATACCTTTCCGTCATAAGCATCATCACAGGCCTGCATGTCAATGTTGCATCTGAAGGTGGATGAGCCTAAAAAGAGGACTTCGAGATCTCCCTGCCTTACTGCGTCACCGATCCCCCTGTTGTGGATCGGGATGAAGGGCGAATATACATTTTTACAGATCACCACTGCCGCTATGATAACAAATGCAACGGACAGGGTTATTATTATTTTCTTCATAATCAATCAGAAAGCCTGATACATAAATGATGACTGTCCGGCTACGCCAAACAGGGCAGTGATCACTAAAAGGGCTCCTCCGTATACATATCTGTGCTTTTTAAGTATGGCAGCATCTTTTTCCTGTAACAGCTCGACAACGAATAATCCAAGGATCAGCAGAAATACTATGATCACAGAGGCGGCTGCCTGGTTGCCGTTTCCGAACGGAACAAGGGAAGCCGCAACCGATGCCGCATTGATCCTTGTCTTAGTAAAAATGATCTTATATATATCAAGTGCATCCCTCATTGTCTCTGCACGAAACATCACTTCGCCGAAGCAGACGATGAAGAAGGTCCTTAAGACCTTAAAGATCTTTATGAAAATGTTTTCGTCATTCCAGTGCAAGAATGTCTTTAATCTCTTTATATAGGAGGCCGTGCATACAGACAGCAACATGATGATTGCAAAGTAAACGCCCCAGCCTATGTAGACGGCTTCGGCTCCGTGCCAGATCCCCGTCACGATCCATACAAGGATCAAGGGAAAGACGGTCCTGATGTTTCCCTTTTTTGCCTTGGGAAAGATCTTATACATGACCTTTGAGATCTTTTTGTTCCATTTGGAGGTGACTGCGGGCATCATCAGATGATATTTGAACCATTCATTTAGGGAAATATGCCATCTGCGCCAGTATTCCTGGATGTTCTGGGAAAAATAGGGACGTCTGAAGTTCTCGGTAAGACTGATACCTAACATCCTTGAAATGCCGCAGGCTATATCCATATACCCTGAGAAATCCGCGTACAGCTCCATCGCATAGAAAAAGACCGCGATAACAAGCGTAAGGCCTCCATATATACGGGGAGATGAGAAGACCGTATCAACATAATATGAGAGCCTTCCTGCGATCACGAGCTTTTTGAACAGGCCCTTTATGATCCTGTAACCACCCTCCTTGATGTTTGCGATATCAAATTCATGCGCCGATAGCAGCTGATCCTTCATGGATTCATAAGTTCCGATCGGACCCTGTGTTATCTGCGGAAAATAGGTAATGAACAGAGCGTAGTGAAAGAGATTGTCGCAGGGAGTGATCTTTTTATCCAGACAGTCATGGGCATAGCCTACGGTCATGAAGGTGTAAAAAGATATTCCGAGAGGGATGAACAGATCGTGTATTCCTGCGAGAAAGCTGTATCTGAAGAATATGAGGATCCCCAGATTGATAATGATCACGGCAATAAAATGCGATCTTTTGGGATCCTTCATCAGATACCAGGTGCTTACTATTGAGACAAGTATAAAGATAATACGAAAAGGGCCTGCAAAAAGATAGAAGAGCAGACTGAATATAAGCAGTACCTTCCACTGGTGCTTTGCATCTATCCTGTAATATATTATGAGCAACAGGCAGCAGAATATTATGAAAGAGATCGAAATCAGACTCATGGCTGTTTATTTGGTAGCGATTTTTTCAAAACCATGCATCCTGCTTCGAAGAACATTTCCTGCACGTTACCTTTACAGTTAACTCAATCCAGGCGCCCTCACGGCACATAGGAGATTCCGCTTAGTGCTGCTTCATTCCTGACCTGACACGGTTCACAGATTCCTATTGCGCAAGACCCGGATATCAACGCCACTTATACAGGGCAGCTACAGAAGCCGGTCCCCTCGGCAGGATATCACCCCTGCTATAGCGGATTTCAGGTACAGGGAGCCGCTAACTCCCCGGCTGCATGATGCATAATTATACTATCAATAAGGGGTTATTGCAATGAATGAAAAAGACCCACATCCTGAGTATGCCCTTCGGAGTGAGTCTTTTCGCAGAAATATATGATGACTGGTCAATAGGTGTTCGGATTAGCCCTGAGCCTCTGTACGGTTGCCCAGTCAACTAACTGAGCATTGTAGGTATAGGTTCCATAGTTTGTTTCAACCCACCTTTTAGCCTCATCGTAGCTTGCAAAACGAGCTATTACTTTGCAGTTGTCATTATTCAGAACTTCATATCGCAGGTTTGGATCTCCCTCATAGCCGAGTGAATCAAAGATCATCCCTCCACTTGCCTGTTCCAGTTCATCGTCGTTTAATTTCATTTTTTCATCCATTATCATGTCCTCCTGATTTTCTGATCATTGAATAGGTAATCCTGCCCTTAGCGCCAGGACCTGAGCCTGGTTTATTTCCTGAACATCGCGGGGATCAGATGATTTAAAGCTCAGTGCGTAATTTATCGCATCCTGTCTTTGGCTAAAGCTTCCCATCGGCATTCCGGTGTAATTGTTTATTACCTCCCATGTCGTGTCGGCGGCTCCCTCAAAACCTGCTGCATTAAAGATATAGCCTCCGCTTACCTGATCCAGTTCGTCATCATTGATTTTATTCATATCCGACATTTACATACCTCCTTTTTGTGGCTGATATCGTGTCATCTGTGATCCTTATGTATGATTATACGAAATATTTATGCGGATGGCTATAATTTTTGGTAATGCTTGTATTTCTTCAAAAATATGCATACAAGCCTATAATTCAGTAGTTGATAATAAGCACTACAGAACGTGCTGAAAACGGGGAATTTTTTAAACAGATTTGCATAAGCAGACTTATTATATTATAATTTCAAAAGTAACCTGCAGGGTTACCTTAGGAAATGCAATATTCCGCATATTCTTAAGAAATGCAGACGTATCGAAGTGGTCATAACGGGGCGCACTCGAAATGCGTTTGCCCTCCGGGGCACGAGGGTTCGAATCCCTCCGTCTGCGTGCACAGAAAAAGGATGCCAAAGCGCATCCTTTTTTTGTGCACATAAAGGGATTCGAACGCTGAGGCATGCGATCTAAGATCGCATAAGATGCTCCGGTGGAGCATCTGTGCCGAAGCCGGCGTGAAAGGTGCGAAGCACCGGAGCGAATCCCTCCGTCTGCAGGTTTTGTGTTATCTGAATCATATCATCAGATATGCGGGGATCCTACCAGGATCTCCTTCGTTGCCACCTGTTTTCTGAAGCGGACATCATGATCTATGATCAGCATTGTGGGTCTGTGATCGCAGATAAGCTTCTCAATCTGCATTCTCGAGAATACATCTATGTAATTGAGCGGTTCATCCCAGATATACAGATGCGCCGGAGTGATCAGGCTTTTCGCTATCATCACTTTTTTCTTCTGCCCTTCGGAAAATTCCTCCATGTTCTTAACAAACTGTTCTCTTGGAAAATCAAGTTGACGAAGCACAGTAAAAAACAGACTTTCTTCAAGATCATGCATCCTTATGTATTCCTTTAATGGTCCGCAAAGATCCGATGCATCCTGACTGACATATGATATTGACAGTCCTGATGCCACATCAAGCCTGCCCGAGATATTAAGATTATTTATCCCGTCTGTCCATCCTGCCTTCCTAAGTATCATTTTCAGAATGCTTGATTTGCCGCAGCCATTGCTTCCGACAAGCACTGCCCTGTCTCCACGCTTTACCGAAAATCTGAGGTCTGAAAACAGAGGATGATCTGCATCTCCATATGACAGTGACAGATCCGATGCATCGATCAGTACTTCCTTGTGAAACCAAAGAGGAGACAGTTTCAGATCTTTTACCTCTTCTATGTCCTTTAACAGACCTTCCTTTTCCTCTATCTCGCGGTTCATGCGGTTTTCATAGGACTTTACCCTGGCCTGCATTTTCTTTGTTTTGGCACCGATATATGAACGGGTCGCAATGCTTCGGTCATTTTCCTTTATCGGATCGAATCCGATCTTGCTGTTTTCGCTTTTTTGAGCCCATCTGCTGCTCCTGTCTGCAGCAGTTTTGAGCTTTTCGATCTCCTTAAGATGTTTTTCGTTTTCAGCACGCGCAAATGCGTCGTTTTTTTCCTTGTTTTCCCACCAAGAGCTGAAGTTTCCTGTCTGTACTTCTATGCTCTGTCTGTTAAGGACCAGGACGTGATCACAGACTGCATCGATCAGATCACGGTCATGTGATACCAGGATGAAGCCTTTTTTTGATGAAAGATATTCTTTTACTATCTGTCTTGCATTCTCATCCAGATGATTGGTAGGTTCATCGATAAGCAGGAATTCGTTGTCTGCGGCAAACAGTACCGCGAGCATGACCCTCGTCCTTTCACCGAAGCTGAGTGTGCCAAAGGGTCTGTACAGACATTCAGGATCCATTTGTATCTGGTTTATCTGTATAAGGACCTGCCAGGATTCCACCTGTGGTTTCCAGGTTTCGATAAGTTTCGAGGCGGGTCTTGACAGATCCGTTTCATCCATCCTGTAGGGAAAATAATCAAAATGCGTATCACCGTTTATACTGCCTTCGTACTCATATTTACCCATAAGCAGATTTAACAGGGTTGTCTTGCCTTTGCCGTTTCGCCCGATCAGGCCGAGCTTCCAGTCGGTATCGATATTAAAGGATGCGTGAGAGAATACCGCATCTGAAGTGCCGTCATATATGAATGAAAGGTCGTTTACTTTTATCTGTGCCATAAATCCTCCTGTAACAAAAAAACTGCTTCATACCGAAGCAGATCATACGTACAGATAAAGACCCTATACAGTACACACCATCACGGTCTGGGTCTTACAGAAAATACGATGATCCGATCCGGCATGCACAAACAGACCCATAGGGGTCATAAACTTCATATGCAGATACCAAATCACATCATCAAAATCTCATCTGTTCACCAACACACCATTTTGGTGCCCTTTCTTTTTACGGCATAAATAATACCACGTTGATCCGAAAGAATCAAATTTCAATACAGGGATGATCGGGCAGGGCAGTATGGGGATACGTTGATTTTAATGGTTGTCTAATATAATATGATGATGACAGGGTCAAAGGTTTAGCAATGCCGGTTATAGGGATATAACCTCATCAGAAAATATCCTGACTATATGAAGAATAAGAAAAAATCGATCATCATAGACGAAAATACACCCCTTCTGTTTCTTGCGGGCCCCATGTTTCTTGAGCTTTTCTTAAATACGATGCTCAATAACGTGGATACTCTGATGCTCAGTCACTATGACGAGTATGCGGTCGGAGCTGTGGGGAATGCCAATACCATCATGTTTATGATGAACATACTCTTTAACGTCATAGCAACAGCCACGAGCGTGGTTGTTGCGCAGTATCTCGGAGCCAGACTGTATCATAAGATGAACATGATCTATACGCTTGCAGTCTCGGTAAACTTATGTATCGGCATTGTCCTAAGCGGAGTATTCTGCCTTGCAAATCCACTGATAATGAACTTTCTGCATGTATCACCGCAGATGCGCCCCTACTCAATGATCTATATCTACATAGTCGGTGGAGGGGGATTTATATCCGCGGTGTTCAATGTAATGCTGCAGATTTTAAGATGCAACGGTTACACAAAGATCGGCATGTGGGTAACCTTTGCAATCAACATCATAAATATCTTCGGTAACTACTTATTCCTCTATGGTCCGCTTACCTTCCTTAAGATGGGCGTAGCCGGAGTAGCAATATCGACCGTGGCAGCAAGGTTCATTGCTGTGATAACATTAATATCATTTTTCTATATGACAAAAACCGGAAGGCTTTCCCTTAGATATCTTAAGCCTTTCCCGGGAAAGCTGCTTGTAAAGATGATAAAGATCGGCATTCCTTCCGGAGGAGAGCAGCTTACCTACAATCTGTACCAGACGACTCTTCTTTCATTTATAAATGCGATGGGAAATGATTCCGTAAATGCGAGGGCATACTGCAATTCGCTTATCGCCTTTGCGATGATATTCTCAAATGCATGTGCAATGTCGACACAGATCATAACGGGGCATCTTGTCGGCGCCGGCAAATCGGATGAGGCATACAGAAGGGTGTTCAAAACCTTAAGGACTTCCATGCCGATAACGGTTGCCCTAGCTTCATTGAATGCTGTTTTCTGCAGGTATACCCTGCATTTCTTTACCGCCAATGAGAATATCATCGCCATCGGCCAGATGATAATGATCGTTGATATATTTGTAGAGGCAGGACGATGTCTCAACATGACCTTTGTAAGCAGTCTGAAAGCTGCCGGTGCATATGTATTTCCGCTTATAATGGGGATACTGTGTAACTGGGGGCTTGGACTTACGACTGGATACTTCGTAGGAGTACTCCTCGGATTTGGTGTTGCGGGGATCTTTGTCGGAACGGCCACGGATGAGTGCATCAGGGGTCTTATAGTCATGTCTTACTGGTACAGGAAAAAATGGCTCGGAAAGTCCGTAGTTGATAAGATGGACATAATAGAAGCCGAAAACTGACGGTCTGCTCCTGTAAGCGGAAAAACCGATATATAAGCAAAGCAGATCGATATATTGTAAACATAAGGAAATCGTAACAAATGACGAAGGTTATTGTAGGAATGTCCGGAGGAGTGGACAGTGCCGTTACGGCATATCTATTAAAGATTGCAGGATATGATGTAGTTGGGCTTACCCTTCGTACCTTTGTATTCTCAGACGGAGCAGACAGCCGCTGCTGTGAGATAGATGATGCAAAACAGGTTGCCGATACGCTGGGAATACCGTATTATGTTAAGAATTGCATGTCTGAGTTTAAAAATACCGTGGTCAGGCCTTTTGTGAATGATTATATAAGCGGTGTTACCCCAAACCCATGCGTTTTGTGCAACAGAAGTGTAAAGTGGGATAAAATGCTTGAATTTGCAAAGATGATGCAAGCTGATCTTATAGCTACAGGACACTACGCATCGGTGGTACAGCTTGAAAACGGAAGATATACGGTAAGAAAGGGCGTCCACGGGCAAAAGGATCAGGCCTATATGCTGTACAGGCTTATGCAGGGGCAGCTTGCAAAGACGCTCATGCCGCTTGGCAGACTGACCAAGCAAGAGGTAAGGGACATAGCAAAGAAAGCCTCAATACCTGTTGCCGAAAAGGGTGATTCGCAGGAGATCTGCTTTGTTCCGGATGATGACTATGCGGGATTCATCGAAGAGAATGCTGAAACAGAACTTCCGGGAGAAGGTATGTTTGTCGATGAAGAGGGAAATGTCCTCGGAAGACACAGGGGGATCATCCACTATACCGTCGGTCAGCGTAAGGGACTGGGAATAGCGCTCGGATATCCGGCTTACGTAAAGGAAATAAATACGGAAAAAAATGAGGTAGTAATCGCTTCGGAAGATGCACTTTACAGTAAGGAGATCTTTTGCAGGGATCTGAACTTTTTAAGCATTCCCGGATTAAAAGCCGGAGAAAAGCTTTGCTGTAAAGTAAAAGTAAGGTATCATCATAAAGAACAGGAAGCAGAGATAGAGATGACAGATCAGGATAAGATCAGGGTCACCTTTGAAGATCCGGTGAGGGCAGCCGCACCCGGTCAGTCCGCCGTCTTCTATGACGATGAAGGAAACGTGATAGGCGGGGGGATCATAGAATAGAAAAGTAAGGAGAACATAATGGAAAAGCTTATTGAATTACTGGAAGAAATAAGGGATGACGTGGATTTCAAGAATTGCACAACACTTATCGATGACGAGATCATAACCTCTTTTGATATAATCCAGATCATCAGTGTCATCGATGAAGAATATGATGTATCGATCCCCGCATCCGAGATAAAACCGGCCAATTTTAACAGTGCCGAAGCTCTGTACGCTCTTATTGAAAGACTGAAATAGACAGACGGTCTCATACACAACAATTGTAAGATGCTGTTAAATACGGTTTTTTTGCTTATAGAAGAATACAATGAAGACGAGGATCTTAAATCCTGCAGTAAGCATCTTGAAGATATGGGGCTTTTGGTCTGTACATCCGAAGATGAGCTGAGTGACAAAGATGTAATGAGCACCTTTGTATTTACCGATAACAGGAAGACTGCCGATACGGTCAAGGATAAGGGCTTTGGGTTTTCGTCTTATTATAATGCTGCAAACAGGGATGAGATGTTCAATGACTGCCTCTACAACGTGGACAGTATCTGCCTTTTGTCAAAACAGCAGATAAACAGGATGCTGCTGCGGTTTTTGGGTATTCCCTGGGTGATCCTTGAGACTGACAGATG
>JAILPG010000340.1 GCA_024699595.1 Lachnospiraceae bacterium | reverse complement strand
AGAATATGAGGAATTTGCCACAGATATCATTATATTTATAGAAAAATATGACGCTTTATGGTATTATCTTCATAGTGTGACCATAATGAGAAAGACTTCGACAGGACAGAGCAGATGTTTGCAGCCTGCGATCTGTACCGGAAAACGGATCAGATCCGTTTAATATATATTAAGGAGGTTCTTATGGAAGAACGTAAGGAAAGAAGAGAGAGATATTCGGACGGATTTGCACTGACAAAATACACGATGCCTGTTGTATGGCAGATGGCAGATGTAATCCCGGGAGGATTTTTCATTTACAAAGAGCAGGGAGACAGGGAACTGATATATGCGAATAAGAAGGTCCTTGAAATATATGGCTGCGATACACTTGATGAGCTCAAGGAGCTTACAGGCTACACCTTCGAGGGAATGGTATATCCTGAGGATTTCCCTGAGGTCCAGGCTTCCATAGATAAACAGATAGATGACGAAGAGGGCAACAGCCTTGATTACGTTGTATATCGTATAAAGAGAAAAGACGGAGAGATCAGATGGGTCGATGATTACGGTCATTACAGCTATTCTCCGGAATACGGCGATGTCTACTATGTATTTATCAGCGACATCACTGAGAGAAAGGAAATGGAAGATGAGGAAAAGAGATTCGACAGTGCCAAGAAGCACCTTGAGAGTCTTGAGAGCAACATAGCAGATGCGATTTCCCATCTTGATAACAAAGACCAGACAGAGGAAGACCTGAAAAAGATGCAGGCCTATCTTGACCAGGTAAGATCGGAGATCTAAAGATGAGATGATATCCCGGGCGGTTAACCCCACCCGGGATTTTTTGATAAAACAGGGAGGAATATTATGGAATACAGGATTGAGCATGATTCAATGGGTGAGATGAAGGTTCCCGCGGACAGATACTGGGGTGCCCAGACGCAGAGGAGCCATGAGAACTTTAAGATCGGAGAGGGCATAGAGACTATGCCTGAAGAGATCATAGCCGCTTTTGCATATCTTAAGGCTGCCGCAGCCATGGCAAATAACGAGCTTGCACGTGACAGGATGACGGATGAAAAAGAAGACCTGATAATAAGGGTCTGCAACGAGATAAAGGACGGAAAGCTTTCCGGCAATTTCCCTCTAGTCGTATGGCAGACAGGCTCAGGGACACAGTCCAACATGAACGTTAACGAGGTCATAGCGGGGAGAGGCAACGAGCTTGCGGGTAAGAAGCTCTTACATCCAAACGATGACGTAAACATGAGCCAGTCTTCAAACGATACATTCCCGACTGCACTTCATGTTGCATCGGTCCTTCTTATAGAGGATAAGCTGATACCGGCGGCAGAGCACCTGATCGCTGAGTTTAAGAGGCTCGAGGAGGAAAACAAGGGAATCGTAAAGAGCGGAAGGACCCATTTACAGGATGCCGTTCCGATATCTTTTTCCCAGGAGATAAGCGGCTGGAGAAGCTCGCTTGAAAAAGATGTAAAGATGCTTAAGCAGGCAACGGAGTCACTTAAGGAGCTTGCGCTCGGAGGCACAGCCGTAGGAACGGGGCTTAATGCGCCAAAGGGCTTTGATGTGCTTGTAGCCGAAAAGATTTCTGCGATCACGGGAAAAGATTTCGTGAGTGCGGAAAATAAATTCCATGCCTTAAGCTCGAGGGATGAGTCGGTGTTTGCCCACGGAGCGGTCAAGGCTCTGGCTGCCGATATGATGAAGATCGCAAACGATATCAGATGGCTTGCATCGGGACCAAGGCTTGGACTAGGCGAGATAAAGATACCTGCCAACGAGCCCGGAAGCTCGATAATGCCGGGTAAAGTAAATCCCACCCAGTGTGAGCAGGTGACCATGGTCGCAGTCCAGGTAATGGGAAATGACACGGCGATCTCCCTTGCAGCATCACAGGGCAATTTTGAGCTTAACGTATTTTTACCCGTGATAGCATATAATTTTACCCAGTCCGTAAGGCTTCTGTCCGAGTCGATCATATCCTTTACGGATAAATGCGTATCGGGGATCGTTGCAGATAAGGAAAAAATGCATGATAACCTCTACAATTCGCTGATGCTAGTTACCGCACTCAATCCATACATCGGCTATGAAAATGCTGCAAAATGCGCACATAAAGCGTATGAGGAAAACATTTCGCTTAAGGAAGCCTGCGTAGGTCTCGGATTTTTGACGGAAGAGAGATTTGATGAGGTGTTCAGGCCCGAGGAGATGGTCTGACGGCTTGCAATGATTTATGAGGAAATATCTTTATGAAGATCTTACTTTACATGTGGGGCGGTCTGTGCGAGGACGCTCTTAAGAATACACTTTCCGAAGCAGGGCATGAGGTCACGGTGCTCAATAAAAAATGCGCACATTTTACCAGGGACATGAAGCTTGCCGGCGAGCTTATAAGCCTTATCCAGAGCAAAAAAATTGAGGCCGTGGTTTCTTTTAACTATATCCCCATAATATCTATGGTCTGCAAGACAACAGGAATGAGCTATTACAGCTGGATATATGATTCACCGCACAACACGCTGTATGCAAAGACCATAACCTATGACTGCAATCACATAGGCTGCTTTGACAGGCATATGACACAGAAGTTCAACGGCTTTGGCATAAATACGATAAAGCATCTGCCGCTCGGATTTAACAAAAATACCTTTAAGGGAGTTTTATCGGACACTAAATATGAGTGCGATGTATCCTTCGTGGGAAATCTCTATACCGGAAAGTACGCATTTTACGATAATACAAGGCTGCCTGATGATATAAGGGAGAGGGCAGAGGAGATAATCGAAAAGCAGTGCTTTGATTATGAGAACGATCATATCGGGACATTTTTCATAGACGAAGCGGGAGGCTTTGACGAAGAGCTT
>JAILPG010000080.1 GCA_024699595.1 Lachnospiraceae bacterium | reverse complement strand
ATAAGGAAAAACAGCGGTCTGTCCGAAAGGATCTGTGAACATTTCTCTATCAGGGGATATATGCAGTCCTCTATCTTCCATATCTCGCCCTTAGGACCTCTTCCGTATGAAGGCGGATCCATGATTATCGCATCATATCTGTTTCCCCTTCTTATTTCTCTTTCGACGAATTTGACGCAGTCATCCACGAGCCATCTTATCGGAGCATCTTTAAGTCCGCTGGAAACGGCATTTTCCCTTGCCCAGGTCACCATGCCCTTTGAAGCGTCCACGTGGGTGACTCTTGCACCGGCCTTAGCCGCAGAAAGCGTAGCCCCTCCGGTGTAGGCAAAGAGGTTTAATACGGATATCTCACGGCCGGCATTTTTTATAAGTCCTGAAAACCAGTCCCAGTTAACGGCCTGTTCGGGGAAAATGCCGGTATGCTTGAAGCTGAATGGTTTCAGATTAAAGGATAACCCCTTATACCTTATGGTCCATACGTCCGGAAGATCAAAGAATTCCCATTCACCGCCGCCCTTTGAGCTTCGGTGATAGTGCGCGTTTGGCTTTTTCCAGCCCGGGTCCGATTTTTTTACCGACCATATGACCTGGGGATCGGGCCTTATAAGCAGGTAATCGCCGAAGCGCTCGAGCTTTTCTCCGTCCGATGTTTCCAGTACTTCATAATCTTTCCATTCATCAGAGATCCACATACTGCTCCTCCATGCATCTATAGTGAACGGATTTATTCCGCTTACGATAAGTATACCATGATGTTAGGGTCAAAAGTCATTTTTCATCATATGATACCATGTCATGAAAACCACGGTTGCATATTTTACCCTGCTTTGTTACACTGATTATTGTTTTAACGCACTAAAGTCAGGGAGGAGATGAAAAAATGACTGGAAGTACATTAATGTGGGTGCTGATCGCCTTTGGTGTGTACCTTGCGGGGATGATCATCATAGGTGCGGCTTTTATGAAGGATAACAATTCTTCGGAGGATTATTTCCTTGGCGGACGTAATCTGAACGGTTTTGTGGCAGCACTTTCCGCACAGGCTTCGGATATGAGCGGATGGCTGCTTATGGGTCTTCCCGGATCCATATATGCTCTCGGAACAGGGCAGGCCTGGATAGGTATAGGTCTGTTTCTTGGAACGGTGGCTAACTGGCTCTTTATCTCGGGAAGGCTTCGTAAATACACGATAAAGGCAGGCAATTCACTGACTCTGCCCGAATATTTCAAGAACAGGTTTCATGATGATAAGCAGGTTTTACTTGGAATATCCTCTGTTGTAATAGTAATTTTCTTCCTTGTATATACGGCTTCGGCTCTGGCTTCGGGAGGAAAGCTTTTTAATTCGATGTTTGGCATTGATTATCATGTAGCGCTTACCTTTGGTGCCGTGGTAATCCTGTTATATACCTTTATGGGCGGTTTTCTTGCGGTATGTACGACCGATTTCATACAGGGAACACTGATGCTCATCGCTCTTTTGGTAATACCTATAGTTGCTTATATGGGCATAAGCTCGGACGGGCTTAGCTCGATCCTTTCCCAGACCGGAGTTGATGCGGCTTCCTTTACCAATATCATGCAGGAAGGCGGAGCGCCTATCACTGCGGTATCCATAATCTCATCACTTGGATGGGGACTCGGCTATTTCGGAATGCCTCATATTCTTGTAAGATTCATGGCCATCAAGAATGAGACAGAGCTTAAGAAGTCAAGGGTAGTCGGAATAGTATGGGTATTCTTATCACTCCTTTTTGCCTGCATCATAGGTATAGTAGGAAGAGCTTATCTTGCACCCGTTATTCTCGGAAGCGAGGGTCAGGTATCAACTGAGAATGTATTCATCGAAATGATCAAGAAGATGTTTACCGAGAATTATGCGCTTCCTTTCCTTGCAGGCATATTCCTCTGTGCGATACTTGCAGCTATCATGTCGACAGCGGATTCACAGCTTCTTGTTACTGCTTCTGCTGTTGCCGAGGATCTGTATAAGGGCATATTCAAAAAGGATGCAAATGAAAAAGATGTCTTAAAGCTTTCAAGGATAGTAGTCGTAGCTGTTGCCATAGCTGCTTTCGTTATAGCCTGGGATCCCGACAGCTCGGTAATGACCCTTGTATCCGATGCCTGGGCAGGCTTTGGCGCTGCGTTCGGACCGATAGTACTGTTATCACTCTTCTGGAGAAGGACCAATTTCCAGGGAGCCGTAGCCGGAATAGTATCAGGTGCGGGCCTGGTTATTCTCTGGGATTATATCCCTCTTATGGCAGGACAGACTTTAGGAACCGTTACCGGACTTTATTCGCTGGTACCGGGCTTTATAGTAAGCTTTGTTCTTATTATAATAGTAAGTCTTGTTACCAAGGCTCCATCTGAAGAGATGTTAAAGGAATTTGACGAGGTAGCAAAACAAGACTAGGTCAGCCTGATGATATCCTTATAATAAGTCCGCTCCGTTTTAAGTGATGCAGTATATCCACAGACACTTAAACGGAGCGGTTTTATCATCTATATATAGTATGTGGTTTTGCTTTCACATACAACTTTTAAAATAACATTGTTTTTTGAATATTTTTCCTTGCATTACGGATTTTTCTCATGTATACTATCCCTTGCTGTGACATTGATAGCTGTGAAGCGTGAGGTTGCTGTCAATGGATCGGGAAGCTTTTTCCCGGCTTAATGACAGGTTTTCCGTGGAGCGAATGTCAAGTTAGGAAACTGGCGACAAGTCACTGTACGTATATGTAGTCTACATGAGGTAGAAACGACGTGTTAAGGTTGCGGTCTGAAATAAATCGCGACACGCACGGGAGAGTGTACAGTCACCGCTTGTCGTACTTAAACAAAAGTGCGAAAAGGAGGCGACTTTTTTTATGGCAACTCAGATTATGAGAATCACTTTGAAGGCATATGATCACACTCTTGTGGATTCATCCGCAAAGAAGATCATAGAAACTGTTAAGAAGAATGGATCAGAGGTGAGCGGTCCCGTTCCCCTTCCTACTAAAAAGGAAGTTATCACGATATTAAGGGCTGTTCATAAGTATAAGGATTCCAGAGAACAGTTTGAACAGAGAACTCATAAGAGACTGATCGATATCATCGCACCGACTCAGAAGACCGTTGATTCATTATCAAGGTTGGAGATGCCGGCCGGTGTTTATATTGATATCAGAATGAAGAACAAGTAAGACCCCTGCTAGTATGAACGCTGCAACTAGGCGGTCCGCTGTAGAAAAAACTGGAGGTAAGACAGAATGAAGAAAGCAATACTTGCTACAAAGATCGGAATGACTCAGATCTTTTCCGACAACGGAGTACTGATCCCGGTAACCGTATTACAGGCAGGTCCCTGTGTCGTAACACAGATTAAGACCACCGAGAATGACGGTTATGATGCGGTTCAGGTAGGTTTTATGGACAAAAAGGACAAGATCATCAATAAGGATAAGTCCGGAAAGAAAGAAGTAATACACAGACATGGCGTTAACAAGGCGCTTAAGGGACATTTTGACAAGGCCGGAACACCTTCAAAGAGATTCGTAAGAGAATTCAGATTTGAGAATGCCGGCGAGTTCGAAGTTGCACAGGAGATCAAGGCTGATATCTTCGAGGTAGGCGATAAGATCGATGCAACGGCTGTTTCCAAAGGTAAAGGTTTCCAGGGTACGATCAAGAGACTGGGCCAGCACAGAGGTCCCATGGCTCACGGTTCCAAGTTCCATCGTCATCAGGGTTCAAACGGAGCCTGCTCGTCTCCCAGCCGTGTTTATAAGGGAAAGGGCATGCCCGGACATATGGGAAGCAAGAAAGTCACTGTACAGAACCTTGAAGTTGTAAGAGTAGATGCCGAAAACAATCTGCTTCTTGTAAAGGGTGCTGTTCCGGGTCCTAAGAAATCACTGGTGACAATAAGGGAGACTGTAAAGACTCTTGCTTAGTCTTTACGAGAAAGGAGAACTTAAACGATGGCAAACGTATCTGTTTTTAATATGGATGGAAAAGAAGTCGGCAAGATCGAATTAAGCGATGAAGTGTTCGGCGTAAAGATAAACGAGCATCTGGTTCATATGGCTGTTGTACAGCATCTTGCCAACATGCGTCAGGGAACGCAGAAGGCAAAGACCCGTTCCGAGGTATCCGGAGGCGGCAGAAAGCCCTGGAGACAGAAGGGAACAGGTCATGCAAGACAGGGATCGACAAGATCTCCTCAGTGGAAGGGCGGCGGAGTCGTATTTGCTCCCACACCGAGAGACTATTCCTTCAAGCTCAACAAAAAGGAAAAGAGACTTGCTCTTAAGTCAGCTCTTACTTCAAGAGTACAGGAGAACAAGTTCATCGTTCTTGATGAGTTAAAGCTTGATGAGATCAAGACAAAGAAGATGCAGGCCGTACTTGACAACTTAAAGGTTGACAAGGCTGTAGTTGTACTCGGAGAGGATGACAGGAATGTAGTTCTTTCAACAAGGAACATCCCCAACGTGATCATGGCAGCGGCAAATGCAATAAACACATATGACATCATGAAATACAATACGGTGATCGCTACTAAGGATGCGGTATCAATGATCGAGGAGGTGTACGCATAATGGCAAACGTTCAATATTACGACGTGATCTTAAAGCCGGTCATTACAGAAAAGAGTATGTCCGGGATGGCAGATAAGAAGTACACGTTTCTTGTACATACAGATGCCAACAAGACAATGATCAAGGAAGCGGTAGAGAAAATGTTCGAAGGAACCAAGGTTCAGTCTGTAAATACCATGAATCTTGACGGCAAGAACAGAAGAAGAGGCCGCATAACAGGAAAGACTGCCAAGATGAAAAAGGCTATAGTCCAGCTGACAGAGGACAGCAAGGAGATCGAGATCTTCTCAGGACTGTAAGAAGCAGTAGATTATAGGTGAAGATAACACCTGACAAGTAAAATTAGGAAGAGGAGAAAGAATCATGGGAATCAAAAAGTACAACCCATATACACCTTCAAGGAGACAGATGACAGGTTCTGATTTTTCCGAGATAACCAAGAAGACTCCGGAAAAGTCACTGCTCGTATCCAAGAAGAAGAATGCCGGCCGTAACAACCAGGGTAAGATCACAGTAAGACATCACGGCGGCGGAAACAGACAGAAATACAGAATAGTTGATTTTAAGAGAAGAAAAGACGGTATTCCCGCAACAGTTATAGGAATAGAGTATGATCCCAACAGATCAGCCAATATCGCGCTCATCTGCTATCAGGACGGAGAAAAAACCTATATTCTGGCACCGGAAGGCCTTACAGACGGAATGAAGGTTATGAACGGACCGACAGCAGAAGTAAGACTCGGCAACTGCCTTCCGCTTTCACAGGTTCCCGTAGGTACACTGGTACATAATGTGGAGCTTTATCCCGGAAAGGGCGGCCAGCTCGTGCGTTCAGCAGGTAATTCCGCACAGCTCATGGCTAAGGAAGGAAAGTATGCAACCTTAAGACTTCCTTCAGGCGAGATGAGAATGGTTCCCATAGAGGCAAGAGCTTCCATAGGAGTAGTCGGAAACGGAGATCACAACCTTATCAACTACGGTAAAGCAGGACGTAAGCGTCATATGGGCATCAGGCCTACAGTCAGAGGTTCGGTTATGAACCCGAATGACCATCCGCACGGCGGTGGTGAAGGAAGGACGAGCATCGGACGTCCGGGTCCTTCGACTCCATGGGGTAAGCCGGCACTCGGTCTTAAGACAAGAAAGAAGAACAACAAGTCCAACAAGATGATCGTAAGACGTCGTGATGGTAGTGTTATCAAGTAAGAGGAGGAAGATAAAAAATGGCAAGATCACTTAAAAAAGGTCCGTTTGCAGACGAGAGTTTACTTAAGAAAGTAGATGCTATGAATGCTGCAGGCGACAAGCAGGTAATCAAGACATGGTCACGTCGTTCTACGATTTTCCCGTCATTCGTTGGTCATACATTTGCCGTTCACGACGGAAGAAAACATGTACCGGTATACGTTACGGAGGACATGGTAGGACATAAACTCGGAGAATTCGTTGCAACCAGAACCTACAGAGGTCATGGCAAGGACGAAAAGAAGTCTAAGGTTAAATAAAGGATAGTTTGAAAGGAGGTTTCATCCATGGCAAAAGGACATAGATCCCAGATCAAGAGAGAGAGAAATGCAAACAAGGATACAAGACCCTCGGCAAAGCTATCTTTCGCCAGAGTCTCTGTTACAAAGGCATGTTTTGTATTGGATGCCATCAGAGGAAAGGATGTAAATACCGCACTTGGTATTCTCACATACAATCCCAGATACGCTTCATCCATTATCAAGAAGCTTTTGGAATCAGCAATAGCCAATGCAGAAAATAACAACGGTTTAAACGCTGCAAACCTTTATGTGGCAGAATGCTACGCAAATAAAGGACCTACAATGAAGAGAATCAGACCGAGAGCACAGGGCAGGGCTTATCGTATAGAGAAGAGAGTGAGCCATATCACTATCGTGCTTGATGAGAAATAAGGAGGAAAAAAATGGGACAGAAAGTTAATCCTCACGGCTTGAGAGTCGGTGTTATTAAGGATTGGGATTCCAAATGGTATGCTGAAAAGGATTTTGCGGATTTTCTGGTAGAAGATTACAATATCAGGAAATTTCTTAAGAAAAAGCTCGCTAATGCAGGCATTTCCAAGATAGAGATAGAGAGAGCTTCCGACAGGGTAAAGGTAGTGATATTTACCGCAAAGCCCGGTGTCATCATCGGAAAGGGCGGTCAGGAGATCGAAAATACCAAGAAGGAGCTTCAGAAGCTTACCGACAAGAAGCTTGTAGTTGATATCAAGGAGATCAAAAGACCCGATAAGGATGCACAGCTCGTTGCAGAGAATATCGCTCAGCAGCTTGAGAACCGTGTAACCTTCAGAAAGGCTATGAAGTCCGCGATCTCAAGATCTTTAAAGGCCGGATCATTAGGTATCAAGACTACCGTTTCAGGACGTCTTGGCGGAGCAGATATAGCAAGAGGCGAGACCTATTCAGAGGGAACGATCCCTCTTCAGACAATGAGAGCCGACATCGATTACGGCTTTGCAGAGGCTGATACAACATACGGAAAGCTCGGAGTCAAGGTATGGATATACAAGGGCGAAGTACTTCCGGCAAAGTCTAAGGAAGGGAGCGTGGAATAAATGTTAATGCCGAAAAGAGTTAAGCGTCGTAAACAGTTCCGTGGCAGTATGGCCGGAAAAGCGCTTAGAGGAAATACATTATCATATGGTGAATACGGAATCGTGGCTACAGAGCCCTGCTGGATCAAATCAAACCAGATAGAGGCAGCCAGAATAGCGATGACAAGATATATCAAGCGTGGCGGTAAGGTATGGATCAAGATATTCCCCGACAAGCCCGTTACGGCAAAGCCTGCAGGAACACGTATGGGATCCGGCAAAGGAGCCGTTGAATACTGGGTAGCAGTTGTAAAGCCCGGTCGTGTAATGTTTGAGATAGCAGGCGTACCGGAGGAGGTTGCCAAGGAGGCATTACGTCTGGCAACACACAAGCTTCCGGTTAAATGTAAGATTGTCTCTAAGGCAGATCTGGAAGGCGGTGTATCATAATGAAGACTAATACATATGTAGAAGAACTGAAATCAAAAAGTGCTAAAGAGCTTAATGAAGATCTTGTGGCAGCTAAGAAAGAACTCTTTAATTTAAGATTCCAGAACGCAACCAATCAGCTTGACAATACCAGCAGGATCAGGGAAGTAAGAAGGAATATCGCAAGGATCCAGACCTGCATTACCGAAAAAGCTAAGGCAGAGGCGTAGGAGGGAGTAAGTGATGGAAAGAAACTTAAGAAAGACCCGTACCCGTAAAGTGGTCAGCAATAAGATGGACAAGACCATCGTAGTAGCTGTAGAGGACCATGTTAAGCATCCGATCTACAAGAAGATCGTTAAGAACACATATAAGCTCAAGGCTCATGACGAGAATAACGAATGCAATATCGGCGATACGGTAAAGGTTATGGAGACAAGACGTCTTTCAAAGGATAAGAGATGGAGACTTGTCGAGATCGTTGAAAAGGCTAAATAAGAGAAGGAGACAAATAGCATGATACAGCAGGAAAGCAGACTTAAGGTCGCTGATAATACCGGTGCCAAAGAACTTCTGTGCATCAGGGTTATGGGCGGATCCACAAGAAGATATGCAAATATCGGTGATATTATCGTCGCTACCGTTAAAGATGCAACGCCCGGCGGAGTTGTTAAGAAAGGCGATGTTGTCAGAGCCGTAGTTGTACGTACTGTTAAGGGTGCCCGCCGTAAGGACGGCTCCTATATAAAATTCGATGAAAATGCCGCAGTTATCATCAAAGAAGATAAGACGCCAAGAGGAACACGTATTTTCGGACCCGTAGCAAGAGAGCTTCGTGAAAAACAGTTCATGAGAATCGTTTCTTTGGCTCCGGAAGTATTATAGGAGGTATTTATCGATGATGAAGATAAAGAAGGGCGATACTGTCAGAGTTATCGCCGGTAAAGATGTAGGAAGCGAAGGCAAGGTTTTAGTAGTAGATCAGAAGAACGGAAAAGTTATCGTTGAGGGTGTCAACATAGTAAAGAGACACACAAAACCCTCAGTAGCAAACCAGAACGGTGGTATTGTTGAGAAAGAAGCTTATATCGATGCATCCAACGTAATGTTTGTAAACAAGGGCAAACCCACAAGGATAGGATTTAAGTTCGAAAACGACAAGAAGGTCCGTTATGACAAGAAGACGGGCGAAGTTGTTGATTAAATCTAAGGGAGAGGAGGTTTCCAAGGTTGAGCAGATATAAGGATTTATATAAAGATCAGATCGTTGACTCAATGATCAAAAAATTTGGATATAAGAACAAGATGGAAGTACCCAAGGTTGACAAGATAGTCATCAACATGGGTGTCGGCGAGGCTAAGGATAATGCAAAGATTCTTGAGTCGGCCGTTAAGGATCTTGAGACAATTTCGGGTCAGAAGGTTGTGATCACACGTGCAAAGAACGCTATCGCAAACTTCAAGATCAGAGAGGGAATGAATATCGGTTGTAAGGTAACTCTTCGCGGAGAGAGAATGTATGATTTTCTTGACAGACTCGTAAACCTTGCACTTCCGAGAGTACGTGACTTCCGTGGCGTTAATCCCAATGCTTTCGACGGAAGAGGCAATTATGCTCTTGGTATCAAGGAACAGATCATCTTCCCTGAGATAGAATACGATAAGATTGACAAGGTCAGAGGTATGGACGTTATCGTTGTTACGACAGCAAAGACCGATGAAGAAGCAAGAGAGCTGCTGACACAGTTTGGCATGCCTTTTTCAAAGTAATTTAAGGAGGAATGATTCATGGCTAAGACAGCAATGAAGTTAAAGCAGCAGCGCAAGCAGAAATTCTCCACAAGAGAATACAGTCGTTGCAGGATATGTGGACGTCCACATGCATATTTAAGAAAGTACGGAATCTGCAGAATCTGTTTCCGTGAGCTTGCATACAAAGGACAGATTCCGGGTGTTAAGAAGGCCAGCTGGTAAGTTTTATCATAAACGAAATTAAAAATTTCGTTTACGATAAAGAATAGATGCACACGATCGCGATGGGAAGGCTGTAAACAGCTCGCGATCGGCGCAGGGTGAACGAATTGCATTCGTTCAATATAGAGAATTCAGGAGGAAATAAAATGACAACAAGTGATCCTATTGCAGATATGCTTACAAGAATACGTAATGCCAACACTGCAAAGCACGATACCGTAGATGTTCCTTCATCCAAGATGAAACTCGCTATTGCTGAGATTCTGTACAACGAAGGATATATCAAGAAATACGAGCTTATAGATGACGGTTCCTTTAAGAGCATACATATTACATTAAAGTATGGCGAGGACAAGAACGAAAAGATCATCTCCGGACTTAAGAGGATCTCCAAGCCGGGTCTTAGAGTATATGCCGGTAAGGATGAGCTTCCCAGAGTACTGGGCGGTCTCGGAATAGCTATCATTTCAACCAACAACGGAGTAATAACAGACAAGGAAGCAAGAAAGGCCGGAGTAGGCGGCGAAGTTCTCTGCTTCGTGTGGTAAGTAAAACACAGTTTTGCAAAAGAAAAACAGGAGGTACGGGCATGTCACGAATAGGAAAAATGCCAATCGCAATACCTGCAGGCGTTACGGTAGATATTGCAGAAAATAATAAGGTGACTGTAAAGGGTCCTAAGGGTACGCTTGAGAGAGTACTGGTTCCCGAGATGGAGATCAAGCTTGACGGAGGTGAGCTTACTGTTACACGTCCCAACGATCTTAAGAGAATGAAGGCACTTCACGGCCTTACGAGAACTCTTCTCAACAATATGGTAACCGGTGTGACCAATGGATATGAAAAGGTCCTTGAGATCAACGGTGTTGGTTACAGGGCACAGAAGCAGGGTAAGAAGCTTGTATTATCACTCGGCTATTCTCATCCTGTAGAGTTGGAAGATCCCGAGGGTATCGAGACGGTTCTTGAAGGAACCAACAAGATAACCGTTAAGGGTATCGATAAAGAAAAAGTCGGACAGTACGCGGCTGAGATCAGAGACAAGAGAAGACCTGAACCTTACAAGGGCAAGGGTATCAAGTATGCTGATGAGACCATAAGACGTAAGGTCGGCAAGACAGGTAAGAAGTAAGAGAAGGAGAGTGTGAAGAATGGTTAGTAAAAAATCCAGATCAGAAGTAAGAAAGAAAAAGCATTTGAGAGTACGTAACCGTTTAAACGGCACTGCCGAGGTACCTCGTCTTTCCGTATTCAGAAGCAATGATCATATGTATGCTCAGATTATAGATGACACAAAGGGAAATACCCTTGTTTCTGCTTCAACGGTTGAAAAGGACGTTAAGGCAGAGCTTGAGAAGACCAACAATGTTGAAGCTGCAGCATATCTTGGAAAAGTCATTGCAGGCAGAGCACTTGATAAAGGCATCAAGGAAGTTGTTTTTGACAGAGGCGGCTTTATATATCAGGGTAAGATCAAGGCATTGGCAGATGCGGCCAGAGAAGCCGGATTAGAATTTTAGGAAGGGAGATAGAACATGAAACGTACGATCATAGATGTGAACAACCTCGAACTCGAAGAGAAGGTTGTTTCGATCAAGAGAGTAACAAAGGTTGTTAAAGGTGGACGTAACATGCGCTTCTCAGCTCTGGTTGTTGTAGGCGATGGCAATGGTCATGTTGGCGCAGGTCTTGGAAAGGCAGCCGAAATTCCCGAGGCGATCCGCAAGGGCAAGGAAGATGCCATGAAGAGACTTATAAATGTTGCTCTTGATGAAAACGGAAGTATCACTCATGATTATATCGGCAAATTCGGAGGAGCCAACGTACTCTTAAAGAGAGCTCCCGAAGGTACCGGTGTTATCGCGGGAGGTCCCGCACGTTCGGTCTGCGAGCTTGCAGGTATCAAGAACATCCGTACAAAATCACTGGGATCCAATAACAAACAGAACGTAGTACTTGCTACCATCGAAGCATTAAGTCAGTTAAAGACTCCGGAAGAGGTAGCCCGTCTTCGTGGAAAATCCATAGAAGAGATCGTAGGATAGTAGCGGGAAACAGAGCGCTTAAGCGAACTTCACAGGAGGAATGAAAAGTGGCAGATAAAAGAATAAAAGTTACGCTGGTAAGATCCACCATAGGATCGATACCTAAACACAGAGCAACAGTAGAAGCTTTGGGCTTAAGGAAGCTTGGAAAGACAGTGGAGCTTCCAGATAATGACGCTGTAAGGGGAATGGTAAAGCAGGTCAGTCATTTGGTTAAAGTAGAAGAAGTATAGGAGGTGTCACAATGGAATTATCAAATCTAAGACCTGCAAAGGGTTCGACTCATAATGATAATTTTAGAAGAGGTCGTGGACACGGATCAGGAAACGGCAAGACAGCCGGAAAAGGACACAAGGGTCAGAAGGCACGTTCAGGTGCTCCCAGAGTCGGTTTCGAAGGTGGTCAGATGCCTTTATACAGAAGAATTCCCAAGAGAGGATTCAAGAACAGGAACACTAAGGACATCGTAGCGATCAATTTATCGGTTCTTGAAAGATTTGATGACGGAGCAACGGTTAATGTAGATTCCCTTATCGAAAGCGGTATCATTAAGAATCCGAGAGACGGCGTGAAGATACTCGGAAACGGAAATCTTACAAAGAAGCTTACGGTGCAGGCTAATGCATTCAGTGCATCAGCTAAGGAGAAGATAGAGGCTGTTGGCGGAAATGCAGAGGTGATCTGATGTTCAAAACGTTACAAAATGCTTTTAAGATCAAAGAGATCAGAAATAAGCTTATATTTACATTTTTAATGCTTATTGTCATCCGTCTGGGTTCGCAGTTACCTGTTCCGGGCGTTGACAGAACTTATTTTTCAAACTGGATCAAGAACGTAATGGGTGATTCTTTCAGTTTCCTTGATGCATTCACCGGCGGATCGTTTGAGAAGATGTCAGTTTTTGCACTGAGCATCACTCCTTACATCACAAGCTCGATCATAATGCAGCTTTTGACTATCGCCATCCCCAAGCTTGAGGAAATGCAGAAGGAAGGCGAGGACGGACGTAAGAAGATAGCGTCCATCACCCGTTATGTAACGGTAGGTCTTTCACTTATCGAGTCCATGGCAATGGCTATCGGATTCGGAAGACAGGGACTTCTGGAAAAATACAACGCACTTAGCGTTATCACGGTTATCGTAGCCCTTACGGCAGGTTCGGCTTTCCTTATGTGGATAGGTGAACAGATCACCGAAAACGGAGTAGGAAACGGTATATCCATAGTCCTTGTTATCAATATCATTTCAAGGATACCTCAGGATTTTGCGTCTCTTTACGAGACCAAGATGAAGGATAAATCCTTTGCAACAGCGGTTCTTGCAGCCGTGATCATACTTGCGATCGTGCTTGTCACGGTAGTGCTTACGATCATGTTAAACGGTGCAGAGCGCAGGATCCCGGTACAGTATGCCAAGAAGGTACAGGGAAGAAAGACAGTCGGCGGACAGTCCTCACATATTCCCTTAAAGGTAAACACGGGCGGCGTTATTCCCATTATCTTTGCATCAAGCCTTATGCAGCTGCCGGTAGTGATCACTTCTTTCTCAGGAAAGAACGGCCCTTTGTGGTGGCAGAGGATACTCCAGGCTCTTAACTCAGGTAACTGGTTTAAGACCGAGACTCCGCTTCTTTCACTCGGAGCACTCTTATACATAGTACTTGTTATCTTCTTTGCTTACTTCTATACATCGATAACCTTCAATCCCATTGAGGTTGCCGACAATATGAAGAAGCAGGGCGGTTTCATACCGGGAATCAGACCCGGAAAGCCGACAAGCGATTATCTTACAAAGATACTTAATTACATAATCTTTATAGGAGCTGTCGGACTCATCATAGTAGCTATCATACCGATAATCTGCAACGGACTGTTCAGAGCAAGCGTTTCCTTCGGCGGAACATCTCTCATCATCATCGTCGGCGTTATCCTTGAGACGATCAAGCAGATCGAGTCGCAGATGCTGGTACGTAACTACAAGGGATTCTTAACGGATTAGTTAATATTTGTTTTTCATATCGTCACATATCGGAGGGTCTTCCCACCGATATGTGACCTTTGACGTAAAGAAAATCGAGGAAAATATTATGAAGATCATAATGCTTGGAGCCCCCGGAGCAGGGAAAGGAACACAGGCAAAGAGGATCGCCGCAGAGTACGGTATTCCCCATATCTCTACCGGAGATATCTTCAGGGCAAATATCAAGGAACAGACGGCACTTGGCATGGAAGCAAAGAACTACATGGACAAGGGGCAGCTGGTACCCGACGAGCTTACCGTAAAGATCCTTCTTGACAGAGTGGCAAAGGATGACTGTAAAAACGGATATGTACTTGACGGTTATCCGAGGACGATCCCCCAGGCAGAAGTCCTTGACGAGGCAGTTGCAAAGCTTGGTGAAAAGATAGATTATGCCGTAAATGTTGATGTGCCCGATGAAAACATCGTAAACAGGATGAGCGGCAGAAGAGCCTGCGTAAAATGCGGTGCAACCTATCACGTAAAATACATGCCTCCGAAGACCGAAGATGTATGCGATACCTGTGGAAGCGCACTCATAATAAGGGATGACGACAAGCCCGAGACGGTTAAGAAGAGACTGTCGGTATATCATGAGCAGACCGCTCCTCTTATAGAGTATTACGGGAAAAAAGGAATACTCAAAGAGGTCGACGGCACAAAGGATATCGATGTCGTATTTGAAGATATAAAAAATATTTTAAAGTAAGCGGAGTATGCCATGGCTGTATCAATCAAATCCAAGAGAGAGATAGATCTCATGAGGGAGTCCTGCAAAAGACTCGAGTATGTGCATGATAAGCTTGGAGAAGCATTAAAGCCCGGAATGTCCACCCTGGATATAGACAGGCTTGGTGCAAAGCTAATAAAGGAGATGGACGGAGTCCCGAATTTTCTCCACTATAACGGTTATCCGGCATCGATCTGCGTATCCGTAAACGATGAGGTAGTGCACGGGATACCCAAAAAGGACAGGATCTTAAAAGAAGGCGACATAGTAAGTCTTGATGCGGGCCTTATATATAAAGGATATCATTCCGATGCGGCACGTACCTACATGATAGGAAACGTAAAGCCTGAAGTAAGAGATCTGGTGGAGAGAACAAAACAGAGCTTCTTTGAGGGCATAAAGATGGCAAGGGAAGGCAATCACCTTCATGATATATCAAATGCCATCGCGGATTACATAGAAGGCTTTGGATACGGAATAGTAGAGGATCTTGTAGGCCACGGTATAGGTACTAAGCTTCATGAGGATCCGCAGATACCTAATTTCAGGCAGAAAAAAAGAGGTATAATGCTGAAAGCCGGCATGACTCTGGCCATAGAACCCATGATCAACTTAGGGACCTGGGAAGTGGAATGGCTTGATGATGACTGGACGGTAGTTACGGCGGACGGACTTCCGAGCGCACACTACGAGAATACGATCTTAATAACTGACGGTGAGCCTGAAATACTCACACTTTCACACTGAGCATATGCCAGACTTAAGCTTAAAAGGCGGACATAAGATGTATGAAGGACTGTATGCAGTATCAACGGCAGGACATGACCGAAATAAACTCTACATTATATTAAAAGAAGAAAATGACATGGTTTTTCTGTCAGACGGAAAGTTAAGGCCGGTTGACAGACCTAAGAAAAAGAAACTTAAGCATGTCAGACTGATAAAAAAAATCACCTTTAACGAGGAGATCGAAAAAAAGCTAAGCGGTGGTAATGACCTCTGCCCGGAGGTTACAAACGAAGAGATAAAACGGGCGATCGGGATGTACAGGGAGGACAATGAATGTCAAAAACCGATGTAATAGAAATCGAAGGAACTGTGATAGAGAAGCTTCCTAATGCGATGTTTCGCGTAAAGCTTGAAAATGATCATGAGGTACTTGCTCATATAAGCGGAAAGCTTCGAATGAACTTTATCAGGATCCTTCCGGGTGACAAGGTAACGCTTGAGATGTCGCCCTACGATCTTTCCAAAGGCAGGATAATCTGGAGAGATAAATAATTGTTGATATTTATCACAGCCCGTGATAATATATAAAACGGTCTCGTTTTAAATGGGAATGCTTTTTTTGCGCATTTTTTCCCATTTTACGGGGCATTGCGATCATCCAAAAGGTGATCCGGCAGGATTTGATCCTGTGTGTAGGAATTGCATGGCAGTTCTTGTTGACAGCAGTGAAAGGAGGTTCGCCGTGAAGGTTAGATCATCAGTAAAACCGATCTGCGAAAAATGCAAGATCATCAAGAGAAAGGGCCGGATCAGAATAATCTGTGAAAACCCCAAGCACAAACAGCGTCAGGGCTGATTCCCTGAAAAAGCGGCTGAAAGAACGCATTTTTCCGTAAATATGCGCCTTACCGTCATGAGGCATTACGGTAAATATGCAAAAGATAGATAACTCGTTTGTAAAATACGGGCTTATCTTCGATTGATACCGGCTCTGCCGGAAACGTCCGGACCTTACCGTCCGGAAGGATCCTTTAAAAGGGTCCCAGTCAATTTGTTGAGATCGCTTAAGGCGATTACATCATTTTCAAGAATGAAAGGAAAGAGGTAACAGAAAATGGCTCGTATTTCAGGTGTTGATTTACCAAGAGACAAGCGTGTTGAGATCGGTCTTACGTACGTATACGGGATCGGAAGACCGAGTGCAACAAAGATCTTAGCTCAGGCTAAGGTTAACCCCGATACCAGATGTCGTGATCTTACCGACGAAGAGGTTAAGAGGATCAGTGACATCGTCGATTCAGACTATCAGGTAGAAGGTGATCTGAGGCGTGAAGTAGCCCTTAACATTAAGAGATTACAGGAGATCGGATGTTACAGAGGCATACGTCACAGAAAGGGACTTCCCGTCCGCGGTCAGAAGACAAAGACCAACGCAAGGACACGTAAGGGTCCCAAGAGAACTGTAGCAGGAAAGAAAAAGTAATAAGTAAATTCATTTAGAAAGTAGGTTAGTTTAATGGCAAAGACAGGTGCAAAAAAAGTAACAAAGAAGCGTGTCAAGAAAAACGTTGAACGGGGACAGGCGCATATTCAGGCATCATTTAATAACACTATAGTTACATTAACTGATACTGAAGGCAATGCTTTATCATGGGCAAGTGCCGGCGGTCTGGGATTCAGAGGTTCAAGGAAATCTACTCCATATGCAGCACAGATGGCTGCTGAAACGGCAACAAAGGCTGCCCTGGTTCATGGTCTTAAGACAGTAGATGTATTTGTAAAGGGACCGGGCTCAGGAAGAGAGGCTGCTATAAGAGCTTTGGCAGCAAACGGTCTTGAGGTTGTAAGCATCAGTGATGTTACACCCGTTCCTCATAACGGATGTCGTCCTCCCAAGCGCAGGAGAGTATGACCGCTGTTTTGGGACAAGTTAGTTTCGTGAACGAATGATTCGTTCTCTGTAGTATAGAGTGAACATATAAGTTCATTTAAGGAGGAAAAATTAATGGCAGTCAACAGAGTACCCATACTCAAGAGATGCAGATCACTTGGAATAGAGCCCATGTTTCTGGGATATGACAAGAAGTCAAAGAGATCACTGACCCGCTCAAGCAGGAAGGTAAGTGAGTATGGTCTTCAGTTAAGAGAAAAGCAGAAAGCAAAGTTTATATATGGTGTTCTGGAAAAACCTTTCAGAAATTATTATGAGAAAGCCGACCACATGAAGGGCATGACAGGTGAAAACCTCATGGTCATGCTTGAGAGCAGATTGGACAATGTAATATTCAGGATGGCTTTTGCAAGGACCAGGAGAGAAGCAAGACAGATCGTAGGACACAGACATGTGCTTGTAAACGGAAAGTCTGTTAACATCCCTTCATATCTTGTAAAGGCAGGAGATGTTATCGAGATAAGGGAAAAGAGCAAGGGTCTTCAGAGATATAAGGATATCCTTGAGGTTACCGGCGGAAGGATCATCCCCGCATGGCTTGAGGTTGATCTTGACAACTTAAAGGGAGAAATCAAGAACCTTCCTACCCGTGAGGAGATCGATGTTCCCGTAAACGAGATGCTGATAGTCGAGTTGTATTCCAAGTAAACCCTAAAGGTTAGCGGTTTATAGTAAATCAATGAAAAGGGGGTACCTGCATTGTTCGATTTTGAAAAACCAGCAATACAGATCGTAGAGATCTCTAGTGATAAGAAGTACGGTAAGTTCGTAGTAGAGCCTTTAGAGAGAGGCTATGGAATAACACTTGGCAATTCACTCAGAAGGATCATGCTTTCGTCACTTCCCGGTACCGCAGTAAGCCAGGTAAAGATTGACGGAGTACTGCATGAGTTCAGCTCCATTCCCGGTGTAAAGGAAGATGTTACCGAGATAATAATGAACATCAAGAGCCTCGCGATCAGAAATGACAGTTCTTCGGGTGAGCCCAAGACGGCCACGATCAACTACGAAGGCGAGGGAGTGGTTACCGCTGCTGATATCCAGTGTGATTCAGATATCGAGATCCTTAACAAGGATTTAAAGATCGCAACATTAAGCGGTTCCAAAGCAAAGCTCTATATCGAACTGACGATAACAAACGGCAGAGGATATCAGGGCTCGGATAAGAACAAATCAGAAGATACGCCTATAGGAGTTATAGCGGTTGATTCCATTTATACACCTGTAGAGCGTGTAAATATGACGGTCGAGAATACCAGAGTAGGCCAGATAACGGATTATGACAAGCTTTCGCTTGAAGTATTCACAAACGGTACTCTTGCGCCCGATGAGGCAGTAAGCCTTGCGGCCAAGGTATTAAGCGAGCACCTTTCACTGTTCATCGATCTTTCCGAGAATGCCAAGAACGCAGAAGTCATGGTAGTCAAGGAAGATGACGAGAAGGAAAAGGTAATGGTAATGTCAATTGATGATCTGGAGCTTTCAGTCCGTTCATACAATTGTTTAAAGAGAGCAGGAATCAATACTGTAGAAGAACTTACGGCCAAGACACCCGATGAAATGATGAGAGTACGTAATCTTGGACGCAAGTCATTGGAAGAAGTTCTGTTAAAGCTTAAGGAACTTGGACTGCAGTTAAAAAACGGTGAGTAAGCCCGAAGAGCGTCACGGAAGGAGAAAAAATGGCAAAGTACAGAAAGCTTGGTAAGACAAGCAGTCAGAGAAAGGCGTTGCTTAGAAATCAGGTTACAAATCTTTTGTACCACGGAAAGATCACAACAACAGAGGCCAGAGCCAAAGAGATCAGAAAGATAGCTGAAGGTCTTATAGCTCTTTCGGTCAAGGAAATGGATAATTTCGAGACCGTAGAGATAGAGGCTAAGGTTCCTTTAAAAGATAAGGATGGCAAGAGGATCAAGGAAGTAGTTGATGGAAAGAAAGTGACCAAGTATGATCAGGTCAAGAAGACCATCAAGAAGGATAAGCCATCAAGGCTTCATGCCAGAAGACAGATGTTAAAGGTATTCTATCCCATAACCGAAGTACCCGATAAGGCAGCCGGCAGAAAGAGAAATACCAAAGAAGTTGACATGGTGGCAAAGATGTTTGACGAGATAGCTCCGAAGTATGTTAACCGTCACGGCGGATATACAAGGATCATCAAGATCGGACCCCGTAAGGGTGATGCCGCTATGGAAGTTATCATCGAGCTGGTATGATCAGGATTGTGAGCCATTAGAAAAAAGCTTGGGAGCGGGCATTTGCCGGCTCCCATTTTTTAAAGATATCATGGGACTTATAGACGCCAAAGGACTTGTATTTGAATACATAAGAAGAGATAAAGAGGGTGAGGTCGACGGGATCACCAGAGCCGTGGATGATATCGACCTTTCGGTAGAACACGGGGATTTTATAGCGATCCTAGGAAGCAACGGTTCAGGCAAATCGACCCTTGCCAAGCATATGAACGCAATCCTCTATCCTACCGAGGGAGTGATCTGGGTGGACGGAAAAAACACTTCCGAGCCTGACAATATCTGGGATGTCAGGATGACAACGGGAATGGTGTTTCAGAATCCGGACAATCAGATCATCGGCCAGCTTGTAGAGGAGGATGTCGGATTCGGTCCCGAGAACATGGGTGTCGAGACCAAGGAGATCTGGGAAAGGGTAATAGAGAGTCTTAAGATCACCGGAATGTATGAATACAGGAACCACTCACCCAGAAGACTCTCCGGAGGACAGAAGCAGAGAGTTGCGATAGCAGGCGTGGTCGCAATGCATCCCAAATGCATTGTGCTCGACGAGCCTACGGCAATGCTCGATCCAAAAGGCAGGAGAGAGGTAATAAGAGCCGTAAGGGCACTTAATGATGTTGAGGGTATAACCGTGATCCTTATCACCCATTACATGGAGGAAGTGATCCATGCAAATAAGGTCTTTGTGATGGATCAGGGAAAAATAGTGATGGAAGGGACTCCAAAGGAGATCTTTTCAAGAGTCGAGGATCTTAAGGCTATCAGACTGAGTGTACCGCAGGTCACGGAGCTTGCCTGGGAACTTAAGCAGGAAGGCGTACCCCTGTCTGACGGGATACTGAGCGAGCGCGAACTGGAAGACGAATTATGTCGATTATTGTAGATCATTTAACATACATTTACAGTAAGAATACAGCATATGAGATAAAGGCCGTCGATGATGTGAGCTTTAAGATAGATGACGGGGAGTATGTCGGACTGCTCGGAGCTACCGGATCCGGAAAGTCCACTCTCGTACAGCATTTAAACGGACTGTTAAAGCCTGACAGCGGGACCGTGTATTATGACGGTGCTGATATTTTTGACAGGGATTATGACAGAAAGAAGCTTCGAAGCAATGTCGGTTTGGTGTTTCAATATCCCGAGCATCAGCTCTTTGAAGTGGATGTGTTCAGTGATGTATGCTTCGGTCCAAAGAACTTAGGGCTTGATAAATCCGAGGTAGAGCTACGGGCTTATGAGGCATTAAAGCTTGTAGGCATTAAGGATGAAAGCTTCTATATCTCTCCGTTTGATCTTTCCGGCGGTGAAAAGAGAAGGGTCGCGATCGCCGGAGTCCTTGCGATGAAGCCGAAGGTTTTGGTACTTGATGAGCCTACTGCAGGTCTTGACCCGCAGGGCAGGGAAGAGATACTAAACCTTATAAGTGATATCAGAAAAGAACGTGGCATCACCATAATCCTTGTATCACACAGTATGGATGATGTTGCGGAAAATACACAGAGACTGCTTGTGATGGATAAGAGTCATCTGATATTTGATGATACTCCCGTTAATGTTTTCAGTGAACATGAGATCATGACGGAAATAGGTCTTGATATACCAAAAGTCATGCGTATACTTTTAGATCTCAGGAACAGGGGTATCCCGGTACGAACGGATATCATCACCTTAGAGGATGCAAAAAAAGAGATCCTTGCTGCATTAAACAGATGACCGGTCCTGTTTATGAAGACAGCAGATAGTTATGACCGGGGTTAGGATATGTTAAGAGATATTACACTGGGACAGTATTATCCTGCAGATTCGATCCTCCACCGGCTCGATCCGAGAGTCAAGGTAGTGGGTGCCTTTCTGTATATAATCTCCCTGTTTTTGTTCAAAAGCTATATCGGCTATATTCCTGCGACCGTGTTTCTTGCAGTGAGCATCTATCTTTCAAGAGTGCCTTTTTCTTATATGGTAAAGGGACTTAAGGCAATAGTGATACTGATGCTCATAACGGGACTGTGCAATCTGTTTCTGACTGCCGGGGAGCCTGTCGTGAGTTTTGGCCGTGTTACGATAACAAAAGAGGGGATAAGTACCGCTGTAAAAATGGTGGTAAGGCTCTCGTATCTCGTACTCGGCTCGTCAGTACTTACGCTTACTACGACACCGGGGAATCTGACCGACGCACTTGAAAAGCTCTGTAAAGGTCTTAACAGGATACATGTACCCGTACATGAGATAGCCATGATGTTATCCATTGCACTGTCGTTCATCCCGATACTGATGGAGGAGACAGACAAGATAATGAAGGCACAGATGGCAAGAGGGGCGGACTTTGAGTCCGGGAATATCTTTGTAAGGATAAAGGCTCTGGTTCCGCTTTTGGTACCCCTTTTCGTATCTGCCTTCAAGAGGGCAGGTGACCTTGCGCTTGCCATGGAGGCAAGATGTTACAGAGGAGGAGAAGGGCGTACGAAGATGAAACCACTTATGTACCATAAACAGGACACTATCGCCTACGCTGTCATCTTATCTTATTTTGCCGTGATCGTGATCATACGGATCATATGGGGGTAGAGTTAGAGTTGCGAAAGGGGTTACTTTGAAACGCATCATGCTTACTGTGGCCTATGACGGGACCTGTTATAACGGATGGCAGATCCAACCCGGGGTCATAACGATAGAGAGTGTATTAAACGAAACACTTACAGAACTATTACACGAGGATATAAAGGTGATCGGGGCGCAGAGAACGGACTCGGGAGTTCACGCGGAGGGCGCGGTGTGTGTCTTTGATACGGACTCGACGATCCCGGGTGACAGATTCTGCTTTGCCCTCAATCCGGTACTTCCCGATGATATAAGGATCAGGGCATCAAGGGAGGTAGAAGCTGATTTTCACCCGAGAAGAGTACCCTGCAAAAAGACCTACAGGTACAGGATATGGAATGATGCCTTCAGCCTTCCGACAAATTCAAGATATACACACCTCGTGCATACAGAGCTTGATGTAAAAAAGATGGCAGAGGCAGCTGAGTATCTTATTGGAACACATGATTTCAAATCATTTTGCAGCGCGGGCTCACAGGCTGAGACTACGGTCCGCACTATATATGATATAAAGATAACAAAGACCGGAAAGGAAATAGATATAGATGTGACCGGAAACGGTTTTTTATACAACATGGTAAGGATAATCGCAGGAACCCTGACAGAAGCAGGACGAGGTAAGATCACCCCCTCCGATATGGAAGGGATCCTTGAATCAAAGGACAGGAGCATGGCAGGACTTACGGCTCCGGCAAAGGGACTCACGCTCCTTGGCTATGAGTGGAAACAGGATGTGATTTAACCGGATACCGGTGTTAGAAGCAAAGCACCATATGAGCTGAAAAGCAGGGCATGAGCGGCAAAACACCGGCAAAACAGCAGAACAGTAAGACAGACAGGTTGCATGGACCGCGATTTATGCCGTTACAAGAGGCGGCGGAACGGAGAATGGAATGGGGAAGAGAATAGTAAAGAAAAAAGAAGTGACACAGGAGATGAAGGACAGGGCTAAAGAGCTTCTGTCACAGCTTACGCTTGATGAAAAGATCGGCATGATCCACGGAAATGAGCTCTTCGCAACGAAGGCAGTTGAAAGGCTAGGGATCCCCAGGCTTGTTACCTCGGATGGTCCGATGGGAGTAAGAGCTGATTTTAAGCCCGACAGATTTGAAAGGATAGACGATACCTCTGATGCAGTCACCTATTTTCCGAGTAACAGCGCTCTTGCCTCTACATGGAACAGGACGCTTGCCTATATGACCGGAACCGGACTTGGCATGGAAGCAAGAGGCAGAGGCAAGGATGTGATATTAGGCCCCGGCGTAAATATCAAGAGATCGCCCTTATGCGGCAGGAATTTTGAATATTTCAGCGAGGATCCGTATCTTACAAAAGAAATGGCTGTTGAGCATATAACGGGAGTTCAGACTAATGACGTGGCTGCCTGCGTGAAGCATTTTGTCGCAAACAACCAGGAGACCGACAGGCTTAAGGTGGATACCATCGTAAGCAAAGAGGCGCTTAACAGGATATATTATCCTGCTTTTAAGGCTGCCGTATGCGAAGCCGATTCCTATACGATAATGGGTTCGTACAACAAGATAAACGGCGAACAGGGCTGCCAGAACAAAGAGACCCTTAAGGATACCCTGAGGGATGAATGGGGATACGAGGGTGTCATCATCTCAGACTGGGGAGGAGTGCATGATACGGATAAGGCTGCACTTTCCGAGCTTGATATCGAGATGGCCTGCGAATCCGATTTTGACAATTATTATATGGCAGAGCCTCTTAAGAAGAAGATATTATCAGGCGAGATTCCCGAAAGTGTTATAGATGAGAAGGTATACCGCATACTTATCCTTATGCAGAAGCTTAATATGCTTGATAATGCGGAGCGTAAAAGAGGTGCTTACAATGACGCCGAGACGAGAAAGATCTGTCTAGATACAGCAAGGGAATCTGTGATCCTTCTGAAAAACGAAGGGGTGCTTCCGCTTGATATGGAAAAGACGAAAAAGGTGTTGGTGATCGGAGAGAATGCAGACAGAAAGCATTCGGACGGCGGAGGAAGTGCCGAGATAAAGGCTCTGTATGAGATCACGCCTCTTACCGGATTAAGGATCGTGCTTGGCGGAAATGCAAGGGTTGATTATGTACGCGGATATGACAGCAATACAAAGGCTGCGCATCATAATATCGGATGGCAGGAAGACAGCATGCTTGACGGAGGCGGAAAGACGGCAGAGGCTGAAAAGGCCGATAAGGCGCTGACAGACAGGAGGAAGGCCCTTAGAGAAGAGGCTGTAAAGCTTGCTTCGGATGATTCCTATGATCAGGTGATCTTTGTAGGAGGCCTCAATCATAATTCTGATCAGGACTGCGAAGGTAATGACAAGAGAGATATGGAGCTTCCCTATGAGCAGAACGAGCTCATCAAAGCCCTACTTAAAGTAAGGCCTGACATGGTCATAGTAATGACTGCAGGAAGCGCTGTATCAATGGAACACTTTATAGATGATGCAAAGGCTGTCCTCTGGACCTACTATGCAGGAATGGAAGGAGGAAGGGCTGTAGCGGAGGCGATCTTTGGCGTGATCAATCCCATGGGCAAGCTTGCCGAGACCATGTATAAGGATCTGTCACAGTGCTCTGCCCACGCTGTCGGAGAGTACGGTCTGGAAGAAAGGGTGGAATACAAGGACGGTATTTACGTAGGCTACAGATACACTGAAAAGAACGGTGTAATCCCGAGATATCCTTTCGGTTACGGGCTTTCATACACCACCTACGAATACAGGGAGCCCTATGTGGATACGGAAAAGGGCTATATCAGCGTAAGAGTCTGCAATACAGGAGACTATAACGGCAAGGAGACAGTACAGCTGTATCTGATGGGAGAGGGCGATGATGAGCCGGTAAAAGAGCTTGCGGGTTTTGAAAAGGTCTTCCTTATCGCAGGTGAGGAAAAAAATGTAAAGCTTTATCCCGATGAGCTCTTGGCAGGCAGGAAGTATGCGATCGGAGGATCGAGCGCGGATATTAAGATGATAGTAACTGTGTGAGATAATACGGTGATTTCGTCTTTTTGATAAAATACGGCGGTTTCTGTATGTATTTATGCGTGCACCCTGTATAAAGAAGCTAATTACCGAGATGTATTGCGATTTTTAAGCTAGAAATTGCGAATTTTGTTGACATTTCGGGATTTGCTGTAATATAATGTCTAAATGTGGCGACATTTAAGGAGAACATAGCCCCGTTTGAGTTAAATGCCGGTACATTGTGGCCCGGAAGATGTTGATTCCCGAACATCCTGACCGGACAGATGACTGTCGCGGAAGAGACTGTAATTATTTGGCCGTGACAAGTCAATGCGCAGGTCTTGCGCATCTTTACAGACTGATTTTTGAGCCTTTATATCGATCAAAGAACAAACGGACTTCATAGATCTGTTTTCGGTCCGGATATTCATTAGATCGTTATATCAGTAATTTTTAACGGAGGATAAGACATATGAAGACATATATGCCGAACGAAGCTGCCATTGAGAGAAAATGGTATGTTGTCGATGCAACAGGATATACACTCGGCCGCCTGGCATCTGAGGTGGCAAAGGTACTCAGAGGCAAGAACAAGCCTGTATTCACACCCCATGCAGACACCGGTGACTGTGTCATCGTGGTAAATGCAGAGAACATCAGTGTTACAGGTAAGAAGCTTGATGACAAGATCTATTATCGTCATTCGGAGTACGTAGGCGGATTAAAGAGCGAGACCTTAAGACAGAAGATGGATAAGAATCCCGCTCAGGTAATAGAGCATGCAGTAAGAGGAATGCTTCCCAAAGGACCTTTAGGAAACAAGATGTACAAGAAGCTGTTCGTATATGCGGGACCTGAACATCCCCATGCAGCACAGCAGCCGGAAGAGTTGAAGTTTTGATAAGGTCGAAAGGAGGAAAATACATTGGCTAAGAAAGCAGCAGCAGAAAGATATTACGGAACCGGAAGAAGAAAGAAATCAGTTGCAAGAGTATATATCATGCCCGGAAAAGGCAAGATAACGATCAACCACAGGGACATAGATGATTATTTCGGACTTGAGACCTTAAAGAAGATCGTTCGTCAGCCGTTTGAAGCAACAGATAACAACGATAAGTTTGATGTACTTGTTAATGTACATGGCGGCGGATACACAGGACAGGCAGGAGCCATCAGACACGGCATTTCCAGAGCCCTTGTAAAGGCAGATGCTGAGAACCGCCCCGTCTTAAAGGCAGAAGGCTTCCTTACAAGAGACCCTCGTATGAAAGAGAGAAAGAAATACGGTCTCAAAGCCGCAAGACGTGCACCTCAGTTTTCAAAGAGATGATCAATCTGTATTGCAGATTTCAGAACCCCAGAATTTATCTGGGGTTCTTTTATATACTATAGCATATAAACGGGAGATGATTTACATTGATTCTTTCCAATTTCCAGACGTTGATGCGTAGGAACAGTTTGTTAATAACATAACGGTATGCTATGCACTTCCAAATTATTACTCGTCTAAATGTGCGGTCATTTACTATGATTTAGACGAGTAATATTGACATGTATGCTCTGTGATTGTAAATCTATATTATGGGATGAATTTGATAATTTATATAATACACTCTTTAAAAAAGTGAGAACTATATAAATGTGGTATCTGTATTGAGTAAGAAAGCAAGCGGTCTGTCAAGAAAAGAAAGTGATACTGGATGATCTGTTTGAAGAAGCTAATTGATTATTTAGTGACTTTTGCTGATAATAAAATAGAGAAAAAGACAACTAATAATTCATGAATAAGATCTTCGGTAAATGATAAGGAGATGCTGTAAATGTTTCTGACACGATTCAGGGAATTTTTAAATACGGCTGAAAAAAGGGATAAGCAGATGTATGTGATAGCAGGGCTCGGAAATCCCGGGAAAGAGTATGCCCACACAAGACACAACGTGGGTTATGACACAATAGACATTTTATCTGACAGATATTCGATACCTGTTGAGACGGACAAGTTTGAATCATATATCGGAAAAGGAATGATCGAGGGCAAAAAGGTCATCCTGGTAAAGCCGCTTACCTATATGAACGCAAGCGGCAAAGCCATTGCCAAGGTTACGGATTATTTCAGGACGGATATCTTTAACAACCTGATAGTTATCTATGATGACATATATCTTGACGTCGGGAGGCTCAGGATCCGTAAAAAGGGAAGCGCAGGCGGACACAACGGAATGAAGGATATAATCTCTTATCTTCACAGCGATGAATTCATGCGCGTGCGTATAGGCGTCGGCGAAAAGCCGAAGGGCTATGATCTTAAGGATTATGTTCTCTCACATTTTTCCGAGGAAGACAGGGAAAAGATAGATAAAGGACTCATCGATGCCGCAAATGCCGTGATCGATATATTAAAAGAAGGTCCCGACAAGGCTATGAATATATATAATAAATCAGAGAAGATTACTTAAAAGATTCAATATTCACATTAACCATAGGGAAGCGCTGACAGAAGTGTTTCAGCGTATCCCTCCGGAGACTGTAAAAAACATATATATCAGTCTTATGCCTGCATAAAACAAGGAATCATATACTTTGAACGTTCTGTTAAAACCGCTTGAGGAGCTTGCGGATTATCCCCTCATCAAAAATGATACGGAAAAAAACACCGGGATCGTGGAAGTAAACGGCTGTGCCGATTCCGTTAAGCTAAACCTGTCCTACGGTCTCTCGCTGTCCAGAAAAAACAGGCTTATCATAACCTACAGCGAACAGCGGGCAAGGGAGATCTTAGAGGACTATTCCTTTTATGATAAGGACATAAGCTACTATCCCGCAAGAGACCTCATCTTTTACCAGGCCGACATACACGGAAATCTGCTCTCGCTTGAAAGGCTGTGTGCACTTAAGCCCCTGTTTGAGGGAAGGCCTGCTACGATCGTTACAACCTTTGATGCCCTGATGGAGCATCTTGTGTCCTATAAATCACTCACATCACATAATCTGAGCTTCGAGACCGGAGACACCGTAAATGTTGAAGAGATCTCACATTCCCTGCAGACTATAGGCTATGAAAGAAACTATCAGGTGGAGGATAAGGGTCAGTATTCCATCCACGGAGGCATCATCGATATCTTCCCGGTGACAGATGAGAACCCTGTCAGGATCGAGCTGTGGGGAGATGACATCGAATCCGTAAGAAGCTTTGACATAATGACCCAGAGATCGCTTGAGATCCTTGATAACATCATCATATATCCGGCCGCTGAGATAATCCTTTCTGAGGATGAACTCTATGACGGAAAACAGGCGGTAAAAAAGGCCGCCGAAAAACAGGAGAAAAAATTCAGGGAGCAGTTTCTTACAAAGGAAGCCTACTCTGTAAAAATGCTTGCGACAGAGCTCATCGAGCAGCTTGATAATTTCGGGATGAAGGGCTGCAACATGGAAAGCTTCCTTAACTATTTCTGTGAGGAAACAGCCTCTCTTCTGTCATATTTTGATGAGGATGATACACTGTTCATCCTTGATGAACCCGCAAGGCTTAGGGAGACCGGGGATCTCATCGAAAAAGAATTTTATGACAGCATGATGGGACGTCTCGAAAGGGGACTCGTGCTGCCAAAGCAGACTAAGCTTCTCTTTTCCGTCTCAGAGATCTTTAATGAGATATCCAAAAGACATACTGTGGCGTTGTGTTCGCTTCCGCTTTCAAAAAGCGTATGCAGGACGATAAGTCATTACAGTCTGGTCACAAAAGCGGTCAACTCCTACAACAATTCCTTTGAGACACTGACCGATGATCTGAAAAGACTTAAGAAGAATAAATATAGGGTCGTCATCTTTTCCGCAAGCCGTACAAGGGCAAAAAGGCTCTGTGAGGATCTCTTTGACAACGAGCTTACCGCCTTCTATTCGGAGAATCTTGAAAGAGAATTACAGCCCATGGAGGTCATGATAACCTACGGAAGGTTAAGGCAGGGCTTTGAGTATCCGCTTCTTAAATATATAGTCATATCCGAAAGCGATATCTTTACAACACAAAAGAAGAAAAAGAGAAAGAAGTTAAGCTCCGGCGCATCTATAAAGAGCTTTACCGAGCTGTCGGTCGGGGATTATGTGATACACGAAAGCCATGGGCTCGGGATCTATGAGGGCATAGAACAGGTCACGGTAGAAAATGTCACCAAGGACTACATGAAGATCCGCTACCGGGATAACGGCAGGCTCTTTGTCCCTGCGACCGCTCTTGATGCCATACAGAAATATGCATCGAAGGACTCGACCGAGCCTAAGCTTAACAAGCTTGGAAGCACAGAGTGGGTCAAGACCAAACAGAAGGTAAAGAATGAGATAGATGTTATCGCAACCGACCTTGTGGAGCTCTATGCAAAAAGAATGGCCAAGCAGGGCTATGTCTATGGAAAAGATACTGTATGGCAGACGGAATTTGAGGAAAGATTCCAGTTTGAGGAGACCGAGGATCAGCTTAAGGCCATAGAAGATACGAAAGCCGACATGGAAAGTGCAAAGATCATGGACAGGCTCATCTGCGGAGATGTGGGCTACGGCAAGACGGAAATCGCGATCCGTGCAGCCTTCAAGGCCGTCCAGGACGGAAAGCAGGTGGTCTATTTAGTGCCTACGACCATTTTGGCTCAACAGCACTACAACACCTTCGTACAGCGTATGAAGGATTATCCCGTAAAGATAGCGATGCTCTCAAGGTTCTGCACGGGGAGGGAGATAAAAGGGACACTTAATGATCTGAGACGCGGACTCGTGGATATAGTGATAGGAACTCACAGGGTGCTTTCAAAGGATGTGGTCTTTAAGGATCTCGGACTTTTGATAATCGACGAGGAGCAGAGGTTTGGCGTAAGGCATAAGGAAACCATCAAGAAGCTCAAGGAAACGGTGGACGTGCTTACCCTTACAGCAACGCCGATTCCGAGGACTCTTCATATGAGTCTTATAGGCATAAGGGATATGAGCGTGCTTGAGGAAGCTCCTCAGGACAGGATGCCCGTACAGACCTTTGTAATGGAATACAATGAAGAGCTTGTCAAGGAAGCGATAAACAGAGAACTGGAAAGAGGCGGACAGGTCTTTTATGTATACAACAGGATAAACACCATCGCAGACATTACCGCTTCGCTTAAGAATCTCCTGCCTGATGCGGTGATCAGATATGCGCACGGCCAGATGAAGGAAAACGAGCTTGAAAAGATCATGATGGATTTCGTAAACGGAGATATCGATGTGCTTGTCTCCACAACGATCGTGGAAACGGGACTTGACATACCAAACGTCAATACGATGATAATCCATGACAGCGACAATTTCGGACTTTCCCAGCTCTACCAGCTAAGAGGAAGGGTCGGGCGAAGCAACAGGACGGCCTATGCCTTCATGCTGTATAAAAAGGACAAGCTCATTAAAGAGGTCGCAGAAAAAAGACTTAAGGCCATACGTGACTTTACGGAGCTTGGCTCGGGCTTTAAGATAGCGATCCGCGATCTTGAGATAAGAGGAGCGGGAAATCTTTTGGGAGAGAGGCAGAGCGGCCATATGGAGCTTATAGGGTACGATCTCTACTGCAAGCTCCTAAACGAGGCGATAAAAGAAAAACAAGGCTTTGATACCGTCGAGGATCTTGACACTTCCGTTGACTTAAATGTGGATGCCTATATCCCCGACAGCTATATAATGAACGAATACCAGAAGATCGACATCTACAAAAGGATTGCCTCGATAACCTCCGTTGATGAAAAAAATGAAATGACGGATGAGCTAAATGACCGGTTCGGAATACTGCCGGAAAGCGTATTAAACCTTTTAGAGGTAGCATATATGAGGGCACTTGCAAAAGAGGTCTTTATAACGGATATCAAGGAAGAACCGAGGGATATTAAGCTGTCAGTCTATGAAAAAGCAGACTATGATGTGGCAAAGCTTCCGCAGTTTATTGCCTCATTCGGCGGAAGACTTACCTTAAAGAATACGGAAAAGCCCTATTTCATCTATGCTTTTGAAAAGGGAAAAACATACGAAAACGAAAAGCTCATAGGCTTCATCCGAGATTTTCTGATACGTGTGAAAAACGAGATCCTGATCCAGACATCTGGATAAGCGTGTCAGTTTACAGCTTCCGCTTGATTCCTGTAATACTCCTCAAGCCTGGGTCTTGCATTTTCATAAGCAGTCTTGAGCCCGGGATCAAACTGGCTAGCCATACCTTCCATTATGATCGAGTCAGCCTTTTTAAAATCATAGGCGTCCTTATATACACGCTTGCTCACAAGTGCATCATAGACATCCGCTATGGCCATTATCCTTGCTTCAAGAGGGATCGACTTGCCTCTGAGACCCTCGGGATAACCTGAGCCGTCCCATCTCTCATGATGATAGTGGGCGACGTTTTCGGCTACTCTCTTAAAGGAGTTATCATCGGTATTTAACAGGATATCATGGATAACACGGGCACCCTCTGCCGCATGCTTTTTCATCTTTTCAAATTCCTCAGGCTCGAAACGGCCGGGCTTTCTTAAGATCTCATCATCGACAGCTATCTTTCCGAGATCGTGCATCGGGGCAGCCTTGACCACATCCCTGCAGAATTCGTCGGTAAGCGGATGTTTTCCCTCTTTTATGATCTCATCCATAAGTATCCTTACGCCCTCGCTGGTTCTCTTTATGTGTCCGCCGGTCGAGTTGTCCCTGCTTTCTACCATCATCGCAAGACTCATTATCAGGTTGTCGTGCATCATGATGATATGAGAAGTTTTTTCCTCTACTTCACTTTTCAGCTTTTCATTATATGTATCCAACAGCCGGATGTATTTCCTGTTTGCCGTATCATCCGAGAAAGTGAGGATGTAGCCTCTTTTTCTGTTCCCGTCATACAGATAGCCCACCTTTACGTTATAGAACCTGTCCTCATCGGGATCCTCCGATTCGGATCTCACGGTATATACGAAGGTGTCACGGCTTTCTTCTTTTCTGAAATCATCAAGGAAATGTCTTATCTTTCTCTCAGAAGGCTTGTATCCTATCACCTCATCCACGGTTTTCTGCTTAAATTCCGGACAGAGCTCCATGGCCGTTTCATTGCCGCCGAGATATCTGAGCTTAAAATCACATGAGATATAACCTATCCCGCGATCCTGTATCATGGAATCTATGACCGTATCGCTTACGTCATACAGGTTGATCCTGTAGGCTATCAGCAGAAAGCCGATCTCCGAAAGCACAAATCCTGTAGTCACGTGGTTGATCCCGTAGATATTTTTCCTGCTTACAAGAAGGCTTATAATACACAGGGCGTCCGGGACCACGAGCATCATGATGATGGTCCTCGGTATCTGGATCTTTCGAAACCATGAATAGATGATAACGATTATGCCTGCCGCAAGATAAAAGAACATCTGTGCATAGACCAGGGTGTGAAATGTTCCGTAGCTTTTTGTAAGTACGCCTGTTTCCCCGATCATTTTGAAAGATACATATTTGTAGAAAAGATTGGTATGCCCTATCGTAAGTACGGTTCCGTATGTAAAGGCCGCAAACATGAACAGTGCCATCCGTAACCATCCCGGAATGCTTATCTGACACAGATTGATGATATTAAGGAATATGAACAGCTGTAAAAAGCATCCGCCGATATAGATTATCTTGGTCGCAGTCAGAGCTCCATCAAGCGTTGTGGCCTGGGAGGACAGCAGATACCCAAGGAGGGATAAGGGTACAAGAGTAAAGACCATCGTAAAGTTCACGTCAAAATGCTTGTGCCACATATATGCATAAATGGATGCGCAGATAAGAGATATCACGAAAGCAGAGATGTAATAGGCCTGTACCAATTATTTTTCCCCCCTTCCCACGAATCTGTTCTTTATAAAAAGGAGAGATTTTCCGGTAAGCTTTACCACACCTCCTGCAAATGCCTTACAGGCATGAAAGCACAGGATCGACAGTCCCGTAAAGATGACCACGCCAAGCAGAGAGAGAAGTGCAAAGAGGGGTTTACCGTTTGCCAGAAATATAAGTATTCCAGCGATACAGGCAAATACCGAAGCCGCAAACGCAAGGTCGATAATGTATGCGGCTAACACCAGTACCCAGAGCACGGTATACAGTGAAAAGAGGATCGCAAAAACAGCAATTAAAATAGGAAACCATAACGGAAAGAGGACTATGGCAAGAATTACAGATCCGGCTCCGGATCTTTTCCTCTGTACGACTCTGTCCTTTACAAGCTTGGTCACCGGTATCTCCGACATGATCTTATCTACCGCAAGATCGACAGGACCTGCCAGGGCAACGGCCGTCTCCTCGTCTGCGCCGTTTTCCATATGATGATCTATCATCTCGCTGTAAAAAGAAAGCCTTTCACTTATATCATCCTGTGAAAGACCGGAGAGTCTTTCCTCAAAAGCTTTCAGGAATTCTTCTTTGGTCATGACGGGTATCCTCTGTACTGAAAAATCGTGCTGTCATGTATTATACAACGCTTAGGTCACGTTGACAAAAAAAC
>JAILPG010000297.1 GCA_024699595.1 Lachnospiraceae bacterium | reverse complement strand
AGATCCTTTATGTCCTTTGAACCCATTAGAGAACTGAAAAGATTGAACATTAAGCGCTCCTTTGCCATATGCCGTGGCATCTCTGCCACAGACTATTATACTCCAAATCAAAAAAAGAGCAAAACAAAAAAGTGCCGGGCTGGCCTGAGCTGTTTTCCGGCACCATTTTATTATTTTTCAACGATCACTGAAACAGTGATTTTCCTGCATCTTTGAGGATCACTTATTCATCTGTGCTGCAACCTCAGCTGCGAAATCCTCATTCTTCTTCTCAAGGCCTTCGCCTGTCTCGAAACGGATGAAGCCCTTGATGTTTATGTTGGCACCGTTAGTCTTGGCAACCTCTGCGATATACTTGTCAACGGTCTGCTTGCCGTCCTCAGCCTTTACATAGGTCTGGTCGAGGAGAACGATATCCTTAAGCTCCTTGTTGACACGTCCCTGGATGATGCCGTCGATAACCTTCTCAGGCTTCTGTGACTCCTTGGGATCGTTCATGATCTGAGCCTTTAAGATCTCTTTTTCCTTCTCGATATAGTCAGCGCCTACCTCGGATCTGTTTGTGAACTTGGGTGAAAGTGCTGCTATCTGCATTGCGATGTTCTTACCCATCTCCTTAACGGCATCGTTAACAACATCGGTCTCAACGTCTACCATAACGCCGATCTTTCCGCCTGCATGGATATAGGATATAACAAAACCGTTGTCTTCCTTCATCTGCTCAAATCTTCTGATATGCATGTTCTCGCCGATGATTGAGATCATTGATGAAAGCTTCTCGTTAACTGTCATTGAGGTATCAAGCTTCCAGGGCTCAGCAAGGAAAGCATCGATATCAGCTGCCGTTGTCTCTACTGCCTGTGCTGCAACCTCAGCAACAAAGGTACGGAACTTCTCGTTCTTTGCAACGAAATCAGTCTCAGCGTTAACCTCTACAACAACACCCTTCTTGTCACCGTCTACGATACAGGTATCAACGATACCCTCTGCAGCGATCCTGCCTGCCTTCTTCTCGGCACCTGCAAGTCCCTTTTTACGAAGGAACTCAACGGCTGCATCCATATCGCCGTCTGTCTCTGAAAGAGCCTTCTTGCAGTCCATCATTCCGGCTCCGGTCATCTCACGTAATTCTTTTACCATTGAAGCTGTAATATTTGCCATTTTATCTCTCCTTATTTCTATGTATCCGATACTGCCTGAACCCTGAATGATCTGGGATGTTTCAGACATGGTCCGTATTATTTTGCGCTCTCTTCTGCTGCTGCAACTTCCTCGATGTCAGTAGGCTCTGCAGCCTCAGCTGCCTCTGCCATCTCTTCGGTCACTTCTGCTGTCTCATCCGCATCGCTCTCGCCCTGCTTTGCCTCGATGACTGCATCAGCCATCTTGGATACGATGAGCTTAACGGCTCTTATAGCGTCATCATTTCCGGGTATTACATAATCAAGCTCTTCGGGATCGCAGTTTGTATCCGAAATACCTATAAGAGTGATTCCGAGTGCATGAGCTTCCTGAATGCAGATATGCTCCTTCTTGGGATCCACGATAAAGATCGCATCAGGGATCTTCTTCATTTCCTTGATGCCGCCAAGGTTCTTCTCAAGCTTTTCCCATTCCTTGCGAAGACCGATAACTTCCTTCTTGGGAAGTACATCAAAGGTTCCGTCCTCGGACATTCTCTCGATCTCTTTTAATCTCCTGATCCTTGACTGGATGGTCTTAAAGTTGGTAAGCATTCCTCCAAGCCATCTCTCGTTTACATAATACATTCCGCAGCGCTCTGCCTCTGTCTTGATAGCATCCTGTGCCTGCTTCTTGGTACCTACGAAAAGGATCGTACCGCCCTGTGCGGTGATGTCTGCAACTGCATTGTAAGCATCATCAACCATTCCTACAGACTTCTGCAGATCGATGATATGGATACCGTTTCTCTCGGTATAGATGTAAGGAGCCATCTTGGGGTTCCATCTTCTGGTCTGGTGTCCGAAATGCACACCGGCTTCTAACAGCTGCTTCATTGAAATAACACTCATTTTTCTACCTCCATTGGTTTATACTTCCGTCCGAATCATATCCCTGTGCAATCTTCCTTACGGAAAACACCCGCACACGGATCAACAGACGTGATTAATCGGCTTTATCCATGAATAAAGCCTGCAACTTTTGCATTGTAGCACAATTGCAGGCTCTGTTCAAGCAGTTTTTATTGAAATATCGGCTATTATTCAATCGTATCCGGCATCGTCGTCATCATCACCGGTGAACATCTCCTCTGCGGCAAGCTCATCATCTCCGCCGTGCAGGTATTCACGTCCGGTAACGTGCTTATTCTCTCTCTCCTGCTCTACAAGCTGGGATAAGAGCTCCTTGACTTCCTTGGGCTTTTTGATCTTTAAGATATCAAAATCATGCATGGTCTTGTCGGCCGAATCAATATGGATCGTGCCGAGTCCGAACATTCTCTGGATAAAAGTCCTCTTTAAGGATATGTCCATTACCCTGTACAGTCTTACTTCATCTTCTACTTTATTGAAAAAACCCTTTTCGATATAGATTCTCTCATCGTCCACCGAGTATACCGTAAAGCTCCACGGAAGACCTAAGAAGGTTCTCTTTCTGTCCTTCCACAGTATGGGGCTCTTTTCATGAGGCATTGCTATCTTTTTCATTGTCACTGTTCCTTTCCTGTTCATTTAAGGAGCACGTATGATCTCCGTTTGGAATATATGCGCGGCAGTTATACCGTCTATAATTGTACAGCATGATGCCCTATTCTTCAACCTTACTTTGGGAAAGACTGTGGCATATGAGCACCATGGCCCTATAACGGCTTGATCGTCGAGTTCATATACTGGTAGGTCCAGTCTGCGGTATCCTCGTTGAGCATCAGCTCTGCAACATCCTCTGAAAGCCTTGAAAGAGCCTCAAGAGGGATATTATCCTGCTCCGATAAGTGTTCAACGCGGTCGAACATTTTCTTAAGTCCCGCAAGCATCTTCATATGGTTATTGTAATTGTATCTGAAGTTGTTCTGGGACAGCTTCATGATAAAATATCCGGCTATCGAAGGAAGTATCAGTGCAAACATATTTGCGGCACTTCCAAGCCAGCCCGCCCTGTTATCAAGCCAGCCTATGTCAAGCCATCCGAAATCCTTGAGCGCATACTGTAACAGACCTCTTGCAAGGACAAACGCAAATCCGATATATGTCAGTATCCTTCCCTTTTTTTCAAGGGACTCAACGATCGATTTATAACGTCCGATGGAGGCTTCATGATAAGACAGCTGGTCTTCTATCATCTCCCTTAAATGGGTGATTACATACCGGGCCTTTGCCGTATTGTATCTGAGTGTATGATCCTCAAGATCATCATCGATATGCTTAAGCTTTACATATAAGGTGCTGTCATCGGGACAGAGCTTCTTTAGGTCAAGCTCTACACCGTAGGGCTTAAAATGTAAAAATACACGCAGGATCTCCGCAGTCTGCCTTGCCTCTATGAAGTTACTCTGCCATCCCTGTACAATCTTGCTCTTTGACAGACGGTAGGCGTAGAGGTTGATGCAGGCATGCATTAAAAATCCGACACCGGCAGCGATTGCCGCTATGATCTTCCATTTTGTAAGGACTGCTATATTTTCATTTATCGCAACGAATTCCTCAAGTGGCATCCCCGGCATGTATTCGTTAACGTCTCCGATCTTTACGATGGTATCGTACAGTCTGTCAGAAATGCCGTGCAGTCCGAGAGTCATGAGTATGGGATTTGCGTAAAATCCAAGTGATACGAAGACCGTAGCCCAGAGCGGCAGGATGCTGCGCTGATAAAGGACTGCCTGGAATCGGGTATTTAGCTTTATCGCCGCACTGTCAAAGGCTCTGAATTTCTCCAGCAGCCTCTTATGGACGGCATCCATGCCTTCCGACTGCGTCTCTATCTTAAAACCGTCCTCAAGCATAGAATCTTCAACGCTCGGATAGATATTATTCTCGGACTTGTAGCGCTTTAAATAATTCCTTCGCAGATTCTCCCAAAGCCTCTGCCATATGCCGCGGATACCTTTGATCTCCGAAGGCTCTTTGATGGCAAGCTCATCCCTGGCAAGCGGCGTAAGTACGATCTCAAGATATTTCGCTCTGTATTCCGAGAAACATGAGTCCAGTAAACAGTACACTTTTTTATTGTCAGTGGATATCCAGATGCAGGGTGTATCCTTGTCATATGCTCTCTGTATAAAGCCCCAGGTGATATCTGCTGCAGTGTTTACCGTGTCGGATACAGAGCCTTCCTCCGTATCCTGCCTGTCATGTCTTACGGCTATCACGATATCCGCCTTATGGCACATCTCATCCTGGATGACATTACGAAATGATGTATCGTAATTCCTTATATATGAGCTTTTATCATCAAATTTGGTATTGCCCCTTGTGTTAAAAGTGCATACCTCAAATCCGTGAGATTCGTTCCATGAAAACCAGTTCTCTCCGGAAAAGACCGGACTCACCAAGAGCTCCACGGATGCATCTTTAGCATTTTTTGTCATGTATTCACGGATCTGGCCGACCAGATCGTCTATCTTTGCATACAGCTTTTTATTTGCCGGCAGTTCCCCGACAAGTGCTATCCTGACCTTCATGCTCCCGCTCTTTTCTTATGATCTCTGATCCGTAAGGCTCATACCAAGCTCCGTGCAGGCTCTGCTTATGAGCTCTCTCTCATCCATGTGGTGTTTTACGCCCTTGATCTCCTGATAATCCTCGTGTCCTTTTCCGGCAAGCACTATCACATCTCCCTGCCTTGCATTTTCGATGGCATATTTAACGGCCTCATATCTGTCAGGGATCTTTACGTATTCGCCGATGGTCTTTTTTATCCCGGTCTCTATGTCGGCTATAATGTCGAGAGGTTCCTCAGATCTCGGATTATCGGAGGTTATGACGGTAAGATCGGAAAGTCTGCCTGATACCTCTCCCATCTCAAAACGTCTGCTCTTTGCACGGTCTCCGCCGCAGCCAAAGATCGTCACAAGTCTCTTGGGCCTGTATTCGCGCAGGGTGGATAAAAGGCTTTCAAGTGCCATTGCATTGTGGGCATAATCGATGATCATCGAACAGTCACACGGAAGCTTTATCATCTCCACGCGGCCCTTTACCTTTGCATTTAACAAAGCCTTTTTGATATCCCCGGGCTCTACGTCAAAATGCCTGCATACGGCTATCGCACAAAGCGAATTGTATACCGAGAACCTTCCCGGTATATCGGATACCGCATGCATCGTAAGGAGTCCTCCGGTATCAAATTCGACTGTCAGTACCCCGTCCTTATTGTCAAGCTTAAGATTCTCCGCATAAAGGTCGGTATCATTATTAAGCTCCTTAAGTCCGAAGGTCTCTACCTGACAGGTATGACCCTTAAGTATCTCCTCTGCATGCCTGTCATCTCCGTTTATTATCCCGATCCTGCACTGTCTGAATAAAAGGCTCTTACAGTGCAGATAGTCATCAAAATCCTTATGCTCATTAGGGCCTATGTGGTCGGGCTCGATATTTGTAAATATCCCTATCTCAAAATCAATGCCTGCCGTACGGTGAAGCATCAGTCCCTGTGAAGATACCTCCATCACCACCGTATCGATGCCTGCCTTAAGCATCCTGTCAAAATATTCCTGAAGTACATAGGATTCGGGAGTCGTATTAAATGCAGGAATATGTTCATCGCCTATGATGATCTCGATAGTGCCTATAAGCCCCACCTTGTGGCCTGCGTTTTCAAGCATTGACTTTATCAGATAGGACGTCGTCGTCTTGCCCTTGGTTCCGGTGATGCCTATTATCTTAAGCTTTCGCGCCGGGTATCCGTAAGATGCTGCGGATATGAGTGCCATGGCATATCTGGTATCGCTTACCTTTATGACCGTAATGTCCTTATTATCTCCTGTATCGACATCATCCATTACGACAAGGGCTGCAGCCTTTTTTTCGGCAGCCTCTGCTGCCGCGCTGTGACCGTCGAATTTGGCTCCTTTTACACAGACGAACAGGCAGCCCTCCTCAAGCTTTCTTGAGTCGTATACTACCTTTGTTATTTTCTTATCCGTGCTTCCCTGTACGGTTTCATATTCAAGATCCTTAATGAGATCCTTAAGCAGATATGATGTTTCCATGTTTTCCTTCCTTTACAAAACCATGATGTTTAGACTAACGACTCAAGGAGCCTTAACAGCTTCCCCGCTCCTTTATAGAATGCCGACATTCTCTCGTAATCCTCATAGGTTACCTGGTCGGATTCGTCGAAGGTGTTTGCAAAATCCTTCTTTATATCCTTGATCACGGGATTGTCATATATAAGGACTGCATCCTCGAAATGATGGTAAAAGCTCCTGTAATCAAAATTGATGGTACCCGTTATCGCTCTTCTGTCATCGGAAAGAACTACCTTTGAATGTATAAAGCCCGGCGTGTACTTATAGATCTTTACACCCGATTTAAGCAGCCTCCTGAAATAGGTATGTCCTATGCAGAAGGTCAGCTTCTTATCCGGAATATGCGGCATTATTATCCTTACGTCCACACCGCTTCTTGCTGCAAAGCACAGGCTTTCGACCATTCCGTTGTCGATCACGAGATAGGGCGTCATGATGTATACGTATCTCTTTGCCGATATGATCATATATCTGTATACATCCTCCGCGATATCCTCGCAGTTCATCGCATCATCCCCGTAAGGGATCACATAGCCTCCGCTCTTTCCTTCCTTCTTTTTCTTTGCTTCTTTTTTCCCGGGCGCGGGATCTGCTGTCTGTACAGGCAGTGATACGGATGATTCAGTCATATCTTCCTGCATGTCGGAAACGCTGTCCTCACTTACACCTTCGGAAGGCACGGCAGTTATTTCAGTCACGCTTCCCTTTGCCTTACCCGTATTAAACAGATATCTGTCATAATCATCTATCCCCGCATCCTTTGCGGCAAGGCTGTAGCTTTCAAGAAACATCGCGGTAAATGTCGTTACGGCCTTACCCTCGATCCTTATGCCTGCATCCTTCCATTTGCCGAAGCGCTCCTTTATATTGGCATATTCGTCTCCGATGTTTGCGCCTCCGGTATATGCTACTTTTCCGTCCACAATGACTATCTTTCTGTGGTTTCTGTAGTCCTGGTCAGGTGAAAACAGCGGAAATACCGGAAGAAACACTCTTGTTTTGATACCTTCCAAAGACAGGTTTTTGGCAAAGTTCCTGTCCACATTCGTAAGGGTGTTCGTCCCGTCATAGAGAAGCCTTACCTCCACCCCTCCTCTTACCTTTTCCTTAAGGACCTCATATATCCTGTCCCATACTTCTCCCAAGGCTACAGAGAAAAACTGCAGGAAGATGTATTCTTTTGCACTCTTTAACTCTTCGGTGATGGCATTTAAGAGCGCCGCACCGTTATCATAATAGACAGCTCCCTTCATGGTATAGGTGGGATAGCCGCCCGTTTCCATCAGATAAGTGCTAAGGTGGTTTATGTCTCTTTTTTCCCCTGAAAGAGCCTTCGGCTGCTGGATGGCAGAAAGGCGTGATGCCGTGATGCCGTGATGCTTGTCATATCTCTTCTTGAGTCTTATGGTGTTCGGATTCATGGTAGTATACAGATATGTGAGTATCCCGAATACCGGAAGAAGGGCTATCATGATGATCCATGCAATCTTAAACTCGTTCTTTTCGTCCCCGTTTAAGATGTACACGATCAGGCAGATGGCCAACGCAGCAGATATGAAATAATACCTTTCAAAATAAATGGAAAAAGAAATGGAAAAGGCGATCCAGAAAAACAGCTGCAGCATTACAAAAAGAACTATCGGAACGCCTCTTGAAAAAAACACATTCGATACTATCTTTTTTCCCCTGTTCTCAGTCTTATTCACAACTGCTCCTCCTGAAAGGATCATCCCCTCAAAATTCTATTTCCTACGCGCTTAATGATACCACAATTATCTGCTCTTCACACCTTATAATCTTTCACGGTAAGCTGTAAGCTCTCTCTTCCCATATAGGCGTTTACGGAGAGATTAAATAAGAGCTTTATCTCATCCTTTCCTTCAAGCTCCTTAAGGATCTCATCAGTCTTTCCGAATATGAGTGCCTCTCTTTTCATCGAAGGATCATCCGCATTATCCTTCGGCGCCACCTTGAGCTTTACGCCCTTGCCCGAGTTTCCGAGAGGATATTTTGAAATGATCCTTAGATCCTTCTCGACAAAAAGCGGTTTTTCATTTTCCATTCCGCAGGGCTCCAAAAGCTCGAGCTCTTTTGCAAAGGGAAGGGTCATTCCCTTAACATGTAGCTGCATCTCCGCTCGGTATATACTCTTAAGATCCTCTGCTTTTAAGGGTGAGAGCTCATTGATCCTCTGCCTGAATACGGGGATCATTTCCTCCTTTAAGGAAAAACCTGCCGCACCCTTATGCCCGCCGAATTTTATGAAGACTTCCTTACACCTGTTCATCTCGGAATACATGTCATAGGCTTCGATGGATCTGCCGGAGCCCTTTATGCAGTCCTCGGCCTTGGTCATCACGAAGGCCGGCTTTTCATATCTTTCCCGCAGTTTCCCCGCTATAAGACCTGCAAGGCTTTCATGACAGTCGGGTAAGAACAGTACCAAAACGGTGTCCTTCTGATAGGATGGATCCTCTTCTATTTTTTTCATCGCAAGCTCGGTGTGAAAGGCCTGCATTTCCTTTCTGCTCTCATTAAGGTCCCTAAGCTCTGCTGCCGTCACCGACGCCTGTCCAATGTTATCGGATAAAAAGAGGGAAAGCGCACGGTCTGCCGTGTCTATCCTTCCTGTCGCGTTGATGCAGGGACCCGCGATAAAGCCTATATGATACGGTGACAGCTTCGCCCTGTCTATCCCTGTAACGTTAAGCAGTGCATTAAGCCCCGGATCTATAGTCTTTTTGATGGCTTCGATCCCGTATTTTACTATTATCCTATTCTCATCACGAAGGGGCATGATATCCTCTATCGTTGCAAAAGCCGCATAAGGAAGGTATTTAAGGACAGCATCCTCAGGAAGCGAATACTTTTCAAACAGGCACTGTATCAGCTTATAGGCGACCACTCCCCCGCATATATCGTTAAACGGATAAGGGCAGTCCTGCTGTTTGGGATCGACGACTGCATCCGCCGCAGGGACTTTATAGGTCTTTATTCCCTCTTCATCCTCATCAAAGGGAACCTCATGATGGTCGGTGATCACCACCTTTATACCGTGCTCTTTTGCATGATCCGTCTCTACAGAGGCAGCTATGCCGTTATCGCAGGTAAGTATCAGGTCGACTCCGTCTCTTACGGCTTCATCTACCATGCTCATGTTCATCCCGTATCCGTCCGTGATCCTGTCGGGAAGCCTTACGGAGGCATCGCATGAAAGCTCCGAGAGCCCTTTTTTAAGAATATAGGATGAGCAGATGCCGTCTGCATCATAGTCCCCGATTATCAATATCTTCTTTCCCGCATCGATATATTCCGAAAGAATGGCGACTGCCTTGTCCATGTCCTTTAAAAGATGGGGATCGTTAAGCATGCTCATGTCGCCATGCAGGTATTTTTTCATCTCATCAGGCTTATCTATATCCCTGTTTACAAGTATCCTTGCAAGCATGGGTGATATTCCGGCATCTTTTGCCAGAGCATCAAAATCAGCCTTTTTGTTCTTTATCCTCCATTCGGCCATATACAGCTCTCCTTTATATCAATAAGCGAAAATACATTAAGCTCAGCCGTTTCGGGCAGTTCACAGAAAAAAGAGGCCATATTTAAATGACCTCTTAAAGTTCATATCATAAGTGTGCTTTATGCTTCTTTTTTCCTGATCTTCGTGATCAGCAGATACCAGACGGCACTTGCAAGGCATACGGACGAATAACATCCGCAGACGATGCCCGCCATAAGAGGCAGTGCAAATTCCCTGATCGAGGATACGCCGAGTATGAAGAGCACCAATACCATGATAAAGGTTGTTAACGAAGTAAAGATACTTCTTGACAGAGTCTGGTTAACGCATCTGTTAACAAGAGGCTCAAGCTCTTCATTCTTTTCTCTGTTCTTAAGAGCTTCCCTGATCCTGTCAAAGATAACAACCGTTGCGTTTATTGAATAACCTACGATAGTAAGCATACATGCGATAAAGGTCGAGCCTACCGATACTCTTGTAAATGCATAGAAGGCAAGTACCACGAGCACGTCATGCACAAGGGCGATGACTGAGCTTGCACCAAACCTGAGATCCTTAAATCTGAACCAGATATATAACAGCATGCAGACGATGGAAACAACAACTGCTATTATTGCATCAGCCTGCATTTCCGAAGAAATGGTGGAGGAAATGGTCTCTGCAGTGATGGTCTCCGCATTTACATCAAACTCATCTACCATCGTATCGGCAAATTTGGTCCTCTCCTCTGCGGTAAGTGTCCTGGTCTTAAAGATGACTTCGTTGCTGCCTGCAACCTTCTGTACCTGTACGTTTGCATCGCCGGTGATCTTCTCGATGAGAGGCACAACCTTCGAATCGATGTCTGCAAGGCTTAAGTCTTCATTGAAAGCAACATTTGTTGAGGTACCGCCTAAGAACTCAAGCGAGAAGTTGAGGCCGCCTCTTCCTATACCTGCGTTTACTCCCATGCATATGAAGCCTGCAAGGATAACGGCAAGTGACGCTCCGATGAAGATATTCTTCTTTCCGAGGAAATCAATGGTCTTCTGGCTCTTGGCCTTTCCAAAGTATTTTTCATCCTTGAGACCAAGCTCGATAAGCGCATTGATTATGGCCTTGGTAACAACAAGTGCCGTAAACATCGATACGATGATACCTATGGCAAGCGTTGCGGCGAAGCCCTTTATCGAACCGGTACCAAGTATCGCAAGCACGATCGCTGCGATAAGTGTTGTTACGTTACCGTCTATGATAGCTGAAAGCGCTTTTTCATATCCTGTCTTTACTGCTGCCTTAACTGTCTTTCCTTCGGCTATCTCCTCCCTGATACGGGCAAAGGTGATAACGTTTGCATCAACCGCCATACCTATCGAAAGGATGATACCTGCCATACCCGGAAGGGTAAGGGTCACATCAAAGAGTACCAAAAGTACCATTACGAGTACTATGTAGAGACACAGCGCAAGAGCAGCTGCAAGACCCGGTACAAAATATATTGCTATCATGAATATTGCTACGAGTACGAAGCCGATGATACCGGCCTTGATACTTGTTGATATCGCATCATTACCGAGCTGGGCACCGACAACGTTTGAACGGAGCTCTTCAAGCTCTACCTTAAGTCCACCGATACGGATCGTGGAAGCAAGATTGTCGGCCTCTTCGAAATCATCCATTCCGGTTATCTGAGCCTGTCCGCCCGTGATCGCACTCTGAACGGTAGGTACAGAAACAGCGTCTCCGTCGTAATAGATCATGATGCTGTCGTGATTCTTTACTGCCTCTGTTGTAGCATCCGCAAACTTCTGTGTTCCGTCAGCATTAAGAGTCAGCTGTACGATGTATTCGACATTTCCCATGTCATTCTTATAGGAAGCTGCCTGTGCGGTCGTGATATCCGTTCCCGTAAGGACGATAGATCCGTCTTTGTCAAGATCCTCTATGGACTTAGCAAGAACATAATGAGGCTTTCCGTTCTCGTTATATCCTGCCATCTGGTAGTTAGGCTCTCCGTCGGGTGAGAACTCTTTTATAAAATACAGGGAACCGGGTTTTCCGAGATCCTCCAAAACGGCATTTGCATCCTCTACTCCGGGGATCTCAATGCTTATTCTGTCATTTCCCTCTCTGTATACCTGAGATTCCGTGCTGTAGCCCTCTACTCTCTTCTGGAGCTTGTACACGGTATCACTCATATCGGCATTCGAAGGTTCTTCCTCACCTACAGCCTGATATGTGATGCTGACACCTCCTGCCAGATCCAGTCCCAGCTTAATGTTTGAAGCTGCACCGGTCTTTTCGGTTCCGAGCCCGAATATGACCATCAGTCCCAGTAATACCGTAGCTGCAAGAAAAACAGCAAGGGTGATGATCGCGTTCCGCTTTTTCATGCTGATTACTTCCTTTCATTCCTTAGTATAGCAGTACAATTATATCTGTTACCCCGAAAAATGCAAGCATAACCCGCAGGCGAAATAAAACCGCGGGTTTCTTACACACACCGAATATCGTACCATAGCAGACAAGGCTTTTGCAATCACTTTCTTGACAGTATGACGATACTGTTGTACATTCATATCAGTTTTTTCATTATCTTTTATATATAACTTTTGAGATTCATTAATAAGGAGTGATTTTTTCTTGGATTCTGACAGTACCGGCTATATAGTGGCACTAATCATCCTGATCTTATTATCAGCTTTTTTCTCTGCTGCCGAAACGGCGCTTACAACCCTTAACCCCTTAAGGCTTCGGTCCTTATCAGAGGAGGGAGACGCAAAGGCAGCCAAGGTCTTAAAGCTTCTTGACAAGCGCAGCAAAATGCTGTCCACGATACTTATACTTAACAATGTCGTGAATCTTTCAGCATCTTCCATCACAACAACGATCGCATATAACATATGGGGAAGTACCTTCATTGCAGCTGCAACCGGAGTACTTACTCTTGTGATACTGATCTTCGGAGAGATAACTCCAAAGACCGCTGCTACCATCAATAACGAGAAGTTTTCTTTTGCAGTCGTAGATATAATAAGCTTCTTCGTACTCATACTGACGCCTGTCGTATTCATCGTTGACGGTCTCTCGGGCCTGTTCATGAAGCTTTTGCGGATAGACAAGAGCAAGGCTCAGACGATCATGACTGAAAACGAGCTTAGGACAGTCGTTGAAGTTTCGCATGAAGACGGCGTCATTGAGAGCGAAGAACGTGAGATGATAAACAACGTGGTTGACTTCGGCGATTCCTATGCCAAGGACGTCATGATCCCCCGTGTTGAAATGACCTGCATCGACATCGAGAGTACTTATGAGGAGCTCTCCGAGATCTTTGCGGACAAAAAATACACAAGATATCCCGTATACGAGGAATCAACAGACAACATCATCGGTATCATCAACATGAAGGACATCCTCTTTCTGTCACACGAGGATATCGAATCCTTTTCTATCAGAAAATATTTAAGGGATGCAAACTTCACCCTCGAATACAAAAAGACCTCAGAGCTGATGGTCGAGATGAGGCAGAACCACATAAGCATGGAATGCGTTATCGACGAATACGGTGCGACCGTAGGTCTTATCACCCTTGAGGATCTCATAGAAGAGATAGTCGGCGAGATAAGGGATGAATTCGATGAAGACGAGGAAGAGCTGATACAACAACAGGACGACGGATCATATCAGGTAGACGGGTCGCTTAAGCTTGACGACATAAACGATGCGCTCGGAACAAACTTTGATTCGGAAAAATACGACTCCATCGGAGGCCTCATAATAGAGACACTTGGCAGGCTCCCTGAGGAAGGCGAGGAAGCGACTCTCCCCGACGGGACCAGTCTTACGACCCTGCAGATGGATAAAAACCATATCGAATCGGTACTTCTAAAGATCCCGGAGCCGGATGAAGATCCACAGAACAGCGAAGAAGAAGCGGATGCATTATGATATGCATCCGCTTCTTTATTTTTTCATTTTCCCGCAGTTTTTCATAAACCCCGGTACAAAACGTTTCTTTAAGATCTTTCTTCGTATGTACTCTTCTGTTTTTTCCTCTCCGTCTCTTGCAAGCATACGAAGAAGCATTTCAAGAGTCCTCTTTGTCTCCTTCTCCATGAGGATCTTTTCCTTACCCTTCAGATAATACTTAAGGGGCATATCCTCTTCATAAGCGTCTCCGTTGTAGATCTTACAGGCTGCAACCCTGTCAACATACATTTCGGCAAGGTATCTTGCCGGCATTCTTGCAGGAACCATTCCCTCGCCCTCGGAAGCAGAATAATCGATCCAGTACTCGTAATGATGCCTGTTCCTGCCCTTGTGGTGGAGCCAGGCTGCCGAATACCCCTTTGCCTCTCTCTCTGCATTGTTAGGGCTTCTGTATCCCTGATAGTACTTTGCTCCGACCAAGAATTCCGAAGGGCTGTATTTGGAAAGATCATGCACAAGCCCCTGATAATACAGTCCGAGCCTGAAGCATCCCTCTCTCACCAGTCTTCTGTGTCTGTTTATCGTCTTTAAATGTTCAAGCCACTTCATCTTTTTCCTGACCTACCGGAACAGATCCACATACTCATTGCCCGGATATTCGGTATCCGAAGGTGTGATAAAGACTCTCTGAAGCGAATCCGAATAGAAGGCCTGGACCGAGTCTGCCACACCGGTCACCCTGTGTGAGGTGTTGCTGAAGGTCGGCAGGTCACCGTCGGGAGTATTTAGGAAATCGTAAATATCCGTGTCAAGTTCGTTAAGCTTGTTGGATTCCTTTACCCTCTCGGTTAACGTCGTAAGAAGAGTCTCGTTCATGGGCTCGGGATCCGTCCTGTTTGCTACCGCCTCATCTATCACCTTGCCGTATTCCTCATTGATCCTGAAGAATTCCTTGGTAAGATTTGAGTTGTTTACAAATACCTTGAAAGCGTTCTCATAGAACTCATAGGTCTCCTGATTGCCCGACTCATAGCTTATGACACAGAGAGGCAGCCATTCCGTTACGCTTCCCTGATCACCGATCTGCTCATTTGCGTAATAGAAGGTATTGGATATGATCGGCAGATAGAAGTCTGCAAACACATCCTGTCCGCTCTTGTTTACAACATGATATTTGTATATGGTCGCAGAACATGCGGATTCGCCGGCCGCATAGGTAGTGGTATCACCGATATGCGCATAATCACCTATGTCTCCGGTGAGTCTCTTGGTCTTCTGCTTAAGCATCAGATTTAAAGATTCCTTGACAGAATCCGAAGCATCCACGCTTTCCAGCATCTCTATACTCTTTGCGCCGGGATAAGCAAGCTGTACCAAAGCTTCCATATAGGCCTGCGGGCCGTCATAGGTCAAAAAGCTCATGTAATAGTCAAGATCCACTTCATTGTATCTTGAGTTGCCCTTTGACGAATTCTGATACCAGAAATGCTCGGGCGAAGTATAGGTAAGCCTTAACGTATCATCTTCATTGCAGACTACGACATTCAGTACGAGCGGGAAGATATCGGAAAACTTTTCATAATCAAAGGTTGCCGTGATGCTTCCAAACTCCTCGGGATACAGTGTCGTAAACATCAGATTTCCGAGATCGTCATATACATTTCCGACCAAATAATAATCACCGAGGTTATCGCTCACCTCCCTGTCATCTTCCACAACACGTTTGGTTGCTGCGGTATCATCATCAGAAACGCCCGTGCTTACATCATCCGTAACGTCCGTCTGATCCGTCTGCGTGTCAGTCTCAGTTTCCTGAGTGACCGGCAGCTCAGGGGGTTCTGCTTCCGAAGCGTTTTTGGAGGCTATAGCCACAAATATGCCTATCAGGACCGCAAGGAGGACAAATATGATAATGATGGCGATAAGAATGACATTTTTCTTTTTGTCCTGCTCTTTTTTATTCTCCATTTTTGCTGCAAGCTCGGGAGGAAATTCCGAGGTGTTCTCCGGCAGCGACACATCCAGTCCGCAGCCGATACAAACATCCTGAGTATCCTCAAGCAGCATTCCACATTTTTTGCAATACTTCATATTCGCTTCCTCCGGCTTTAATTCTTAAAGCTTGTGTGATAAAAATCCCTGATGTTTTCCTCTCTGTAGCCTTCCTTTATAAGCTGTTCCTTCTGGAACTTCCTGTTCTTGTTCATCTGGCAGACACGTACGCTCTCGCCCTTATCCCGAAGCTCAGTCGCTTCTTTTATGATCTCGCACAGCCTGTCCTTATCCATTCCCTTTTCTATCAAAAAGACCTTCTTATCGCTTAAGCCCGGAACCTTGTAATCTTTTTCCAAAAGGATCGTGATTATGCGTTCAAAGCCTATCGAGAATCCGCATGCCGGCGTCTTTACCCCGGTAAACTTCTCGACCATTCCGTCATATCTTCCTCCGCCGGCAACGCTTGAGCCAAACTCATCCATGCTTATCTCAAAAATGGTCCCCGTATAATAAGACATTCCGCGAACGAGGGTCGGGTCAAATTCGATCTTAAAATCAACGCTCTTTGTCGCATTGACCGTATCCATTATCATCGTAAGGCTGTCACAGGCATCATGCATTGAGTCGTTAAGCATATCATTAAGAAGCCTTACTCCGTCAGAATCTTTGCTTATCTTTTCAAACAGGCAGATATATGAGGATATCGCATCTTCGCTGTAGCCTGCCTTTTTAAGCTCCTCTCTTACACCGTCTATGCCTATCTTGTCCATCTTGTCAAGGGTTATGAAGATCCCTTCAAAATCCCCGTCACCCAAAGGTTTCCCGGTCTCAGGATCCTTAAAGCCCGCATATTCTGCCATCGCCTTAAGGATGCGTCTGTCATTGATCCTTACGGTAAATCCCTTAAATCCGATCTTACCAAGCAACGTCGTGGTCGCAAGGATAAGCTCCACCTCGCACATGAATCCCGGATCTCCGAGTATGTCGATATCGCACTGCGTGAACTGTCTGAAACGTCCCTTCTGCGGTCTTTCGGCCCTGAATACGCTTCCGATCTGGAGTGCCTTAAAGGGGCTTGGAAGCTCACTCATGTGATTGGAATAATATCTCGAAAGCGGAAGTGTCAGATCATAGCGAAGTCCGCAGTCCACGAGATCATCCTCGCAGGATGCATTTGAAAGATCAAGCTTGTCACCTCTTTTTAAGATCTTGAAGATAAGCTTCTCGTTCTCTCCTCCGCTCTTTGAGCACAGGTTTTCGATATGCTCGACAACGGGTGTTTCTATGGAACTAAAGCCAAAGGATGCATAGGTCTTTCTGACCATCGAGATCACGTATTCCCTTATCTGCATCTCACCAGGCATTATGTCTTTCATCCCGGTAACGGGTTTCTTAACAAGCGGCATCAGATGTTTCCTTTCTGTATCTGTTATCAGTCTATGCTGTCAAATGCCTGCTTAAGATCATCTATCAGATCCTCCTTGTCCTCAAGGCCGCAGGACATCCTTATAAGGCCGGCAGGTATCCCCGCCTCTTTAAGCTGTTTGTCTGTCATCTGTCTGTGTGTGGAGGTTGCGGGATTCAGACAGCAGGTACGTGCATCCGCAACATGTGTTTCTATCGCTGCAAGCTTTAAATGCTTCATGAACTTTTCGGCAGCCTTCCTGCCGCCCTTTATCTCAAACGATACTACTCCGCAGCCGCCCTTTGGCATGTATTTCATTGCTGTATCGTAATACTTGTCGCCCTGTAAATGAGGGAAGCTAACGCTTATGACCTTATCGTTATCCTGAAGGTATTCCGCTACGGCAAGGCCGTTCTTAAAGTGCCTCTTCATCCTCACATGAAGGGATTCAAGCCCTAAGTTTAACAGAAATGCGCTCTGGGGTGACTGGCTGCATCCGAAATCCCTCATAAGCTGAGCCGTGCACTTGGTGATAAAAGCACCCCCTTTTCCGAACTTCTCGGCATAGGTAATGCCGTGATAGGAATCATCGGGCGTTGTAAGTCCGGGATACATATCCTTATGAGCCATCCAGTCGAAGTTGCCCGAATCCACTATGGCTCCGCCTACAGCTGCACCGTGTCCGTCCATGTATTTGGTGGTGGAATGAGTCACGATATCGGCACCCCACTCTATGGGCCTTAGATGCACGGGTGTCGGGAAGGTATTATCCACGATAAAAGGTACGTTATGTGCATGGGCTACCTTTGCAAACTTCTCGATATCGAGCACGGTAAGTGCAGGGTTTGCGATCGATTCCCCGAACATCGCCCTGGTATTATCCTTAAATGCGGCGTTAAGCTCATCCTCAGATGCATCGGGAGATACGAAGGTTACCTCTATCCCCATCTTTGCCATAGTGACGGATATGAGATTGAATGTTCCGCCGTAGATCGATGATGAGGCAACTATATGGCTTCCGTTCTCACAGATATTAAAAAGCGCAAAGAAATTGGCAGCCTGCCCCGAAGATGTTAACATGCCTGCACTGCCGCCCTCTAAATCTGCGATCTTTGTAGCGACATAGTCGCAGGTCGGATTCTGGAGTCTTGAATAGAAGTATCCGCTTGCCTCCAGGTCAAAAAGCTTTCCCATGTCCTCACTGGTATCATATTTGAAAGTGGTGGACTGTATAATGGGGATCTGCCTCGGCTCTCCGTTTGAAGGCCTGTACCCTCCCTGCACGCATTTGGTGTTGATCTTATAATCCTTCATTGCGCTCTCCTTTTTATCGTAAACGAAAATACTGTTTACTTTAGTCTGATACGGATCACTTCACAGCGCAGGGCTGCTTACGCAATTCCATCGTTACATTATACTACATCCACAATGTCGCGGTCAAAGACTTCCTCTGTGCGACCGCAAGCTGTCCATTTTTATGAAATATGTGGTATTATGAATGGGATGATATGTACCCTTTAATACACGTATGAAACGAGGAGCAACACCATGAAGCTAAGCGATCTTTCAGGATTTGACGAAATAACCATACAGTGCCACGACAACCCCGATCCGGATGCCCTTGCCTCCGCCTTCGGACTGTACAGATACTTCATTTCGAAAGGGAAAAAAGCCCGCATCGTCTACAGCGGACCCTTCAGGATCAAAAAATCAAACCTGCTCTTAATGATAGAGGAGCTTTCCATACCCGTAACCTACATAAAGCCGGATGATGAAGAAAACTCAAAGTTTCCCGGGCTTTTGATAACCGCCGACTGCCAGTACGGACAGGGAAATGTTACAAAGCTTACTGCAGACGAGATCGCCGTCATAGATCATCACAACGGCACCTGCACGCTTTCCTATAACGAGATCCATCCGGAGCTTTCGGGCTGCTCCACTCTCGTATGGAAGCTGCTTTTGGATGAAGGCTTTGATGTCCTGTCAGACAGAGCCTTATGCACTGCCCTTTACTACGGCCTCATGACGGATACCGGCAACTTCTCCGAGATATCCCATCCGCTTGACAAGGATATGAGGGACACTCTGATCATAAACGAATCCCAGATACGTATGTTTTCAAACAACAATATCTCTCCAGAGGAGATGCACATAACCGCCGATGCACTCGCGGGATGCTCAAGCATTGACGAGTACAACTGCGCTATCCTTAAGGCAGACGAATGTGACCCCAACATCCTTGGCATCATAAGCGATACGGCTTTACAGGTCTCGGGATTTGATGTTGTGATAGCTTACGGACATGTTTCCGGAGGTTTCAAGCTTTCCGTAAGAAGCTGCATAAAAGAGGTCATGGCCGATGAATTCGTGCGTAATATCACGGATCAGACCGGATCGGGCGGAGGCCATGATTTCAAGGCCGGTGGCTTCATAAGCGAGGATAAGCTTAATAATGCCTTCCCCGGCGTAAGCTTTGAGGAATACCTTAAAAACGAGATAAGGGATTATTTCAGCTCCTTTACGATCATAGAGGCCAAAGACTACAGGCCGGACATGAGTCTGTTTTCCAAATATCAGAAGAAAAAGCTTCCCGTCGGCTACGTGGATCCTTCATCTTTCCTTGAGAAAAACACACAGATACTGATACGTACTCTTGAGGGTGATACTTCTCTTGTCGTAGACGGAAACTTTTACCTGATGGTCGGGATCCTTGGTGAGGTATATCCGATGGATATAACCAAATTCGAAAAAAGCTACGAAAAGACCGATGAACCGTTTAAGAGCAAAATGGAATATGTGCCGAAGATCTATACCGAACCGGAAGGCGAAATATTCGAGCTTTCAGGAAGGATCTGCTCCTGCATGCCAAAAGGCACCTCATACATCCTTGCCATGGAGCTTGACAGGGATGTAAAGGTATTCACCAAATGGTATGAGGAAAAGTATATGAAGGGAACTAAAGGCGACTTCCTTGGCCGCCGCATCGATGACCCCACAGATTTTTACGTTATAAGACGAGACATATTCTTTATGACCTATTCTCCTGCCGGATCGTAACCGATGCTGTATTTATCACAGATCTTTGCATCGGGCACATAGTCCTTTAAGATCTCGTCAGCCTTCTTAATGATCTCATCATAGGTTAAGAGCCTGATCTTATAATGCCTGTCAAATGAATACGGAGATGCAATGACGATACTTTCTCCGTCATTTCCGAGGGCCTCAATATCACCGTTTGGAAGCTTTGCTATCATATTAAGATCACTGTCAAAAACGGCACTTCCTATCACGTATGCATCAAGCTTTTCAAGATACGGGAAGGAATGATGCGTAAGAAAGATCCCGGTATCATATATTTCCTTTATCTTCTTTCCATCTGCATCATAGAAATACAATATATCATCAAGTGAGCTTATCACTGTATATTTTCCGTCATCGGAAACAGCGGCCGTAGCATAATACATGTCGATCTGGTCTGCACCCTCAAGACCGTCAACGGAGATTTCCTTCTCCGAATAAGATATTTCTTTCTCGGAGCTTATATCATCAAGCACCTCACAGCGTGTTTCGATCGGGGAATAGATCACAAGTCTGTCGCTTCCCTCGTATCTTATATACAGCCTGTCGTCCTTAAAGCCCGCAAATGTTACAAAGGTGTTCTCGTTATGTCCGTAAAGCTCAAAGGTCCTCTCGTCATCCGAGAACACATCATATGTTTCCATATTACCCATCCTGTCAAGCAGCACAAGACCGGGATCATACTCGAATACGCAGCCTGCATCCGAATAACCGGAGATATCCGAAAGCACAGTAAGGTCACTGTCAAACATGTATGAAATGCTGTCCGAAACCAGCAGTACTCCCTCTTCGTGGGGTATCAGATAGTAAAAACCTCCGCCCGGAAGCTCTGCCTCTGCCGATACGGACTTCGACCCGATATCGATGGCGGTCAGATAACTGCTGAGACCAACAGGGCTGAAAAAATCTTCCTCTTCGGAATAGAGGTATACCGTTTCACCGTCAGTTGCACAAAGAGGAGAGTCCGCTTCCACGATGCTTTCATAGAGCATCAGCTCTCCGGCTTCCATATCAATGCATCCAAGCATCATCCCGTCAAAGCCTGAGAGGACGAATGAAGCATAGTGTCCGTCTTTTGTCACAAATACATCCTCAAGACAGGTATCCTCATACAGCCCCTCATCACCGGAAATGTCTATTTCGCAGGCCCGCTCTCCGGCCTTATATATCTCTGCACCGTTTAGGGTAAATAAGATCGTTTCCCCTGTTCCCGGCTCGTAATACATGTTTATTCCGTCTTTTGCAAGGAGTGTTTCATTTCCGCTCTCAGGATCTTTAAGATAGATATCATATCCCGCATCCATGTATACTATGCCCATATCGCTTAAGATCGCCTCAGAAGAGGGAACTCTGCAGATCTCAGAGTTCTGTTCGATATCTATAAGCGATGAATAACCGTTTGAATTGACTAAGATCTGCGAACTGTCATCAGAGATAAAGAATCTTGTCATTGCAGGTATCTTTATGGTCTTTTCCGGGAAAAATACACATTTTGACTCATAGGGTGCTACCGCATCCGTCAGAGCCCTTAATGCATCTGCGTTGTATCCGTCGGATGCCTTATCGGGCAGAACGCTTCTTACGGCATATACGGCCTCGTCCCTTAAGCCCCGCGACAGCAGATCTTCGGAGGCCACCGCCATGGAGCCCGCATATCTGTCGGATATTATCTTATTCTGTCTGCTGATCTTTATCATGAAGAACAGACAGGTAAGGGCAAAGATCGTTATCAGGGAAAAAGCAGCGGATAAAGCTATGATCCTGCGGCGCATCTTTCTCTCGCGGTGTCTCTGCTTCAGGTCATCATAGTTTAAGTTAAACATTGCCGCAGCAAGCTTTATGACAACGTTATCAAGAGCCTTTAAGCGATCCCTGTTGTTATCGGCCCTGCAGTCGGCCGCAAGAGGTTCCCTCTCCTCTCTTATCGTTACCTCATTGCCGTTTTCATCCTTTCTCTTAACATCCTCATACATAAGGATCTCGGGGAAGGAATCCTCGGGTTCGCCCTCAGCAAGCACCAGAAGTACATGCTGCCTGTCATGCAGCTTTATGAAGGTTTCCACCTCTTTTTTACACCATACGGACTCAAGGAACCTCGGCGTACATATGACTATCAGGAACTTTGAATTGGTAAGAGCCGCCGTAATGGGATCGGAGAGATTGTCGGAAAGGGGAAGCTCCGCCTCATCCCGAAATACCCGCTCTATCCTTGTCTTATCCGTATTAAGCTTTTTTAATACGGATTTCGGAAGCTTATAGTTTTCAAGCTTTTTATGAAGATTTTCG
>JAILPG010000289.1 GCA_024699595.1 Lachnospiraceae bacterium | reverse complement strand
CTATGACAGCGAAGCTCATGCCGCTTCTTTTGGCTGAAAGGTTCATCTTACGCCTGGTGACATTCATGGTAAGGAAGGTGCTTAAGACAGAGAAGGCAAAGGTCACAAGGGTAATGATCACCGAAGGAAGCACCAGCTTTGGAGCAAACCTGAAGATCTGACTGATGTATGCAAGGGAAAATACAGCCTGAAACCCGGCCCCGAATATGGCCGAGGTGATCATCTTGCACAGAGAGCCTATATAATCAGCCCTGCTCGAAAGATCACCGGAACTGTACTCCTTGAAAAAGCCCGGAGGCAGGGATAATATCCTCATTATAGTGGCTGATTCCACAGAAAGGTCCATTCTTGTATCGAATCTTTCATTGAACAGCTCATTGGCCATACGGAATATGAACTGTGACAATTGGACACAGATAAGGAACAGGCTGCAGGCTATCAGGACTCCAAGGCTTCCAAGCTCAAGCACATTGGACATAAGGACCTTATTGATGTTTACAACCAGGATACCAAGAAGCGTCCCTATAAGAGTCATTATCCCGTAGAACACATAATCGCTCAGGTTCAGTGTCCCGAGGGCAAAAAGGCCAAGATCACGAATATGGAGCTTCCTTAAGGGAAACTGTTTATAAAAGCTTATGGCCTCATCACTGATAAGTCCCGCTGTTGAGGAGCTGACTCTCCTAAAGACTCCGGTCTTTGGATCAAAAAAGGAATAACCGCCAAACTTTCCAGGTATCAAAGCGATAAGTGAGCCGTCTTCCTTAAGGGTGCCAAGCATTGCACCGTATGCATCCCTGTACCATCCGCGTTCCAGTTTGACATCCCTTGTCATCATACCCTCCGGTCTGATGAGATAATCAAGCTGTTCGTAAACATCCGTGATGGAGGAAGGTATCTCTTTGGGCCTGACTCTGTAATATTTCATGACAGCTTCGATGGCATCCCTGGTGGCTGCAGCATCATTCTGCATGGAAAGTGCGACATTCTTACCGGTAACGGCATCGGCCACCCTGTAAAAAGCCTCGGCAAAAGCATCGTCACTGTATTGTTTTCTTTGCTTTATCTGCTCTTCAAATAAGCTCATTATCCAAAAGAAAGCCTTTCTTTATCCATTGTCAGTCGCTGCATACCAGCTCCGTATAAGCACCGCCTTTTCGATAAAGTTCTTCATGGGTGCCCCTCTCCACGATCTTTCCGTTATCGAGCACTATAATCTCGTCACAGTCTCTGATGGTGGAAAGTCTGTGAGCTACGATGATACAGGTGATCCCCAGATCCTTGATGGCCTTGGTGACCTCGTACTCGGTCTTGGCATCAAGGGCCGAAGTGGCTTCATCAAGTATCACTATGGTTGGCTCCTGCGCAAGGACTCTGGCGATCTCCAGCCTCTGTCTCTGACCGCCGGAGAAATCGTTACCGTTCTCTGTGAGCTTATAGTTGTATCCGCCCTCACGTGCCATGATCTCATTGTGCATACCTGCATCTCTGGCAGCCATGATCATGGCAAAATCCTCTATGGATTCATCCCACATCCTGATATTGTTGGCGATGGTATCCTCAAATAATGTGATGTCCTGATCCACCACCGCAACGGATCCTCTGAAAATGCTCTTGTCTATCTTATCTATTGGCTTTCCGTCAAACAGGATCTCCCCGTCCCATTGCCTGTAAAGCCCTGACAAAAGCTTTGCGACAGTGGATTTGCCGCATCCGGAAGGGCCCACCAGCGCGATCCTGCTACCCGGTCTGAGACTGAGATCAAAATGCTCGATGAGAGGAGGCTCAAGCCTAGAATAGCCAAAAGAAACATCCTTTAGCTCAACCTTACCGGAAAGCTTTCCGTATTCAATGTCGGTACCGTCTAAGTCCCTCACAAGGTCATCCTCGGGGTAATCCATCACATCCTCGATACGCTCCATATCCGTGCGCATCTCGATGATGGAGGAATTGACCGAAATAACATTGTTCACAGGATCCATAAAGGAAGACAGATAGCCTTGAAAAGCCATTATCATACCGATAGTGAACTTTCCGTTCATGCAAAGCCAAATTCCGATAGTGGTTATGGCTACATTTACCATCATATTGACCGATTCCGGAATAAGCCCCAGGAACAGGCTTATCCTTTTCATCCTGATCTCGTTATTGTTGACGCTTGCCTGATATCCGGCCCATTTTCTGAAATAACCGTTCTCGGCTCCGCTTGCTTTGATGGTCTCTATCATCTGTATCCCCGAGACCGTGGTACTTGCAAGCATAGCGGCATCCCTGGTACCCACACGGCTTAAGTTGGTACGTATATTGGCCATGATCCTTGCGATCACACAGTCAAAGAAAAGAGAACTGATGCCGATAAGCGACAAAACAACACTGTATCTGAACATCACGATCAGGTAAAAGAAAGCCATGCCCACATCCAGTATAAGGGGCGTAAACATATTGATGAAGGTCGACGCCACCTCTGCATTCCGGCTCTGCCTTGAAAGTATATCACCGGACATGCGCTGAGAGAAAAATTCCATAGGCAGCTTAAGGACCTTCCACATATATGTGGTATTGCCCACTACAGCCAGCTTTCCGTTGAGCTTGAGACTGTAAGACCGGTTGATGGCCCGGACTGCGATCTGTATCAGAGTTATGGCCGCGATACCAATAATAAAAGGGACAAACCATTCGGGATTCCTGTGAGTCAGTAGTCTGTCAACGAACACCCTGGAAAACCCGGGCTTAATGATCTGCATAAGTGAAGAGATTACAGTGGTGATAAGGATAAAAGCTGCTATGGTGCCCGTACCCTTAAGGCGCTTTCCTGCAAAGCGGATAACGCTCTTAGGCTTGCCTTCCGGCACAAAATCCTCTGTTGGTTCAAAAGTAAGACAGATCCCGGAATAACTCTTTAAAAAAGCTTCCTCTGTATAAACGGTCTTACCCCGTGCCGGATCGGTTATGACAGCTTTACTTCCGCGAAAACCGTTAAGAACCACAAAATGGTTGTTATTCCAGAAAAGAATACAGGGAAAAGCAGCATCATTTCGAAGATCTTCGTAAGAAAATCTGTAGCCTTTGGCCTCAAGCCCGTAATTTCTTGCAGCTTTGAGTACCTTGCCTGCCTTGGAGCCGTCTCTTGAAACGCCACAGTCCCTGCGGACCTGTTCCAAGGGGATCCACTTGCCGTAATACGCAAGTATCATGGCAAGACAGGCAGCCCCGCATTCAAGGGCCTCCAGCTGTATGACTACGGGAACGCGACGGGCCAAACCTTTATTTACAGGTTGTCTGATCTTGGTTCTTTTAAAGGGATTCAAGTTTATAAAGCCTTTCTGTCCGGGACGGATCCGAAACGGATACCCTCGCGCTGTCAGTTGATAACAAAGGAAACAGGTGAGATCTCTTCGATTATCACATCGGCGGAATAAGTACCTTCCTGTAAAGAACCTGTAAGCCTGTATCCGTATATCCACTCTCCCACCCGGAAATCACCCAGATGTCTGGCATATTCGCTGATATTCTCAGTGACCTTTTGCTGTGTACCGACAGGATCGGAAGTCTGTAATCCTGACTCACTGCCCCGGATACGGACCTTCATGCCTTCCCTGACTCTGGCACTGTTCTGCTCATTAACGTAGAGGAAACTTCCGGAAGGACCGGAAATGACCACAGCAGGGATCCTTGTCTCTATCCTGCCGAATATCCCCCATATGCAGAAACCGGCAAGCAGCACGACAATGGCCGTCAATATGGTCCAGACACCCGGATTGGCAAGTTTTATATACTGATCCAGCTGGTCGGGAGAATCGACCCGCTCAAGTCTTTTGTCTTCCATATCAGCTCCTCATTAAGGCAGTTGATCAATGCTTATCTTTCTTACGGGAGAATTTCGATACAAAGAAAGTCTTTATCTTACCGCAGATCTTAAGGATAAATGCCCAGATCGCGGTCCCGATCTTATAAAAGAAGCCGTTTTTGTTCCGGGGCTTGCGTTTCTTGGGGACGTAGACATAGGGTACAAACTCTCCCTCATCGGTTATCTCCGCAACTTGCGAATATTTCTTTTCATCGGTGGGAAGCTCTTTCTTGATGAGCCAGCCGTCGGTAAGGGAATTGATACCTGCAAATATTACTGCAGTGATCGGTACGCCGACAACCATTCCAACCACCGAGAACAAACCTCCGAACAATGTAATGGCAAATATGATCCAGAAACTGCTGAGTCCCGTGGATTCGCTTAAGATCCTGGGGCCGATGAAGTTACCGTCTATCTGCTGAAGGATCAGTATAAAGATGACAAAGTAAAGTGCCTTTAAGGGATCCACCATCAAAATGATTATGGTACAGGGTATCGCTCCGATGTAAGGTCCGAAGAAAGGAATGACATTGGTAACTCCGACTATGACACTAACCAGTACCGCAAAGGGGAATTTAAGTATCAGACAGCCAAAATAACAAAGGATACCTATTATGAGCGAATCTATGATCTTGCCGCCGAAAAATCCGATAAAGGTATGATGTGTAAAACGGACCGCTTCGATAAGCTTGTTGGCAGTAGGCCTTTCAAGGCAGGCAAAGCTTAATCTTACGGCACCTCTGGCAAATTTCTCCTTGCCGCTCATTACATAGATGGATATTACCAGACCGATGATAAGGTTCCAGAGCACCTTGACAAATTTCATGATACTGGCCGAAATATTCACAAGCCAGCTGTTGATATTGGGAAGGAGAAGCCTCTGGACTGCGGGAAGGGCAACATCATTAAAGAAATTCTCGGTCTCTTCCGAATAATTCTGAACAAGCTGCGCAAGAAATTTGGAAAGGTCGGGATTGTCCTGCATGATCTTGTTGAGCCAGTTCATGAGATTATTGGTATAGGTTGAATATGAAGCTATGATGTTGTAAATACTGTTATATACCTCGGGAACAACGGATTTAAAGAACAGATAAACCAACAGCACAACTATGATAAGGGTTAAGAGGATCGATATGTTCCTGATGCGCTTATGCCTGATCTTCTCTTCGCTCTTGGAAAACCAGTTGAAACGCCCCGCTAACGGCTCAACGGCCTTATGTTCAAAGATATTGAGAAGCGGTGTCATCAGGTAAGCGAATACAAAACCGTATATCACCGGCGAAAGTATCTTGTTGATATTTGAAATATTCTTACGGATCTCGGCAAAACGGAAAAAGCAAAAGAAAACGATCATAACGGCAAGTGCCGTCAGAAAGATCATAAGACCAAGCTGAAAATACTTCTTCTCAAGTTTCAGTTTCATTTTTAAGCCCCCGAATACATACTCGTATAAAAATAGTATAACACTCCGACATCAAAAGTGATAGAATATTTGTATGAAATTACAACAATTGCTCAGTTATGTAAGAAAAGCCGTGGATGATTACGGAATGATAAAAGAAGGGGATCATATCGCCGTGGGGATATCCGGCGGCAAGGACTCCCTTACTCTTCTGTATGCTCTCTCCCACCTCAGAAGATTCTACCCAAACCACTTCGAACTGGAAGCCATAACTGTGGATCTTGGCTTCGGAAATATGGATTTTAATGCGGTTTCAAGGCTCTGTGAAGAGCTAAATGTCCGCTATACCATAGAACACACGGACATCGCAAAGATAATATTTGAAGACAGGAAGGAATCCAATCCCTGCTCCCTGTGCGCCAAGATGAGAAAAGGCGCTCTGAATGATGCTATCAAAAAACTCGGCTGCAACAAGGTAGCCTATGCTCATCATAAGGATGATGTGGTGGATACCATGATGATGTCCCTTGTGTATGAAGGAAGGTTCAATACCTTTGCTCCCGTGACCTATCTTGACAGGACGGACCTGTATGTGATAAGACCGCTTATCTATACGGATGAGGCTGATGTGATAGGCTTTGTAAATAAATACGGGCTTCCCGTCGTAAAAAGCGCCTGTCCCGCCGACGGCTATACCAAACGACAATATGTCAATGATCTGATAAATGATATAAACAGACAGGCTCCCGGTGTCAGGGACCGTATGTTCACAGCGATAAAGGACAGCACACTGAAAGGCTGGAATCAAGATGGCGATCAATAACCCAGGCAATTATCATGATGAGATCATGCGTGAGAACATATTGAAGCTCAGGGAAGTGATGACCACCCTGCCTTCTTTCTGCAAGACCTTCTTCAGAGGGATTGAGGAATATACCTCATCACGGACCAGACTCTCTTATGCTTATGATATAAGGCTGTTCTTTGAATTCTTAAAAGAAAACAATCCTTCACTTAAGTCAAAAGAGATAACCGATTTTGATCTGAGTGTCCTTGATATGGTCAAGCGCGAGGATATCGAAGAATATCTTGAATATCTGACTCTCTATGAAAAAAACGAAAAGGAAATAACAAATGATGAAAGGGGAAAGGCAAGAAAGCTATCCTCTCTTCGAAGCATGTATAAATATTTCTATACGTCCGAACTGATATCAACCAATCCCCCAAGTCTGGTGCAGACGCCCAAGATCCATCAGAAAGAGATAATCAGGCTTGAGCCCGATGAGGTTGCCGCATTGCTGGATATGGTCGAGGACGGGGAAAAACTGACCAAAAGCCAGCTGAAATATCATAACAAGACCAAGGTCAGGGATGTGGCATTGCTGACTCTGCTCCTCGGAACAGGGATCCGTGTATCCGAATGCGTGGGCCTTGATATCAAAAATGTTGATTTTAAGACTAACGGCATATTGATCCGTAGAAAAGGCGGCAAGGAAGCAACCGTCTATTTCGGTGATGAAGTACGGGATGCGCTTATGGATTATATGGAAATAAGGAGCCGTATCATCCCGGAATCAGGCAGTGAGGACGCTCTGTTCCTGTCACTTCAGAATAAAAGGCTCTGCGTAAGGAGTGTAGAAAACCTTGTTAAAAAATATGCCGGTAATGTGACAAACCTTAAGAAGATCACTCCGCATAAATTACGCAGCACCTACGGAACCTCTCTGTACAGGGAGACCGGTGATATCTATCTGGTGGCTGATGTCCTCGGACATAAAGATGTAAATACGACAAGAAAACACTATGCCGCTATCGAGGATGAGAGGAGAAGGTCCGCCGCCAACGTGGTAAAACTGCGCGAGGGCGGCGGAAAATTGGGGAAAAACGGGGAATTGCGTCATCCGGATGATGATCAGTCACCCGAATAATAAGGCACTATAATGTAAAGGCCTGAGATAACCTTATCATTATCCATATTATTGATAGTCCTGATCTCGGATACCATACGGTCGATCGACTTAAAACGGGGCGAATAATAATCCTGTGCTATCGAATATAAAGTCTCGCCTGAAGCGACCTGAACACTGGCATAGCATTTGACCGGTGAAACTGCGCTCTCCGCCGCACGGCTCCTGGTCCCGAAGAAAAGGATCGTCATGGTAATGATCAAAAGAACGGATAATAACAGTATGAGCAAACTGCGCTGCAACTCTCTGTTGCGGCGTTTCTTGCTTTCGATGATGCGACGTTCCGTCCTGGATAATCCACTGTATTCGCTCACTGCGATCACCTCCGTTCCGATCACAGACTGAATGTTTGTTCCTTACGAACATATGTTACACCCGAACAGATATTTTGTCAACATATTTTCCGAACATTTTTTCGGAAAAAGTGTTTGCAATTGTTTGTTCGGTATGTTATCATCATATTGAAAGCAGGTTCAGTCATTTTAATTTTTTATAAAGGAGGTATACAGTATGCAGGGCGCATCACCCAAACAGCAGGAAATACTTGATTATATCAAGCAGTTTGTTTTGAACAAGGGCTATCCGCCGTCTATCAGAGAGATTTGTGAAGGCGTACATCTTAAATCCACTTCTTCCGTATTTACCCATCTTGAAGGCCTGGAGAAGAAAGGCTACATACGCCGCAGCTCCTCCAAGACACGTGCCGTTGAGATCTGCGATGATTCTTTCCAGATGCTCAGGACCGAGACCGCTCCTGTTCCGGTTGTGGGTACCGTTGCCGCAGGCCAGCCCATACTTGCCGAACAGAACATCGACGGATACTTTCCCATCCCCATGGAGCGCATGCCCCGCGGCGAGGCTTTCATACTGAAGGTCAAGGGCAATTCCATGGTCAATATCGGTATCATGAACGGTGATTCCGTTCTGGTGGAATCGACGCAGGACATACGCAACGGTGATGTCGTTGTTGCCCTTATCGATGATTCCGCCACCGTTAAGACCTTTTACAAGGAGGACGGTCATATCCGCCTTCAGCCCGAGAATGATGAGATGGATCCCATCATAGTCGATGACTGCATGATCCTCGGCAAGGTCTTCGGCGTATACAGATTCTTCTGATACCTCTGACAAACACAAAGGACAGCCAGACAGGCTGTCCTTTTTCACATTTCTTTAGTTTTCTGACTGCGGATCAATTATTTAAAAATGCCGATCACACCTTTATTCCACGGTCTTTGCATCTCTCCATACACGGTCAAGATTGTAGAAATCCCTCGATTCCCTGTTAAAGATATGCACCATGAAATCTCCGTAATCCATGAGGATCCAGGAGGATCCTTCCCGGCCTTCAAGCTTTAAGTCCCTTGCACCGGCCTCTGCCAGCTTGTCTTCGACATTATCGACAACGGCCTTCATCTGATTTTCATTATTACAGGATGCAATCACAAAATAATCCGCAATGGGTGAAAGCTCGCTGATATCAAGGATAACGGTCTTTTCACCCTTCTTTTCCTCTATGGCCTGCTTAGCAAGCCTGACAAGATCGATTATTTCCATAAAACCTCTTTTATTTCCTTTACTTTAAAATCACTTTTGAGCTTAAGAACAAAACGCGGGATCTTTTAAACATCCCCAAGCTTATCAAGATAAAACCGATAGGTCTTCTCAGTCAATGGATCGATGGCATAACCCTTTGTTTTTATATATCCTACAGTAGCCTTCAATATCATGAGAAGTGCCCTGTCAAGGTCGGTAAAAGCAAGGGTTCTTATCTTATCGATATCGTTAAGTTCCCTGCGGCCGGGCTCGATATAATCGGCAACATAAACGATCTTCTCAAGCAGCGACATATCCGGTTTGCCGGTGGTATGACAGATGATCGCATCTATTATCTCATTATCCGTCACATTGTACTTCTTCATGGCAAAGAACCCGCCAAGCTTTGCGTGTAAAAGTCCCGGATTCTTATGTTCGGCCTCGTTGACGGTAATATTGTATTTCTCGCAGATCTCGATATATTCGGACCTGTCGATGCCCTTGGCACAATCATGTAGAAGACCGGCAAGCCTTGCTTTCATGATATTGCAGCCGTATCTCATGGCAAGGGCCGAAGCCGTATATTCAACACCCAGAGTGTGCATATAACGCTCTTCATCAAGCTTGCGGGCAAGCTTTTTGTGAAGTTTTGCAAGATCTATCTGATTCATGTTCACTGTTCGCTCAAATAGAGTCTGTGCTTCTTGATATATTCAACAGCCTTGTAGTGCACCATATATCTGATGGAACGGCCCTGTTTTACGCGCTCTCTGATCTTG
>JAILPG010000281.1 GCA_024699595.1 Lachnospiraceae bacterium | reverse complement strand
CCTGCGGGAGCTTATCATATTTTTCCAAAAGCTCCTGAACCCTGTTTTCCCCGAAGTCCCTGATCCCAAGGTCATAAGCCTCCTTAATTAGCTCTGCGGGCTTGGTCTTTGAGACAGCTATCAGCCTTACATCATCCAAAGATCTTCCCGACTCTCTGCATGCAAGCTCTATCCTTTCCTCTATTATTTCGAGATTGTCTCTGATCATAGCTGTATCCTCTATACTTAATAATCACACCTTAAAGCCTGATCACAGTCCCTGCTCGTAGATCAGGTCGTTTTCCTTGACCGTACTGCCGTCAAGCACTATATGATCATATACCGAGAGCCCGTATTCCGCATTGGATTTTACAATGGAATACTCCTCATTCTGGTATAGGATCGTGATCTGCTTGAAATCAGCGTAGCCCTTGTTGATGTTGTATACCCCGATAAGCGTACCCTGCTTGCTTATGGGATATTTTTCACCACCCTGCGGATCTACGACATAGTCTCCTATGTCAAACACGCTTTCATCAACATAATACTCTGTTTCGGTCCTGTTATATATCGTGGTCTCCACAAATTCGCTCGAAAGAGTACCGTCTTCAAGATAGGTCTCTCTTAGGAACCCTTTTTTGTCCGTATTGCCTCCCGCATCGGTGCAGTACTTTATGGGTATCAGGTAAAATGCCTTCTCAACGATCGCTGAATTGGGTATCTTAAGGCCCTGATCCGAATTGGACAGAAGCTCTATGTCAAGATAACGGTCAGTTGCAAAGGTGATCATGGAATTGTTCAGGTCAAGCTTTGCAAATATATGTCCGTCCTGTCTGAGTATCGATACATAAGCCCATGAGGTATAGTTGTTCCTTAAAAACCTGACTTCTATAACATTTTTGCCTTCGAGCTCCTTGCATTTTTCTTCATCTATCTCTATGATGACAGACCAGTTCTCGTCCGTAATGAGCTTATACGCCATATCTCCTTCTGCGATAAGGTCATTGCTGTGATACTGCTTTTTTTCGTAGTTACCCTTATCAAGCATTGCAGCAGTCACCATTTCGCTTGTGACGGATTCAAAACCGTCGTGCGAATATATAACGATCCCCGAATCCGATGAATACCCGAAATCCACCGAATCCGACATACTGGATCCCTGCAGCGCGTCAATGCTTGATAAGACCTTGTAATTGGCAAGCTTTAATACGGTTCCTTCTATGTCGAATTTGAAATTGTAGGTATCGATAAAGCTCTCGGGATAGAATCCGGCAGCGAATGCTGATATCTGCGATCTCAGCTCATCCATGTCCTCATTGGACAGCTCAATATCCGTACCCTGGCTGTCATTTAGCATTTCCGAGATCTCTCCCGACGAATCGACGGTATAAACCATCGAACCCTTCGATATCTTTTCGCCCTCTCTTGCATAGTAATTTATGTATCCGGAATATGAAGCCGGAAACTCGGTCTCTTCCCTTAAGACAAGACCGGTATAGGTGTTGTTTACTGCAAGGGATCCTGCCGTGACCTCATAAGGCGTTATCGGTTCACTCTTAAAATAGGTCACAACGACCACCAGAATGTACACGAACATTATACCGAAGATTATCAGTCCGGGGTTTATATTGATCGGCGATCTGTATTTGACAACTTTACCGTTTGAACTTTTCTTTCTTTTTTTCCTGTTCTTTGAGTTACTGCCTTCCATATGGCCCCTAACCAATGAAAAAGCCTCGATAACGAGGCTTTTTCATTAGACTCTTATCCTTAACGGATCCTCCTATAAGGAAACGATCACCATCGATTTTAAATGCTCCGGCAATTCGGATTCGTTCAGTGAGATACTTATTATAAAATCAACCGTGAACTGATCGGATATCTTTTCCATCTTTGCCATGAGCTTTTCAAGATTATCTGTTGTTTTTACATAAGCCACATCCATAAAGCTGTCAAAATACATCTGGGAAAGATCATGATCCTGAGATACTATGCCGCAGACGAACCCGACAAATTCATCCGTCGAAGAAAGCGGGAATTCCGATGCGTTGATAAGACGTATCTTATTCTTCAATTCATACATATGTTTGGAATTCTTATCAAGATATACAATGTTTCCCATTGTGGTAGAAACGGCATTGTTTACATGTTCAAGAAGATGCTTCGTCTTGCCCTTGCCCTTTTCACCAACGATCAGCTGTATCATTGCAGTATCCTCCTTTATGTGTAAGCTTATTGATTTATTATAAAATAACAATTCCGAGTTTTCAATACGGGATAGAACTTAATAATTCGGTCATCTCATCATACACGCTCTCTCTGTCAGCAGCCTTCAGCACACATGAAATATATGGAAGATCACCTGCATTCCTTGATAACAGTATGAGACAGGATCCTGCGGCATCTGTAGTGCCGGTCTTTCCTCCTATCACCCTTATGCCCTCAGGAGTCTGCCTGTTTCCGTTAAGATAAGCGTTTGTATTCTTTATATCAAGAGTCTTAGCGTTTCCTGAAGCGTCCGAATAGGTTAACTGGTAGCTGTCCTTGTTCATTATCTCCGTCAGCTTATCGTATTTTACTGCCTCTTTGAAGATAAGATAAAGATCATATACCGTTGTGTAATGCTCTTCATCGGTCAGACCGTGCGGATTTACAAAATGAGTATTTGTGGCGCCGAGTGACAGAGCTTCCTTATTCATCAGATCAGCAAAGGCCTCGACTGATCCCGAGATATATTCCGCTACCATTACCGCCGCATCGTTTGCGGAATACAATAAAAGAGCATGAAGTGCGTTTTCAAGCGTCATCCTGTCGCCTTCATGAAGAGGGATTAGCTGTGCCCCCGATTCGGTAATGGCAACATTCTTTGATGCCACCAACACATCCTCAAGCTTTCCATATTTAAGTGCGAGCATGGCGGTCATCGTCTTTGTAAGACTGGCGGGATAGAGTCTTTCGTTTGCATTTTTCGAAAGCAAAGTCTCCTTTCCCGAAACGTCAAACAGACCGAAAGCTTCAGAAAGAGATGCATCTGCGTTTCCGTATATATCATCCGATACCACGCACAGATCGTTTGCAAAGGGCACCGCAGTATTCTCACTGTAGCTGTTTTCAAATGTAAAAGCCGAAATGGTTGTGTTTACGTCGTATGCATTCTCATATCCCCTTGTACAGCCGGAACATAACAGTAACACCGGGATAAATAAAAGGATGCATATCCTATTTGTACATTTCACGCCACTCCATGTCTCCTCTGTCCAGGGACTTGATCAACAGTTCCGCCGTCGCCAGATTGGTGGCAAGCGGTATATTATGCATATCACAAAGTCTTACGATATAACCTATATCCGGTTCATGGGATTTCTGAGTTAGAGGATCTCTCAAAAAGATCACAAGATCGATCTCATTCTGCTCGATCTGTGCGCCTATCTGCTGTTCTCCCCCAAGATGTCCGGCAAGGAACTTGTGAACAGAAAGATTCGTGACTTCTTCTATCAGGCGTCCTGTGGTGCCGGTGGCAAACAGATCATTTTTGCTTAGGATCCCCTTGTAGGCTATGCAGAAATTCTGCATCAGCTTCTTTTTTGAATCGTGTGCTATCAGCCCGATGTTCATATATGACCTCCTCCGTTTTTATACGGTTCTTATCCGCATTAATATACAGCAAACGACGTGATTCTTTTCGATCCGGCGTTTACTATAAAAAATCAACGGATTGCAGCTTTACATTCAGCACTATTCCTATTCCAATGAACAGACTGACAAGCGATGTCTGTCCGTAACTGAAAAAAGGTAAAGGCAGTCCGGTATCCGGAAGCAGCATGGTCGTGACACCTATATTGATAAATGTCTGAAACCCCACAAGACCTGCCATTCCTCCGGCTATTATCATTCCCGCTGTGTCCATCGCTCTGGCGGCAATGTATATACACTGAAGCACAATAAGGAACAACAGAATTATTATACCACAACAACCGACAAAACCCAATTCTTCTCCCGCTATGGAAAAAATAAAATCCGTCTGTGCTTCAGATATGAAATTTCCGTTCTTTACGGAACTGATGACGTTATTGTTAAGCCCCTTGCCGGACAGCTGTCCGGAACCTATTGCCGTGATCGAATTAAGCTGCTGGTATGCTTCGGTAGATGCATACTGCTCGGGCTGCAGCCATGCAAGTATCCTCTTTTGCTGGTAATCGTTGAGAATGGTCTGATCCGGCTGCATCACGATATTTAAAAACAGGATGACAAGCGGAATGATTATCGCTATCGCAGGTATGATTATCTTAAAGCTTAAGCCCCCCACCAGCATAATGGTCGCAAATATCGCCAGTATCATTATCGAAGTCGAAAGGTCTGGCTGGTCAAATATCAGATAAAACGGAGGCAGCAACAGCAGCACCGATGATATGACCATCCTGAAGGTGTTTATGCTGTCCCTGTGCTTCATTATAAACTGTGCGTAGAACAGGATTAATAGGATCTTTACAAGCTCTGACGGCTGGAATCTTATACCAAAGACAGTAAACCACCTCGAGGCACCTCCGACCGTGGCTCCGTAAAGCCTTACGGCGATGAGCAGGGCTATCGACAACGCATAGAGCACCCAGTAGAACTTAAGTATGAAATGATAATCGATTATTGACAGAACAAGCATTACGACAAGACCTATCACAAGCCCCTGGATCTGCTTGTCCTGAAGTCCTTCCTTCGCACTGCCTATAAGGAGTATCCCGATGACCGATGCGACTATGCAGGTGATCACCAGAAACACTCCGTATCTTTTAAAATTATAGTTTTCAAACATACCTAAACACCATATGCTTATATTTCCCGGAGGAACGCAGATCAAAGCATTTCATCAGATGCTGAGCTTATCGATCGTCTCCGTGCTTATCTCCTCCGCAAGCAGTTCTCCCTCACGCAAAAATACGATCTTGGGAACAGCCTTTGATCGAAAGAGTCCCTTTTTTGAAAAAATATTCATTGAATAATCCGATATGCAGATCTTTACAGGCCTTAAGTCAAGTGCGACCACAAAGGATGCTTCATTGCCGTTTGAGCCGGCTCTTGCCGTCCCGTAAAGCGTACCGAGTATTATGATATTTCCTGCGGATATCACCTCCGCGCCGGGATTGACGTCGCCGAGTATGATAAGGTCCGTATCCGATTCCACGACCTCGCCCGCACGTATGGGCCCCTTGTAAAACCGTGACAGCATCTTCTCCTGATCGCCCACGAATCTGGAACCTGCTTTTATGTACTGCTGGTTCTTTTCATCATCCGTTCCGACGATGCAGAGCACCGTAAGCTCGGAGTTGTCGGCGATCGCATCGGTAAGAAGCCTCTCTTCCTCCTCCTCTAAGACTCTTCCTGAAAAGGATATGACAAGCTTTGCCTTTCCGAAAAACTTGGATGATTCCCTGAATTTTTTCCCCAATGCTGTATACAGCTCATCAAAAGGAATATCGGGATCAAGTATCACGGACAGACCGTTTGGGAAATTTTTGATAATAACCGGGTTCTTCATTTACACTCTCCTCTTATTTGTTAATCTTCTATTACCTCTGTTGTGTCTGTTGCTGCAACACCGCTTAACAGCGAGTTTTCATCCTCCAGCTTAAAATAATACTTGAATACATCCGAGGCAAGGGAGGCTGCATTTGCCGAGGTGTATCCGTAGGCGATCCTTATGCCGAGTGATATCTCGGGATCATCATAAGGCGCGTATCCGAGGAACAGAGCGTGATTCGTTCTGGATCTCGAAGACTGTGCCGTTCCTGTCTTTCCCGCCACATCGACAGACAGATCTTTTAAGGATTTCGTCTTAAGCGCCACAAGTCTCATTCCGCTCTTTACCGCCCGCCAGGTGCTTCCCTGTATGTCCACGATGTTTCGAAGCGATGGCTTTACCGATCTTATAAGCTTGCCGTCACTGTCCGTTATCTTAGATAGAAGTGTCAGATTATAACAGATACCGCCGTTTGCCACCGTATTTACATATCTGGCAAGACCTATTGTCGTATAGTTGTGTGAGCCCTGTCCGATCGCCGAGTCTATCGGCAGGGTATCCGAAAATTTCGGTTCATTCTCTTCCATCTCTATGCCCGTTTTCTCGGTAAGTCCGAACTGCGATGCATATTTTTCGAGGTGATCGAGTCCCTGTTTTTCATTATATCTCGTCGTCATCAGATTGGTCGCGAGGCGGTAACCGACTTCATAAAAGAATGAATTGCAGGAATTCTCTATGGCATGGGTTACGTCAAGCGGGCCATGTGCGGCAGGATATGCCCAGCAGGTCTTCTCAACGCCAAGACTTTCTATAGTATATTTACCGTCACATCTTATAGTCTCTCCGATGTTTATCACACCGTCTTCAAGTCCGGTTATGGCACTTATCATCTTGAATGTTGAGCCCGGTGCCGTCATCTGCTGGGTGGCATTATTGTACATCGGACTCGCAAGATCAGCCATGAGCTTGGAATAGTATTCCGAATCGATGGTATTGGTCAGCCTGTTTGCATCATAACCGGGATAGGTGACGCAGGCCAAGACCTCTCCTTCCATGTTCATTACCACACAGGAGCCCGAGCAGGGATCAAGGGCAAGCTGCGCCGGCGTGATCTCGATATTTGCGATCTTGTTGATAATGAAATCATAAGGCGTCCTTGCTCCGGTCTCCACCTCCGCTTTTTCACTTGAAGTCGCATAGATCACGTTCTGTTCAAACAGTATCATGCAGATCTGCTTTCCGGTGATCATATTGTCCCTGATCATGTATTTGTACATTTTCTTTGAAAAAGCATTGTCGTTTCTGAGATCGGATATGATAAAATCGACAAGCTTTTCATATACCTCGCCGGTATCGGAATACTTTTCGTTTTTGGAAAACTTCGTGATGTCGACCCAGTTCTTTGACAGGCAGTAGTTTAAATACTCCTGAAGGGATATCGTCTCATCTATCGCCCAGGCAATATAGACCGGATCCTCCTTGTCCACCTCTGATGAAAGTATCACCGAAAGGTTTGAGGAATTAAGATGCTGTACTATATAACTCTCATATACCTGATACTCGACAGGCATGTCCTTGTAGGGAGTGGGCGTGGTAAGAAGCTCCTGCTTAAGATATTCGAGCACGCTCTCCTGCTTTAACTTAAAGGCCGAATATACTTCGCTTTCATAGGTATGTATATTGTCGCTTTCAAAACGTTTGATATCAATTACATTATTGTTGATCAGGGCATAATAAACATCGTCTATCGGGATCATCATAAGGGATGCCTTAACGACGGAATTGTTATATTCCTTCATGTTGACGATCTTTGAAACCAGTATGCCGGCAAGCTTCTGCTGCAGCATATTGTATACGGCCCTCTGCAGATCGGAATCGATCGACAGATATACATCATTTCCCGCAACCGGATCGATATGTGTGGAAGTCTCTAAGATCTTTCCCACATTATCGGTAAATACCACATCCTTTCCCTTCGTTCCCTGCAGATATTCCTCCATGGTCTTTTCTATGCCAGCTTTTCCGACGGTATCGGTGATGGCATATTCATGCTTGGAATCCTTTAATTCCTCAAGATCATCCACGGAAGCATTTCCCACATAACCAAGGATATGAGCCATGTATTCGGATTCGTTGTATCTCCTTAAGAGTTTCTCCGAGATATTGACTCCCTGAAGCCTCGATTTGTTTTCCATTATCGCCGCTACGGTTTCGGGAGAAACATCATCCGCTATGACCGTTGCAAGATATTTCTGATAGCTCGTCATCGACATTGTGTAGCGGACGGTTATCACCTTTAATATCTCTTCACTGTTTAAGCCTTTGCCGGGGACGAATTCCTTTTTCCCGTCCTGTGGATACTCATATTCCCCGATCCCGTATTTTTCGGTACTGCACAGATATTCTATTACTTCGGCAGGCGTCGAGTTCCGCTCTTTGACGCTCAGATCATTGGTATCCTTATAGCCGTAGATGTCAGCCAAAAACCTTAACAGTTTCGTACCCTGGACCGTATATTCATAGGCTCCGTTCTCGTTTAAGATGATATTGAAATCATTTATCACCTCATCGCCGTGATCCTCGATTATCTTTATGGTGCTTAAGATAGTCGAGTTAAGGACGGCATTCTTACCCTGTGAGGATTCGTAGTTATCTTCTATCGTAACGGAGTAAGCCATTTCATTGTAAGCAAGCAGCTTTCCGTTTCTGTCATAAATGTTTCCCCTGGCGGAATTAAGAGTGATCTCTTTCTTGATCGTCAGCGTGAAATTGTTTAAGTATTCTTCTCCGTTTATGATCTGCAGGACAAACAGTCTCCTGATCAGGATGAAGAACAGTACCACGATGATGACAAGCAGGATAAAGAGTCGTGACAATATGGTATTTTTCAGAAATTCTTTTATCTCGTTAAGCACCTTTGCCGCTAACTCCTTTTTTCATGCATTTCAAGCCATTCGTTAATGAACAGTATCCCTCTGTATACCACAAGTGTAGCCACTATCGTATATACGATCTCCGGAAGGATTACGTGCAGAAAATAATATCCGAAATGCATCCTGCCTCTTAGCATGAACAAAAACACATAGCACAGGATGCAGTAGACGATCTCGCTGACCGAGATGAGGATTATGGGAAGCTTGATATCTTCAGGGTAGAATATTGATTTGAACAGTCCGTTCAGATAGCCTAGGAACATGTAGATAAGGGCATAAAAACCGATGATCTCTCCAAAAAAGATATCGGCTAAAAGGCCGCAGAAAAATCCGATGACCATCCCTTCCTTTCTCCCTCTCATGAATCCGAAGGAGGATGTGAGAATGATCATGATATTCGGGGCTATCCCCGCTATCGCAAATGTCCTAAAAACCGTACTCTGCAGGACAAATGCCACTGCTATCATAAGGATGACCAGAATATATCTTCGCATAATTACCCCTGATTCCCCTATTTAGTCTGCTTAAGCTCCTTAACGATCAAGACCGTGTTCAGATGCTTGAAATCCACAGCAGGTGTCAGATATCCGGATTTGGTAAGGTTGTTTGAGTCATTGTTTATCTGGGTGATATAGCCTACCGTGATGTTTGGCAGATATTTATCGGAAATAGTAGACGTGACTATCTGATCACCCACAACGACCTTATTTTCCTTGTCCTCAAGCTGGCTGAATCTGATATACCCTTCCTTCATCAGTTCCAGATCTCCCGATACGATGAGATTATCGGATGTGGACATTACCATGCCGGACAGATTGGAATTATCATCTATTATCGATCTTACGCTGGCCCAGTTCGGTCCGACTTCCGTCACCACGCCCACGAGCCCGGACCCTGCCATGACATTCATATCAACCGTGATACCGTCATCAGTGCCCTTGTCAACCAGAAAAGTTGAAAACCAGTTGCCTGCATCCTTTCCGATGATCCTTGCACCCGTTTTCTCATAATCCGAATATTTTTCATTAAGCTCGAACAGGACCCTGAGTTCTGACAGTTCATATTTATCGGCCTGAAGATCATTTATCATTATGGCCTGTTCATCAACCTTAAGCTTTAACTCCTCGTTTTCTTTCTGGAGCTCTTTCATCCTCTTAAGATTGTCCGCCCTGTCCGTAAGCCACTCTCCTGCTTTGCTTATGCCCTTCTGAAAGGGTACTATCGTATAACCTACCGCCGAATTTACCGGAGCCCGAAACAGGTCCGTCGCAAATGATAGTATCATCATCACCACGCAGATTATGGACAGGACAAGCAGCACATATCTGCTGGGAATGGTTATCTTTTTTTTATGGTTTCCAGCCATTTCGCCCTCTGAGATCAGTTAATCAAGTTCGTACATTGAATAAGCCGAATCCTTAAGCTTTTCATTGTTCATTATCTGTGACAGTCCGTAGGCAACCGAGCCCTCACCGTTTGCGGAGAAATTAACCCTGAGCCCGGTGCTTCTTGCAATGAGCTCATGGAGGTTTCCTATGGATGCGGATCCCCCCGTTAAAAAGATCCCTGTCTTATAGATGTCCGCCGCAAGCTCAGGCGGAGTTCTTTCCAGTATCACCCTTACATTGTCGATGATGGTTTCAAAATGCTCAGACATCGACTTTTCCACCAGGTTGGTCGGGATATTCCTTTCAACGGGAAGTCCCGTCACGATATCCCTGCCGTATACAACGGCATCGGAATTGGTGGATTTAAGCTCCGGAAGAGCTATCTTTACTCTTTCCGAAGTCTTCATGCCGATCAGGAGATTGTATTCCTTCCTGATGATGTTTCTTATCGAATCGTCAAACTTTTTCCCTCCAAGCTTTATGAGCCTGCTTAACACTATTCCCCCAAGAGATATTATCGATATCTCCGTTGTCTCGTAACCGATGTTTACTACAAGTACGCCCGGTGAGTTCCTTACATCGACATTAAGACCTATAGCATCAGCGATAGCCTTTTCAACGATATAGATATTCCTTGCCCTGACATTTGAGTCCTTTACCAGATCATAAAAGGCTCTTTTTTCAACATCGGTGATATCCGTGGGAACCGAGATATAAAAATCCGCATTTCTCAGATTGCCGTCCATTTCATCAAGGATGAAATTCTTAAGCAGCACCTGCATGTTGTGGATATCGGCAATAACACCGTTTATAAGGGGAAAAGAAACGACGATATTGGAGGGAGCCTTTTCATACATCGTAAAGGCTTCATCTCCGTAGGCAAAGATATTATGTCTGTTCTGTATCGCTATTATGTTCTTATGGGATGATATGGTCTCCCTGAAACCGTTATAGATCTTTATATTATAGGTACCGAGATCGATACCGAACGCATTTATCGACAAAAGTTCTCACCTCAACAAAAAACGGCCCCCGGTCCGGCGGATCATCATAAATATCCGGCTTCTTTCATGCTTACATAGGATATATTTCCTATGATCAGATGATCGACAAGCTTTATATCCATCAGCTCCCCCGCCCTCTTTACCTTTTCAGTAACAAGTATATCATTCTCAGACGGCATCGGATCGCCGCCCGGATGATTATGTAACAGCACTATTCCCACTGCACGGTGACTGAGGGCATTTTCAAATATCTCCCTCGTAGAGATAAGGGATCTGTTAACGGTTCCCTTCGTGAGCACAATATCGGTGATATACCTGCTTGCACCGTTTAAACAGACGAGCCTTACCTCCTCATGTTCAAGGTAACACATCTCGTCCATGAACATCGCCGCTATCCTGCCGGGACTCTTTAAGCATACCGTATCAGAACCCTCCGGTCTGTTGAGCCGTTTTGCTATCTCCGAAAGGCATTTGAGCGTTATCGCCTTGACCTCCCCTATTCCCGATATCCTTAACAGCTCTTCAATGGATTTGCCGTAAAGCGCCGACAGACTGTAGCTTCCGTCCGGAAGCTTCATGACTTCTCTTGCAAGTTCTATGCCTGTTTTGCTCTGGATCCCCGATCTGATGAATACAGCCAAAAGCTCGCTGTCACTTAGCACCTGTGGCCCGAAACGAAGACATTTTTCATAAGGTCTTTCGTCAGGCGGCAGCCTTTTGATAGTGTCTGGTTTATTATCTTTCAAAATCGTCCTCCCATCACGGGACATGCAGATGGAAGAAGAATCATAAAAACAGATCGGATCTGTTTCATATTTCAATAAATAATAGCACAAAAGGGTCGAAATAACAATAAAAGAACAAAGTTTATATTGCCTGCGGAAAATACTTGGGATAAGATGATGCAGGATGGCGGCATCAAATCATTTAGTCGGAGCATGTCGGAAAGAGCCTGCTCCGAAGCCATGCACGGACATAAAAAAACGTCAAAAGGGCGATGATCCAATTATGGAAGATACAGATATAAAGATAACACAGAACAGAATAGACAGAAGCATCCAGAAAACGTTCCACAAAGCCCTATATACCAGATTTGTGCAGGCGATATCCGATTATGAACTCATAAAAGAGGGCGACTCGGTGGCTGTATGCATCTCAGGCGGTAAAGACTCCATGTGCATGGCAAAGCTCTTTTACGAGATCAAGCGCCATAACAAGTTTCCCTTTACCGTTAAATATATCCTGATGGATCCGGGCTACAGAAGCGAAAACCTTGATCTCTCAAAACATAACGCCAGGCTTTTGAACATTCCCCTTGAGATATTTGAAACACCGATCTTTGATTCTGTCTTTAAGATTGAAAAATCCCCCTGCTATATCTGTGCGAGAATGCGCAGAGGATATCTGTATGCCAAAGCAAAGGAAATGGGCTGCAACAAGATAGCCCTCGGACATCATTTTGACGATGTGATCTCAACGCTTTTGATGGGAGTATTCTACAGCGGGCAGTATGAAGCCATGATGCCCAAGCTTAAGAGTACCAATTTTGAAGGCATGGAGCTTATAAGGCCGCTTTATTATGTCAGGGAAGACGACATCAAAAGATGGGCCGCATATAACGGTCTTAGATTCTTAGGCTGCGCCTGCCGCTTCAGTGAGCTTTCTTCTGCTGAAGACGTTACGGATAGCGGAATGCTCTCAAAGAGAATGGAAACAAAGGAGCTTATAAAAACACTCAAGAAGACCAACCCTTATGTTGAGGATAATATATTTGCAGCCATGCAGAACGTAACGCTCAACAAGGTTCTCGGAATAAAGGCCGGTGGGAAAAGATACAGCTTCCTTGACTATTATGAAGACGGATTTCCCATTGCCATTGACAGAAGTTCTGACGACTCGTCAAGTCTTGAATGACAGTCTATCGTAAAAGTGATGTTTCCGTCGATCTCATAGTAATAATAGCCGCTTGCGATGGCAAGGCATCTGCCCTGTGCATCAAAGACCGGCGAACCACTCTGGCCCTCCACACTGCATCTGTCAAAAGCCAGATAAGATCCCGCAGGGTAGCTTCCCTCGGAAAGCTTCTGCACATCAAGTCCCATAAAGGTCGTCTCAGTCATAAGATCCGACCTTGCATACCAGTAATTGGACAGTATAAAAGCCGGATTCCCCTTTTTAAGGGTGCTGTAATACTCCGGATAATAGTTTATCTCCTTAAGCGTAACCAAAAGCTCTATGGGGATGTCCTTTGTATCCACTCTGAAAAGTCCGAGATCAGAGTCCTCTTTTTCGGACACATATGCATCCATCAAAGTCTCTGTCACTGTACCGTCATAAAATGTTATCCTCACGTTCTCACCGTTAAGCATATTGAGCACATGTTTCGCAGACAGAAAATAAACTGCCTCCGGCGTGATCTTATATATTGCGGCCTCTCCGGTATAGGAGTCAAATCCGCTGTCAGATCCCGAAAGATCTCCGAAAATATTAACGGAAGTGGTATCCACTAGCGAAGCAGCTTTTCTTATATCGGGCTTATCAAGGATATCATAGGAAAACAGTCCGGTAGAACAGACTATGGAAAAATGGTCATAGAACAGATCAAATTCCCCGTTTTTATACTCCTCTTTGGAGAGCTCATAAACAGCATCATAGTAAAGCTTTTCACTGTCTTTGTAGCCATTTAGCGAGATAAGATAACCGCAGGCTTCACCGTATTGTTTTAAGGAAAGCAGATTGAGTGCGGTCAGGTAATTGCACTCGCGTATCAGAGTCTTTGAATCTTTGTATCCTGAAAGAGACGCAAACACTTCCTTTGCCTCAGAGTATTTTTCCGCATCCATGAGAGTCACTGCCGAAAGATACGTATACTCCGTGATAAGCTCGCTGCTGTCTTCATATTCGCCAAGCTGTCTGAGCGTTGAAACGGCATCATCATAAGCACCGTCTCCCGCAAGAGCGACCGATCTTAAATAGAGGTTTTTAGGATACAGATATGCTAAGGACAGGTAGGCCGTAACGGACATTATTAAGATCTCAGCAATAAGAACAATGAGTTCCTTTTTTGTCAGTTCTCTATACATTTACTATTCCCGCATTCTTTAAAGCCTGTATTGAGTTCATGATGCCAAGCTTTGCATGAGGGAAGGTAAGACCTCCCTGAAAATAAACCGTATAAGGTTCCTTAACCGGTCCGTCAGCGGACAGTTCTATCGATGCACCGGATACAAAAGTCCCGGCAGCCATGATGACATCGCAGTCATAACCGGGCATAGCCCAGGGTTCAGGCGTTACATGCGAATCAACAGGGGATGCGGCCTGGATCCCTTTACAGAATGCGATCAGAGCCTCCTTTGAACCAAGGGTCACAGCCTGTATGATATCATGCCTTTCATCCGCCCCGCAGGGAAATGCTTTAAAGCCGAGCCTTTCATAGATATTTGCCGCAAAGATCGCTCCTTTAAGAGCTGCGGCCGTAACCACCGGTGCCATGAAAAGGCCCTGATAAAAGCTCTTGTTTACAGAAAGCGAGGCTCCGACTTCCCGTCCGAGTCCCGGAGAAGTAAGTCTGTATGAAACCTGTTCTATACATTCTTCCGTTCCTGCAATATAACCTCCGACAGGCGCAAGACCCCCTCCCGGGTTCTTTATCAGGGAACCGGCGATCATATCGGCTCCGGAATCAAGCGGCTCACATCTTTCCACGAATTCTCCGTAGCAGTTGTCGACAAGACAGATAATATCAGGCTTTATTTTCTTTATAAAGCTTATTAGTTCTTTGATCTTTGCGACCGAAAAGCTCTCCCTTGTCTGGTAGCCTTTTGATCTCTGGATAGTCGCAACTTTTGTTTTTTCATTTATAGCATTTTTTATGCCGTCATAGTCAAATTCGCTCCCATCAAGCAGATCGACCTGTCTGTAGGTAATACCGTACTCCATCAAAGATCCCTTTGACGGTCTTATCCCGATGATCTCTTCAAGGGTATCATAGGGCTTTCCAACCGGCGAGATAAGCTCATCCCCCGGTCTTAAATTTGCCGAAAGTGCAAGTGCAAGTGCATGAGTCCCGCAGGTTATCTGAGGTCTTACGAGGGCGTCCTGTCCGTTAAAAAGGTCAGCATAAACCTTTTCAAGCACCTCTCTTCCGAGATCGTTGTATCCGTAACCGCTTGACGGTGCAAAGCAGGCTTCGGAGACACGATTGTCCCTAAAAGCCTTTATCACCTTAAGCTGATTGTATTCGGCAGTCTCATCGATAAGGTCAAACCTTTCTCTCAGGGATGAAAGCACCTCCTCTGAAAGACCGATGATATCCGTATCTATCGAAAGCTGTTTATACAGATCTTTTATATCCATCCTGCTCTCCTATATGATCCCGTGTTCCTTAAGATCCTCCATGATATATTCAAGTATCTTATCATCATCATAGGAATGATCCTTTTTGTTTATCATTGTCACGTCTTTTTCCCTTCGGAACCACGTAAGCTGCCTTTTTGCATAGTGCCTCGAGTTTCTCTTTATAAGCTCCTTTGCCCTTTCAAGGCTTATCTCCCCGTCTAAGTATTCCATGAGCTCTGTATATCCTATGCCCTGTATTGATGCATCGGTGCGCTTAAGACCCCTGTCCCTTAACCGGGACACCTCGGAAAGAAGCCCGTTTTCGAACATGATATCCACTCTCTCATCTATCCGTTTATATAATTCATCCCTCGGCATGTCAAGCACATAGTATCTGAAATCATATTCCGAGCTCTTATCTCTCATCCTTCTGTTGTGTTCAGATAACAGTTCTCCGGTCTCATGATAAAACTCAAGTGCGCGCTTAACCCTTCTTACATTGTTTGCATGAACGGTCATCGCATAATCCTTATCTGTCTCTGTTAACATCCGGTACAGATGATCCGCTCCCTTTTCTGAAAGGATGCCGTCCAGATACTCGCTGTAGCCTTCGTCCTGTCCCTTATCCCCGAAATCTATATCATACAGAAGCGCCTGTATGTAAAAACCAGTTCCGCCGGCGACAACAGGCAGCTTTCCTCTTTCAAGTATCTCATCGCAGGCACTTTTGGCAAGCTGTTTGAATCTGTAGACATTAAACTCATCTTCAGGCTCGAGTATATCGATCAGATGATGCCTTATGCCTTCTTTTTCTTCCTCAGTGATCTTTGCCGAGCCTATATCGAGATGCTTATATACCTGCATCGAATCAGCGGATATG
>JAILPG010000278.1 GCA_024699595.1 Lachnospiraceae bacterium | reverse complement strand
GCCTTGGTGATAAAATGCTTATTCTCCCTGACAGCCTCATGAACGCTCTTTTCCACGCTGTCAACCTCAGGGAACATCATATGCGGCATGAGATCCGAAAGCTTGCCTTTTCTTAAGGCTTCATCAAGCGTTATCATATGGAGGTTTAGGAACCTGTCATTTACGTAGGAGATCTCCTTAAGCGTAAGGTCGGCATCCTGTTCCACTACTACCCTTGCGATACCCGTTAATGAATCCTCAAAGAAAGAATTCATCTGCTGCCTTAACAGAACGCTCTTTCTTAGAAGCGTAATGGCTCTTCGCTCATTCTCAACGCCGTAGTAATCAATGGTCCTTCGGATACGCTGCTTTAGTACTGTCCGGTTATACGGACGGATGATTATGTCGGCGATGCAGTCATCCTTGATAAACCTCTCAAAGTTTTCAAGATTAGCCATCTGCGTGATCGCAAGTAAGGGGATCCCGCTGTAGAAAGGTTTCAGCTGTATCACTTCCACAAATCTCATGCACTCCTCGGGAAGTGAATCATAATCTATCAGTATGAGATTGACGTTTGTAAACGTCAGCTTTAATATCTCTTCTATTTTTTCCTCGGTATCACAGAGATTGATCTCTGCCTCATAATCAAACAGCGACTCAAGATCTGCCTTCTGCTCTTCATCTCTTGATAAAAGGAGGATCTTGTAAAACGATTTGATGACCGATGCAGGCATCTCTTTTTCCTGCTCATGAAGTCTTTCCTCAAATTCCTCCTGTTTGAGCGGCTTGTAGAAATAGAAGCCCTGGATGCAGTCGCAGTCCATGTTCTTTAACATCTCGAACTGGTTGCCCGTCTCAACGCCTTCTGCGACTATCTGCATATTGATAGACTTGGCCATCCTTATCACGCTGTAGAGGATATTGCTTGCCCGCTCGGATACATCTATGGAATCCATGAACTTCATGTCGATCTTAAGGATGTTTACAGGGAAATCCTTAAGCATGTTAAGCGATGAAAAACCGCTTCCGAAATCGTCCATGAGGATCTGATAGCCCGCATCCCTTAACTTGTCCATAACCCTCATAAGCTCCTGGGGCTGATCCATGTAAGCGCTCTCGGTTATCTCAAATTTGATATGTTCTGATGAAAGCTTATGCGAATTGATGATCCCCGTAAGCCTGTCATAGAGCTTCTCGTCATAGAAGTCGACCCTTGAGAGATTTACGGAAACAGGCACTGTCTTTAATCCTTTTTTTATGCGGTCCGCCTGAAAAGCGCACACTTTATCAAGCACATATAGATCGACCCTGGTTACGATACCGTTTTTCTCAAAGGTAGGTATGAACACTCCGGGCGATATGCTGCTGCCGTCAGCCTTCCTCCATCTGACCAAAGCCTCAGCGGAAACTATCTCTCTGGTCCTTGCGTCGATGATGGGCTGGTACATTACATAGAAATCACCGTTCTTAAAAGCATCTTCGGACTCTTTTACAAGCTCCTGCTCGACAACTAAGGACTCACGCATCTCCTGTGAGAAGAAGTTCATCCTGTTGACATAACTGTTCTTTATTGCATGCAGCGCCATTGTGGCACGGTCGCATGCGATGGCGACATCCCTGTCATTGATGTCAAGCCTGTACATCCCGACATGCATGAAGATGCTGTTATCCAGCGTATGCCATACTATCTGTGAATCCAGAACGGCCTTTATGTTCTTTTCCGCCTTTTCATGGAATCTTGCCGAACAGCAGGTAACGAAATGATCCGACTCTATACGGCCATAGGTACACAGCGAATCATCAAGATTGGCCTTTAGGAAATTGGCAAAATCAATGAGGAGCTTGTCACCCGTCTTGGAGCCAAGCATCTCATTTATCGCCTTGAACCTGTCAATATCCCAGATAGAGACGATATAGGTCTTTCCGGGATTGCTTTCTATCATCTTTGCGGTTTCTTCAAAGAAAGTGTCCTTGTTATAGACATTTGTAAGCAGATCGTATCTGGTACGGTCACGCTCCGCGCTGTCAAATATATCCGTATCTTCCCTGAAGCTTGTTGACATGGAATTGATAACGACAGAGAGCATCTTTATTCCGTGTATATAGGAATAATTCTTGATATGCACTTCGTAGCTGTAATAATTCCCGTTTTCGTTCTTAATACGCGCAGAAAAGCTTATCCGCTTTCCCATTTCAAAGATACTTGAAACAGCCGAATAAAACTTTACTATATCGTCCGGATGAATGAAGGAATCGAAATCCTTATCAAGAAGGTCATTATCCTCATCATCGTCAATGTCATACCCCAAAAGAGCCGCGGCTCTTTGGCCTATATATTCGATCCTGAACTTTTCCCTCTGGGAAAGGGTGATGACACCGATGTTTAATATATCAAGAACATCATTTACGATATTTGTATGAGCCTCATCCCTCTTTAAAAGCTTTTTCTTGTCATCCACGTAGGTGGAAACATATATGTCCATGAGGTTCTTAAGCTTAAGGGGATTTATGGGATATGGGAAACAGTAGCTGATGCCCGCACTAATGGCAGCATTTCTTATCTCCTCAGTGAGATTGTCATGAAAAGCAATGACTAAGATCGAGTGATACTGCGCACTTAACTTAAGCCCCTCTATAAAATCGAGACTCATCTGCGTATCTTCGGAAATATCCACGAGTGCAAAATCTATATCCTGGGCTTCTAAAACAATCCTTATCTCCTCCCTGCGCTTGACAACGAATACGTTGTGATCCGCTTCGAGGACATTCTTTAGAGGCTCAAACTCAACTCTACCGTTTGAATAGATCAACACTCCCGATCTGATGCTGTTCATTCTAAACCTCGTCTTTGGGAAAAACCTGCTCCCTGCATACTAACTCAAGATTAAGTGTATCATATTACGGGAAAAAAGGAAACCATCATAAATCCCTGTGGATTTGGGTTTTTAACGCTCACCTTATCGAAGCATGATACTCCTGCAGAGGCTTTACGTCGGCTTTGTTTTTCTGCATTGCCTTTATTCCTGCTGCCGATGCCTTGGCTGCCGCCATTGTCGTGACATAGGGTATCCTTGCTTTTATCACGCCTTTTCTGATATAGGAGTCATCCATCGCTCCCTTCTTGTCATCCGGCGTGTTGATCACAAGATCGACCTCTTTATTTGTGATCGCATCAAGCACATTGGGTCTGCCCTGGTTAAGCTTGTATATCTTAGTTGCCTTTATGCCTGCATTGTTGATCATGTCGCAGGTGCCTCCGGTGGCTATGATCTTAAAGCCGCACTCATCAAAGGCCTTTGCGACCTCCACAAGCTCTGATTTATCCCTGTCATTGACGCTTATGAGCACTGTTCCGGAAAGCGGAAGCGGTGTCTGCGTTGCTTCTTCTGCCTTGTAATAGGCTTCTCCGAAATTGCCTGCGAGCCCAAGCACCTCTCCTGTCGAGCGCATCTCGGGTCCGAGTACGGGATCGACCTCCTGGAACATGTTAAACGGGAATACCGCTTCCTTGACTCCGCAGTGTGAGAACTTCTGTTCCTTAAGCTTCGGAACAGGCGACTCTCTTCCCGTAAGCGGCATAGTGATTATCTCGGTCGCTATCGGAACCATCCTGATGTCACAGACTTTTGATACCAGAGGTACCGTCCTTGATGCTCTCGGGTTTGCCTCGAGCACGTAAACGGTATCATTCTCGATCGCATACTGCATGTTCATCAGTCCCTTGACGTTCATCTCCTTTGCGATCTTTTTTGTGTATTCCTTTATCGTATTTACATTCTTTTCGGAAATATTGATCGAAGGAAGCACGCAGGCCGAATCACCCGAATGTATTCCTGCAAGCTCTATATGCTCCATGACCGCCGGCACAAATACATTTTCACCGTCGGAGATCGCATCCGCCTCACACTCAAGAGCGTTATTTAGGAACCTGTCTATGAGGATAGGTCTTTCAGGCGTCACGCCTATGGCATTTGCCATGTAGATCTTCATGTGTTCGTCATCATGTACGACCTCCATGCCTCTTCCTCCGAGGACGTATGAGGGTCTTACCATTACCGGATAACCGATCTTTCCGGCTATCTCCATTGCCTCCTCAATACTTACGGCCATTCCCGATTCCGGCATCGGGATATTAAGCTTTTCCATCATCTCCCTGAACAGATCCCTGTCTTCGGCAAGATCGATCGTCTCCGGAGTGGTACCTAAGATGTTTACGCCGTTCTTTTTAAGGTCTGATGCAAGATTAAGCGGTGTCTGTCCGCCAAACTGTGCAATGACTCCGAGAGGCTTTTCCTTTTCGTAGATGCTTAACACATCCTCAAGAGTAAGCGGTTCAAAATAGAGCTTGTCCGAGGTATCATAATCCGTTGATACCGTTTCGGGGTTGCAGTTTACGATTATGGTCTCAAAGCCGAGCTTTTTAAGCGCCTTGGCCGCATGAACGCAGCAGTAATCGAATTCGATGCCCTGTCCGATCCTGTTCGGTCCGCCGCCTAAGATCATGACCTTCTTCGTATCCGTGTTTACCTGACTGGTATCCTTTATGTTATATGTCGAGTAATAATAAGCGCTGTCCTGTGTGCCGCTTACATGCACTCCTTCCCACGCTTCCGTTACCGATATTTCCTTTCTTGCTTTTCTGATCTCATCCTCTGAAACCTTTAAAAGCATGCTCAGATACTTATCCGAAAAACCGTCTTTTTTGGCTGCGGTAAGCACATCGGCAGGAGGTATCGTACCCTCGTAGGATTTGATCGTCTCCTCTTCAAGCACCAGCTCCTCCATCTGTTCGATAAAATACGGCTTGATCTTTGTGATCTCGTAGAGCTCATCGATAGTTGCGCCCTTTCTCAGAGCCTCATACATGATGAACTGTCTTTCGGAGGTCGGCACATGGAGCATGTCAAGCAGCTCTTTTTTGGACCTCTGCGCATAGTCCCTTGCTCCTCCGAGACCGTATCTTCCGATCTCAAGAGAACGGATGGCCTTCTGGAAAGCTTCCTTATAGGTCTTTCCTATACTCATGACTTCGCCTACGGCACGCATCTGGGTGCCGAGCTTGTCCTCTGCGCCCTTGAATTTTTCAAAGGCCCATCTTGCATATTTGATGACTACGTAATCGCCGTCCGGCTTGTAGTTGTCGAGGCTTCCGTATTTTCCGCAGGGAATGTCCTTAAGGTCAAGACCTGCCGCAAGCATTGCGGAAACCAAAGCTATAGGGAATCCGGTAGCCTTTGATGCAAGGGCGGACGATCTTGAGGTACGCGGGTTGATCTCTATGACAATGATCCTTCCGTCCTGTGTGTTTCTTGCAAACTGAACGTTAGTACCGCCTATGACCTGTATCCTGTCAACGATCCTGTATGCCTGTCTCTGAAGCTCTTCCTGCACATCTTCGGGAATGGTCAGCATCGGTGCCGAGCAGAAGGAATCTCCGGTATGCACTCCAAGAGGATCTATGTTTTCTATGAAACATACGGTGATCATCTTTCCGGTTGCATCCCTTACGACTTCAAGCTCAAGCTCTTCCCATCCAAGGACCGATTCCTCAACGAGTACCTGGCCCACTAAGGAAGCCTGAAGGCCTCTTTCGCAGACGGTCTTTAACTCTTCCACATTGTATACGAGTCCTCCGCCTGCTCCGCCCATCGTATAGGCAGGACGCAGTACGACCGGATATCCGAGCTCATCGGCTATCCTAAGTGCATCCTCTACGGAATATGCGACCTCGGATCTTGCCATCTCTATCCCAAGCTCCTGCATGGTCTGTTTGAACTCAATCCTGTCTTCTCCGCGCTCTATGGCATCAACCTGGACACCGATAACCTTCACCCCGTATTTGTCAAGCACTCCGGTCTTATAGAGCTCAGAGCACAGGTTAAGACCTGTCTGTCCTCCGAGATTCGGAAGCAGCCCGTCAGGTCTCTCCTTTTCTATTATCTGGGTAAGTCTTTCAAGATTCAGGGGTTCTATGTATGTAACATCAGCCGTTTCGGGGTCCGTCATTATCGTAGCCGGATTGGAATTGACAAGCACGATGTCATATCCGAGCTTCTTTAAGGCCTTGCACGCCTGTGTTCCCGAATAGTCAAACTCACATGCCTGTCCGATTATTATCGGACCCGATCCGATGATCAGTATCTTGTTGATGTCGTCACGCTTTTTCATAAACTGTCTCCTAACCTTTTAAGAGAGGGTGTAGATCTACACCCTCTCTCATTTTTTCTTGTATCATCTGTTATAGTAACGGCAAAACTCTTTTCTTTTTGTCGTCTGTTTTATACGATATCTTTGTCATCAAACGGATCACCGCACTCCGGACAGAACTTGGGAGGATTCTTCGGATCCTCGGGTTCCCATCCGCACTTGTCGCACTTATAGAGGGGTTCTCCTTCGGGCTTTTTCTTTCCGCAGTTAGCACAGAACTTGCCCTTGTTTACTGTTCCGCATTCACAGGTCCAGCCTGTAGGAGCCGGCTGGGGCTTTCCGCACTGCGCACAGAATTTTCCGGTATTTCCGGTAGCGCCGCATTCGCAGGTCCAGCCCGAAGCTGCCGGTGCAGCCTGAGGTGCTGCGGCAGGTGCTGCTGCAGCCTGCTGAGTCTGACCCATTGCAAAGAGATTTGCAGCGTTCATTCCGCCTGCGTTCTGAGCCATGTTCATACCGGCAAATGCCATCATGGGTCCTGCCGATGTATTTGATGCTGCTGCCATCATTGCATCTGCCTGAGAACCGGCTATGGTTGCAGCTGCCATCGAAGGATCCCTGAGAACTGCATTCTTCTGCAGATTCTTGATCATCTTCTCATCTTCTTCGGATGCGGTCACTGAGCTTACACCAAAGGATACAACCTGTATTCCTCGAAGCTCTGCCCATTTCTTGGAAAGCTGCTCGTTAAGAACATCCGATATCTCCGTTGTATGACCCGGAAGAGCACTGTATCTGATGCCCATCTCCGAGATCTTGGCAAATGTAGGCTGAAGAGCCGTCATAAGCTCAGTCTTTAACTGTGAGTCGATCTGATCTCTCCTGTATTCGGAAGCAACATTGCCCGAAACATTTGTATAGAAAAGGATGGGGTCGGTGATCCTGTAGGAATACTCACCGTGGCATCTTATCTCTATATCCACGTCAAGACCGATGTTCTTGTCAACAACCCTGAAGGGAACCGGATTTGCCGTTCCGTACTTATTGCCGGTGATCTCCTTGGTGTTGATGAAATATACTCTCTGATCCTTGGCAGTATCACCGCCGAAGGTGATCCTCTTTCCGATCTGCTTGAATGTGGCGATAATGTTCTCTCCGAGATTGCCGTAGAAGATACTCGGCTCCGAAGATGAATCCCATACGAACTCGCCGGGCTCTGCACAAAGCTCGACAACCTTGCCCTGATCCACTATGATCATGCACTGTCCGTCAGCTACGGCTATGATGGAACCGTTGCTGATTATATTGTCATTACCCTTGTTCTGACTTCTGTTGTTGTTTTTTGACTTACTGCCTTTCGTAACAAGTACATCCGAAGAAATGGCTTCGCAGCTGAAGAACTCTCTCCAAGAATCAGCCAGCGCACTTCCCGCGGCTCCCAATGCAGCCTGAATCAATCCCATAATTCATATCCTCCTAATCCTATTTACAGATTTAATCTTTAACATGCAGCGGCGTAAAAGATGATCTTCGTCCTAAATCCGCTACCTTAAATCCTCAGACAATGATAACACAGTCCCGCGCAAAATTAAAGGTTTACTTCCTCTCAGTTTCCGCATCCTTTATACATTCCTTTTCGTACTGCATAAAAGCGCTCATAAGCTGCTTGTCCTGCTTCAGAAAATAATACTCCTGATCATATCTGGCAAAATAATTGTCATATTTTCCCCTTATGAGTATCCGAAACCTCGGCTCGGAATCAAAGTCATCCACGGCGATCTTTGCATGCGCCGACAGAAGCTTATGATCATCTTCCCTGTACACAACCCCGAATTTGTCCGGTTTGCAGCGGTCAAGATATTTGATGGCGTTTGCATATTCGTTGAAAAAAATATAAAGCTTCCCAAGCTGCAGATTGACCCAGGTATATATCTCCTCGTCTTCGGAAGCATCGGATAAAAGCCTCAGATATATCTGAAATGCCTGCTGGTATTCACCCTCGTTAAGAAAACCCATCGCCTTCTTTAACAGGCTGTATACGTTGTCATCTTCGCTGCACTCGATAAGAGCCCGTTCCACAAGCTTTATGTCTTCATAACGTTTTTTCGGGACCTCTATCACAGGCTCGAAGTTCCTCTCCTGCACAAGGAGGCTTTCGTCGGCGTTTGGATCCAGTGGAAGCATCGTCATGTACTCGTCATATTTTCTGACGCCTATGTGGTAACAGGTCTCCTCATATTCCGGATAATTGTCGGCAACCTCCGAAGCCGCCACCTCCACGGCCCGCTTGTTTCTCTCGGCAAATTCGCTGTCAAGCCTGCTTCGGTAGTAGATCTTAAGTTCCGTTACGTAATTCTTCATCTTCACATCCAAAAGGGCATGTCCGAGATGAATGAAAAAGTCCCGTTCATCCTCTATAAATGAAAGATTGCATCTTTTATACATTTCAACGGAACGGTCGTAATTGCTGTTAAAATAGTAAAGCTCTCCAAGAGCAAATGCCGCCTCGGTATACATATCCATCGAGCTGTCAAGATATCGAAGCAGAGCCTCATACTGCTTGATCGCCTCCGCTTCCTGTCCGGTCGATCTGTAATACCTTGCATCATTGAGCCATTCGGTAAGACTCTTCTGTGCATCCGCATCACTGTCGGCTTCAAGGATAAACCTAAGTGCATCCTCATAGGATACGGGCATGGATTCGGAATAAAGAGTCATGCTGTTTCGGTCCCATAAAACGGACAGACCGTATTCTCCGAGTCTGTTGTTTGCCTCTATGAGAGTACCCTCAAATTCCATAAACGAATTAAAGGGATCTATCTCATACCACTCCCTTAAGCTGTTGCAGATCATACGGATGAGGCAGGCCCCTCCCGATTCTGCGGACAGCCATACGATCCCCGAATCCGTGCCGCCGAAATTCTTGTATGGGACCTCCAGTCCGATCTTTTTTTCGGGAATGTTTATCCTTACCGAATGATTGCTTCCCGACAGGATCAGACAGTCACCGTCCATGATATATTTGCCGCAGGGTCTGAAATCGTTGTCAATTGCGGAAATCGTCTTATACAGCCTTATATCAAGCTGTTTATTTAGCTCAAAGAAGATCATTTTCAGTATCCCAGTTTTATCCTGTGCGTAAGTCTGAATATATGGCCTTCAAGCTCCTCGACCAGAAGATCCATATCATAGGTACCTGCTCCGACGGCTATCACCGCATTGTCCATGAACCCGTGCAGATAATCGCCCGAGCCGTATGCGGCATAGATGTCATTTAGCAGAGCTTCGGAGCCTATAAGGTTTTCAAAGCTGTATTCCCCGGCTCCCGTATCAACGATCTGGTTATAGCAGTTGTAATAATAATCATTCAGCGTATAGATGACATCCGCCTCAGTCTTGCCGATGTCCTCAAGACGTCTCATCCCCGTTATCTTCTGGGTATCCTCCGAAGGCATATCTGTCCTGTATTTGGTACCGTTGCATGGCGGCAGGTTTACGGAGAGATCCCTTCTTACATGAGTCGTCGAATAGTCGTAGTCTGTCTTGTTGAAATAGTCATACCTTCCGCTCTCACTGTCATCCCAGGTAACATCCACGTTGTAGAATCCGTCATCGAGACATACTATGTTCCAGGCGTGGTTTTCTCCGGCAAATCCGGTACAGTAATAGCACGGGATCCCAAGTTCAATCAGCACATACTGCATTGCCCTTGCATATCCCGCACATACCGTCGAGCCGTTTACGAGTGCACTGTAGGCACTCTGGTTCATGCGCGAGGATATCTGATAACTGACATTGTCTATAAGCTTGTCGTGAACATACTGTTCTTTCCCGTAATCCGTGGTCAGAGTGTTCGCACCGTTTATAAGATCTTTTGCCTTATTGTCAAACTGCGCCTTTGCGTTGTTGTAATCATCCGCGGTCCGGTTAAATGTAAGGTCCACTTCTATGCAGGTGCCGTCTCCCTTGAATTTGCATCCGTAACCCGTATCGAGCCAGAAAAGCTCCGGATGGTCGTTGAAAACGGCCATAAAGGCATCCAACATCTTCTTCTGCGACAGACTCTCTACCGGTCTGAAGCTTTTGTTAAAAGCCAGGGTATTTGCGTATATCTGCCTGTAAAGATGCTTTCCCGGATCGTCAAGCATATGATAGTAAGGGTAAAAAAGAGCGTCAAAATCAAGCCCGTCTCCGGTCTCACCGTACGAAAGTTCCTTGGAAAGCTTGTCAGCCTCCTCGTCGGTTATATCCGTAATGTCTTCACGGATCGGCTGGTAGCCGACCTTGCCGGCAACTTCGTCCGGTATCACAAGACCGCTTTCCGGAGGGACCACATAGGTATCCGACTGTGGCGGCAGGATGTTTGAAGCATCCTCAGGATCGATCTGCTCGTTTTCAAGCTCTTCCGAGCTTACGGTATCATCATCCTGAACAGGTCCGGAGTCAAGCGTGGTATAGGTTCCGGGATCCGCCTTGGGCTCTTGCGGCTCTTCGGAGACCTCGGTTTCCCTGCCGTAGAGCTTATCGGAAAGTCTTGATGAAAGATCCGGATTAAGGGCACATATCAGTATGAACGCCGTAAGCAGCACCAACAGACCTATAAGGGAATAACCCAGTGCTTTTAATACCTTCATATATATTAATCCTCTGTTTTGTCGTCTTTATCTTTAAGCACCCTGTATATCAGCAGATACGCATATAACAGTGCCGGAAGTATAAGGGTCAGAGCTATAGAAGCCCGCAAAAGTTCCATATAATGAGGCGATCTAAGCAGCGCAAATATAAGAGTGCTCAGATACATAAGTGCTAAAAGAACAGCTGCGATCAGAGCAAGTATCCTTTTTAATCTGCCGTGTGTCTTCATCCTAAAACCTCTCTAAAAGCTGCTTTATGTCGCCGGACTTAAAGGGCTTTGCAAGATATCCCGAAAGGCCTTCCTTAAGATAGTCCTCCTCCGAAACATCTTCACTTGCAGTCACCATTATGACCGGTGTATCCGCATTCGGATTTGAACTGTCGCTCTTTAGTTCCTTAAATGTTGTAAGGCCGTCCTTTTCAGGCATCAGCTGATCGAGAAGGATGACATCATACTTTGTCTCTTTTGTCTTTTCAAGACATTCGTCACCTGACATGGCCATATCGGTCTGTGCTTCGATATCCTTCATCGCAGCCTTTGCGATCATCAGATTTACCTTCGAATCATCTACTAACAGGATCTTTTTCGCCATTATATTCTTCCTTTACTGTTTTTCGTATTGTTGAAAGGATCTTATCCTCTTAATTTACTCTCTGTCATCCCCGTCAAGTATCATGTCTCTTAACATTGCCTTTATCTCGTCAATGACCGAACAGTACTTTGCAACAAAGGCTTCATGTCTTGAGGCTATCTCTCCGATCTTTTTTTCTTTGGCAAATGCTTCCATTTCCTTTGCAAAATCAGAAAGGCCCATGGCTCCGATCGCTTTTGAAGTTGATTTGATCGAATGAGCCGTTATCCGGTAATTGTCCCAGTCGTCGGCCGAGTAATAAGTGTCCAGTTTATCGCCCATATTTTCCTCGACGTATGCCTTGAGCGTTTCGGTATATATTTCCTCGCTCCCCGCACAGTATTCAAGGCCAACGGCCCTGTCTATGAGTCCTTTATCCTTCTCATCTGCCTTTTCTTCCACATCATCGGAAAGCATGGATCCTATACCCGTATT
>JAILPG010000274.1 GCA_024699595.1 Lachnospiraceae bacterium | reverse complement strand
TATACGGTATCCTGCGACCATGGATGCAGTCTCTGTTTTCTTTGTTACAAAAGCTGCCTTTCGGTCTTTTTTGAAGCTTCCGTAATAATGCCCGTTCTTAACATCCGTTTCAGAAGGTGTTTCATCAGGTAAAAATATCTGTCCTTCCGTATCAACGATGAGTCCGCTTTCCGCTATGCCGACCACCTCATCACCATTCCTGTAGAAGGTATACGGATCATCAAATCTGCAAGGAACAAATAAAAACCTGTCAAAAAGGTATATGGACAGTGAATAGAAATTTGCCTGCCACTGCAGATCATCCACAAAGAAATCGTCGTTGTTTATGACCTTCTGCATCTGCCTCTTAAGCATCCTGTGAGGGATATCCTCATAAAGGCAAGCGGGGATCTGCCTTTTTTCAAGATCCTTCTTAGCATGAAAGACGCAGGATAAGCATATGAAAAAGGTTACGGTACGCCCCGGATCTCCGATGAGAGTCAGATTAAAATCGGTCTTGTCCTCTATATAATAGGTATATCTTGCATCACACAAAGTCCAGATCACGAAAGTCATGTATTCGTTTACAGAGGGATTGGATCTTAGCGCATCCAGATATCCGGTCAGCCTGTTTTTCCACTCTTCGGAAAGGTTGTATCTGTCAAAGATGAGCAGAAGTTCAGAGTCATTAAGGATCTGACCTTCTCCTGTCCATTTCTCATAAGCATCTGCAAATTTATCCTCAAGATAAACCGGCTTAAGTATCGATGTAAGTTGTTCGTAACCCGTTTTGTTCATTGATTCACCTGTCGCCGCGAAGCTCTGCAAGGTCGACTGTTCTGTGTTCAAGCCTGGATCTGTCGGCGCCTATGGCCATCACATGCCCCTCGATGGATCTGTCTATGGCGGACAGATTCTCTGAATCATTTCCGTTTATCATATTCAGGAAATCGGCGATCAGTCCGTTATCTCCGCCGCCATGGAAGCCTTCCCTAACTTCCGGTATTATCTTTCTTATTTCCGGTTCGGACTTCCAGTTTGATGAAAACCTTATGATCTCTATCTCGTTAAGATCATCGTCTCCGCGGATCTCTCCGTCCTCACACATGATCTTGAATGTTCTGCACATCCTGTTTGTGAATCCGCTTAAGTTAAAGGTTGCATGGACTCCGTTTTCGAATTCGAATATGGTGACCTGATGGTCACATACATTATTGTCACACTTATATACGCATCTGCCATAACCGCCTTCTGCGATCGCTTTCTTTAGGCTTTCTTTGGACTGATCCACAGACAATACCGTAGCGGGCCACTGTCCGGCTATAGGCAGATAAACTTTTCTTGCGTCAAAGCGGCAGTCCGCTACAGTACAGTTGATGCATCTGTCAGCACTGTTCTTTGGTGCATTTTCTGCCGTAAAGTAGCTCAGATCGCCGAATGAAGAAACAGATGTGGCTCTGCTTCCGGTCAGCCATGCAAGCAGATCCGTGTCATGACAGGATTTCTGCATCATAAGAGTGCTGGACATGTCGCTGTTTCTCCAGTTGCCTCTTACAAATGAATGGGCGATGTGAAAATTTCCTATATTCTCATTGTGCTGGATATCTATGATCCGGCCCAGTTCACCGCCCTCAACAATATTCTTTACGGCCGACCAAAACGGAGTGTATCTGAGAACATGGCAGACCATGACCCTGCAGTGATTCTTTATGGCTGTGTCCCGGATCTCAAGGCACTCCGAAAGATCGGGAGAGATCGGCTTCTCAAGGAGCACATCATAACCAAGCTTAAGTGCCGGGATCACATGTGCGTAGTGCTGTCTGTCCATGGTGGCTATGATCACTGCATCACATACCTTTCCAAATCCGTAAAACTCATCCGGATCATCAAAAAGCCTGTCGTTTGTAAGCCCGTACTTCTGCGCAGCCGCTTCTTTCCTGCCGGCATCGGGTTCTACAACATAAGCGATCTCGGCGCGGTCATGCTCAAAAGCGTAATCGGCATATATTCTTCCTCTTTGTCCTGCTCCTATCAGTGCAAGCTTCATATTACAGTCTCCATATAGTCTTATATGCTATAGTCTTGTCCGGTTTTGCGTTACTCCGGTTACCTTGACACAAATTTGTTACCTTGGTGTTAACCATATTGTAACCTCTTGTTACCCTGATGTAAACCCCCAAATTTAAAAATTTGATTTTTACCGTAAATGTAAGGATTTTCAGATATTGACTTTATACCCGGGGTGTCATATAATCATAATCGACAAGGTAAATCTGAATAAGGTAACAAAGGTCTGTCAGTTGGTTAACAACGGTAAACATTTCTGTTAACCGGCTATAGATCTCAGAGAGGTATATATGAGCAATATACGCGAAGTGGCACAGGCAGCAGGTGTATCGACGGCAACGGTTTCCAGAGTCATCAATCATGATACGCAGGGCCGTATGACCGAGGAGACAAAGGAAAGGGTCTGGGAAGCGATAGCCAGACTCAACTACAAGGCTCCTGCCAAAAACATAAAAAAGAAGACCAGAGAAAACAATAAGAGCGGTGAAGAGGCGCATTTAAACATCGGATGTGTTATCAGCACGGACAAAAAAAACAGCGACCCCTATTATATCAATCTTTTATCCGCCGTTGAGAATGAGGCGGCCAAGAATAACCTCTCCGTTCCCTTTGTGGTCACATCCGACGAGATAGAAGAGTGCGGGTCTTTGGATTCTTTTTTCCCGGATCTTGACGGGATCATACTGATGAATACATTAAGTCCCGACATCTATTCTTATATAAGAAGAAAGATCCCTGCTATCGTAGGGATAGATACCGCTCACAGGGATATAGACAACGTGATATATGATCATTACGAAGCAGCTTCGCTTGCCGTATCCGCGCTATATGACAAAGGATATACGGACATAGGATTCCTTGGTGCATCACCTCAGGGTGATATTTTGGAGAACAGCAGGCGTTTTCGCGGATTCTACAGCGAGATGAATGCAAGGGGACTTAAGGTCAGAAAAGAGACCTGTATAAACTGTCACTGGAATGAAGAGGAATGTCACGAAGCGATCAGCCGTCTGTATAAACAGAAAGCTCTTCCGAGAGCGCTTGTGGTATCAAGCGACCTGATGGCCATGGCTGTACTGAGATCGCTGTATGATTTTAACATAAGTGTCCCCGGAGAGATCGCCGTTATGGGTATTACGAATATAGAGATGGCACGGTTTTCCAATCCTCCCCTTTCAACGATAAATGTTCCCATGGCTGAAATGGGGATCACAGCGGTGGATGCCCTGAGGGAGAGGATGAACGGATACTTAATGCTTCCGAGAAAGATCTCCTTACCGCTTGAGATCATACTCAGATCATCAATCTGATGTGCCGGAAGTGTGCCGGAAGGGACGGTTCTTTTTGGGTCATTCATGCCAAAAAGAACCGTCCCTTTTGGGTCCTTTTGGGTCACAGCTTGTTTCCGCAGTTTGGACAGAACTTTGCGCCTTCGACGGGAGTGCCGCAGTTTGGACAGAATTTCGGCTTTCTACCGGCAAGGATCTGCTGCACGCTTTCCATGGTTGCCTTTTGCTTTGCCTCAAATTCCTGCATCATCTTCGCTGCTTCTTCGTCGACTTTTTTTCTTTCCTCCGGAGAAAGCTTTGCCAATGTTTCCATTGCGGCTTTCTGCGCTTCCTCGGCTTTCTTTGCCCGCTCTTCGGGAGACATTGCCGCCGCTTCTTTTAACTTTGAGATCTGTTCAATGTAACCTGCCGATCTTTCGGAGGGCACGATCTCTGTGACTCTTACGCTTTCACATATAAGACCGTCATCTTCAAGTTTTTTTCGTATGTTTTCTTCCATGACCGATGATCTGGAAGGAAGATCTTTGTATGACAGTCCCTCCGGCAGTATCGAGTCGACCGCATTATAAAGGGCGTTTTGTACCGCCATTTTTGCAAGATCCGTAACTCTCTGCTCATTGCTGTCACTTGCGGATGATACAACATACTCCCCGCTTATCGTAACGTAAATTGAATGAAACTCCGGATCGCTGTAAGAAATATCTTCCTTAAATGTTATGTTATATCCCATATCATTTTACCTCCAACAACTGTTATCTTATAACAGACGGATTAAACCGCCCCGTAAACGAAACCGTTCCGTCACGATCATATTATAGCAAAAAATATGGGGAAACGCTTATCAAAACGTTTCCCCATATGTAGACAGAACAGGTAAGATCCGTTACTCTGAGCTGTCCTCTGAAATATCCGGCCGGTCTTCGTTTGAGCCGGGGCCGGAACGTCCCCTTGAACCGGGGCCGGAACGTCCCCTTGAACCGGGGCCGGAATTCCCGTTTGAACCGGGACCGGGGCCTGCGCCTCCTCCCATGGAACCCATATCTGAAAGGGTTAAGGAGCCGGTATCTATGAGACTTTCAGGATCCGCTTCCTGACCTGAATCTGTAGAAGGAATGGTGCCGTTTAGCTGCCCTTCTATGCTTTCGCATCTTAGCTGTACAAAGGATAACATTGTCTCTACGGCTGTCTCATATTCCTCCGTGCTGCAGAACTTTGTCGGATCCCTCTCAACATAATCATGCAACATCTCTGCGGTGTTCTCGATAAGCTCTGTCAGATAGCCACTTGTATAGAACATATCAAGGAATTCCTGATAATATTCGTGATAGGTTTCCGTATAGGCATCTGTTGATGTGATCCATGAAAACATCGGTCTGTCAGAGCTTCCTTCCGTAACGGATAAGGGTGTGTCTATCGGATCGTTGACCGCCCCTGAGGCATCCTGTGCCTGGAAGGTCCCGAAAGCAAGGTTGTAATCCCACGGGATCATCGACAGCTGTCCGTCCTCCTCATAGAGATAATAATTATGGATCATGCTTCCCGTGTAGCTGTCGCCGTTTACGACAAAGTTGTGAACGACCATGTAACGCATGACTTCATCTGTATTCACAGCCTGTTCTATGGATGCCCCGTCAGCATTTTCAATTCCTTCTGAAAGCGCTTTGAGAGAATGGATCAGACGCTTTTTGTCGGAGGTCTGGATACTGGTCTTTGCGCTGTTAAAAATAGTCGAGTAGCTGTCCGTATCATCATCGATGTACTGAAGCTTTGCATCGTTTCCGCCCATTCCAGGGAATCCGCCGCCGGGGAATCCACCGGGGCCACCACCGCCCGGGAAACTGCCGGAATCGTCAGATCCGCCGGGGAATCCTCCGGGACGCTTCCTGTCTGAATCCTCGGACATTTCCTGCGTATCTGCATCTTTTGCGTCTGAGTCCTCAGAAGTCATATCCTGGAGATCATTCGTATCAGGCATTTCTGTCGGAAAACTTCCGTCGAAACCGTCCGGAGGGGATGGCATATTGCTCATATCAGGCATGTTCTCCATATCGGGCATGTTCTCAAACGGATTTTCTATGCCCATTTCATCGAAATCCACATCACGCATGTCAAATCCGCGGCCGTTTCCTCTTCCTCCGCCCATGTCCATGCTGTCGGGCTTATACAGATTGCCGTAGGTCTTTCCGTAATTTCTCTGCAAGAAGGAATCTTCCACGGCTTCAACCGCAAGATACAGTCCCCAGTCCTCGCCGTTAACGGTGATAAAGCAATAGCTTGCAAGCGGTGAGGCTGCGCCGAATTCATTCATCAGCTTGTAGGTGAGGTAATCCTTCATCATGGTATAGTCCTGGATCAGATTGTTGAGACACAGCTTGTCCAGTCCCTTATAATTGCCTGAAGCTTCGTAGCAGTCGAATTCGATCTTAAATGAATACCTGTCACTGTCAAGCTGGGCAACGGTGCTTAAGGATGTGTTGCCCTTTCCGCGGATGCCGACATTACGGACAGTCTCGCCGTCTATGGTCACATCCGCATTCACATATTCCTCTGAGGTCGCTTTTTCAAGAAAAGCATCCCAGTCATCGATCGTGATATCTATAGTGTGCACATAGCTGTCATCAAACAGTGTATCCACATAATCCGGTGTTACGGAATCATCCACCGTCATGCCAAACGCCTCGCCGTTCATGAACAATACGGTGATGAGCAGCGCGATCACTGTTATGATCACGCAGATACGCTCTATGTTCTTATCTGCTATCATAGTCTTACCCCATGTATTCTCCGTTGTAGCTTACGAGCACGGCACTGTTAACGCCGTCGATATCGGCCAGTTCGTTCACAAAATCCGTATTGTCATCCTTAAGCCTTACTTCTATATTAAGTTCCAGATTCCCTTTCTGTGCACTCTTGCTCTTTACGGAAAATCTGTTCACTTTGGACTTTATATACGAGGATGCTTTTTCCTCGGCATCATGCCCTGTACAGCTTAATACGATGATGTAGGGCATCAGATGGGATTTTTTATTCACAAAGACTAACAGTATCACGCCGATGATCACACTGCCGAATACCGCAAGGGGTATAAGTCCCGCTGCAAGCACGATCCCGACTGCTATGGACCAGAACAGAAAAGCTATATCCAGAGGCTCTTTGATCGCGGCTCTGAAACGGACGATCGAAAGGGCACCGACCATACCAAGGGAGAGCACTACGTTGCTGGTAACTGCAAGGATGACAAGCGTTGTGATCATCGTGAGGGCTACGAGGGTGACTCCGAAGCTTGTTGAGTACATGATCCCCTGATAGGTTTTCTTGTACACAAGAAAGATGAACAGACCGAGTGCAAACGCAAGCACCATGGCGATCACCATATCTAAAATGCTCACGCTGGTCACGTTTTCCAGAAAACTTGATTTAAAAATGTCGTTAAAAGTCATTGCTTTTTCCTCCTGAAATATATATCTTTGACCACGGTATCATTAAAGCGCCGGGAAACGGCATGCTTCATATTTTGAGAACGCTTCCGTTCTTGTATTTTTAAGATGGACCGCATCGCGTATGATGTCCGGCAGGTAGTTGTCCCACTTAACCTCTAAGATGCATTTGTTAAATGCTGCGGGAACCGTCACACAGTCTGTGTTTAAAAAATCCGTGCATGTTAGCCCGGATCTGATATTGTAATCAAGTGTTACACGGACATTGCCGGGCGCGTATACAAACGGCTCCCTGGTGTAATCCACGATGGTCCTTGGCATGAGGCGCTCCCCGGTCATTTTTGCATAGAGCTCTCTTACAAGGTCTTTTTGTGACTCAATCATCCATGACAGATCTCCGGATACGATCTTTGCCGCTTCATCTTTTGTAAGAACCTCCGTTACCTTGGTCCCAAGTCCGGCTGCCTTGCTTTTTTTCTCTAAATGGATGAGCGAGGTATCGCCGTTATAGTAACGGATCCTGAACTTGTGGCGCCTGCTGACGCCCGCTTGTGTATCAGACAGGGCTTTATCCTCAGGTGTATCAAAATACAGACTCCGGATCTCATATTTACCGTCAACTGCATGCTCATCACCTGATGCTACGGCTTTCATCCTCTGTCTTATCGCGATCATGTCCGAGAGAGTGATCTCATGTTTATATTCATGTCGAAACTGCATGATAAATCCGTCTCCTCCTTTTGTTTAGGTCTGTCCTGTACTGGACAGGCTCTTATGTTTTCATATCATATCAGATGAACCGGATCGAAATGTGAATGATCTGTGATTCATGTGTGAAAAATCTGTGTTTTCTAAATCACGAAAAAAAGAGCGAAAGGTTTCGCTCTATTTGCAATCCTATTATTGACGTTTTGATAAAAAAGCCTTACTATTTAATGGTGATGATCATCGGTCGAAACACATCTTTTTACTAAATCAAATCGGTTGGGGTTTTTCTATGAACGGGAAGAAGCTTCGGGGGTACAGGGAGTTTTTATATGTTTTGCCATTTATCATTTTAGTTCTGATATTTGCATATTATCCTCTGTATGGATGGGTATATGCTTTCTATGATTACAAACCGCCCACACCCTTATCCGCATCTCCTTTTGTCGGCTTCAAATGGTTCCATTACATGGTTGACAATGATGTCAAGCGCAAGCAGATTTTACAGGTGCTTCTTAATACCTTTGGGATAAGCGGGCTCAGTATGCTGTTTTCATGGTTCCCCATGATGTTTGCGGTATTTCTTAATGAGATCAAATGCAGACCCTACAAGAAGTTTGTACAGACGGTCACAACCCTTCCCAATTTCATAAGCTGGGTTTTGGTATATTCCATAGCATTCTGTGTGTTTAACAGTACGGGTGTCGTAAATTCCCTCCTTACACAGGTGGGATTCATTGATAAACCCATAATGTTTTTGCAGTCCTCAAAGCATATATGGTTCAAGATGTGGCTGTGGCTCACCTGGAAGAATGCCGGATGGGCGGCGATCATGTATATCGCGGCTATTACGGGTATTGACGAGGAACTTATCGATGCGGCAAAGGTTGATGGTGCTAACCGTTGGAAGACAATCTGGCACATCACCATTCCCAGCATCCTTCCCACCTATTTGGTGCTTCTGTTTCTTAACATGGCAAACTTTTTGTCAAACGGAATGGAGCAGTTCTTCGTGTTCCAGAATTCCTTCAACAAGGACTACATTCAGGTTCTGGATCTGTACGTATATAATCTGGCCATGGGTAACGGCGGATATTCACTGTCCACCGCCATCGGTGTATTAAAGAGCCTTATCAGTATAGTGCTCTTATGTGTCATGAACACAATATCCAAGGCTATAAGAGGGGAGGGATTCATCTGATGGCAGACAGAAATAAGACTCCCAAACCAAAGAAACAGGTGACGAGGGATCCTGCGGATATGGTTATGAGTACCGTTACCTATATCGTATACACCTTCTTTGCCTTTGTATGTGTGTACCCTTTTTACTACATTTTCATCAATACCATAAGCTCAAATGACCTGAGTGCAAGAGGAAAGATCACATTTTGGCCGAAAGAGATACATTTTACCAACTATATAAATGTATCCCATATCCCTTCGCTTATGAATGCGTTTAGGATATCGCTTTCAAGAACAGTGATAGGTGCTCTGTGTACAGTTGTGGCATCGGCATTCCTCGGATATATGTTTACCCGTGAGACAATGTGGCTTCGGAAGGTCTGGTACCGTATAGTGGTTGCCACCATGTATTTCAACGCAGGTATCATCCCCTTCTTTATCACCATGAAAAATATAGGCCTCTATAATTCGTTCTGGGTATATATCCTTCCGACCATAGTATCGCCCTTCTATGTTGTATTGTGTAAGACCTTTGTGGAATCCGTTCCCAAGGAACTGACGGATGCGGCAGAACTTGACGGTGCGGGCACCATGAGGACATTTATATCGGTAATAGTCCCGGTCATCAAGCCTATCCTTGCAACGGTAGCGATCTTCAGTGCGGTAGCCCAGTGGAACTCTTTCCAGGATACGCTGCTTTTAGTAAGCGATCCCAAGCTTTCGACACTTCAGTTTACTCTTTATCAGTATATCAATCAGGCAAGCTCCCTTAAGGCTCTTGTAAACAGTACCACCAGCGGGGCTTCCCTTGCAGCATCCCTTGCCCACGCGGCCACTGCCACATCGATACGTATGACTGTTACAATAGTCGTGGTCGCACCCATCCTTTTAGTCTATCCGATATTCCAGAGATATTTTGTAAGGGGTATCATGATAGGAGCGGTAAAGGGTTAGTTTTTCATTATTGAATGCTCCCGTTTACGGAATGGTTATACATTCCGTTTTCGGTGCAGAGTAGGCGAAACGCTTCGCTTACAATATATCAACAAAAAAGGGAGGTACAAAATGAAATTCAGAAAAACAGTTTCATTGTTCGCTGCGGCAGCATTGATCGCAGGAACACTCGCAGGCTGCGCAGGCGGCGCACCGGCAGCAACCGGTGGAAATGATGCAGGATCGAATCCTTCTGCAACTTCTGATGCAGGCGGATCAGGCGACTTCATGGAGATCGAAGTGTATGACGCAGCTGCCAACTATCAGGGTCTTCAGACAGGATGGTTCGAGAAGGTAGTTAAGGATCGTTTCCCCATCGACTTAAACATCATCGCTCCTCAGGTAGCAGGTGATGCGATCTATCAGACAAGGACAAGCTCGGGTAATCTGGGTGATATCGTTCTTCTTGACTCGGTTGATTTTGCCGACTGTGTTAAGAACGGACTTATCAAGGATATTACTGCTGATCTTCCCAATTATCCCAATCTGAACGCTTATTATGACCAGATCGCTACCTACAATGCAGGTCTTGAAGGAAACAACGGTGAGATATTCGGTATTCCCACACAGATGATGAATACTTCACCCACATCCTATTCACAGGATGTTATCTATTCAAGTCCTTTACTTCGCTGGGATTATTACAAGGAGCTTGGAATGCCCGAGATCAAGGATCTTGACGGTCTTGTAGATGTTCTTGCACAGATCCAGGAAGCTCATCCCACAAACGATGCAGGTGATCCCTGCTATGCAGTTTCACTCTGGCCCGACTGGGACGGCAATGACAACATGCTCGGTATCGCAAACGTAGTTCAGCTTACCACATGGTACGGCGAGAAGATCAAGGATTCAGCTATTCTTAAGGCCGACGGCAAGACCTTCACACCTATCACCGACAAGGATGCTACATACTACAAGATGCTTAAGTTCTTAAATACTCTTTATAAGAGAGGACTTGTAGATCCTGATTCAGGTACTCAGGACTGGAACGCAGCATGCGCAAAGATGAGTGCAGGACAGGTTTACCTCTTCTGGTACAGCTGGCAGACAGGTTTCTGGAACAGCCAGGAGCGTCTTGACAACGGATCGGCAATGATCTTCGTTCCCGTTGACGATCAGAATTACTATGCAGATGCAGACGCTTACTATGGAAGCGGCCGTGTATTCGGTGTAGGCTCAGGCGTTTCGGATGAGAAGTATAAGACCATCATGGAATTCCTTGACTGGTATGCATCACCTGAAGGACTTGAGTTCCAGCATGCAGGTATCAAAGACTTTAACTATACTGTAGGAGATGACGGCAAGTATACCGCTATCAACGACAACGCTCTTATGGACAACCTTCCGGTTCCCGAAGAGTACGGCGGAGCAGGCTACAACGATGGTAACAACCAGATCAATGAGTGGATCATAGCTGCAAACTCCATCAACCCCAACACAGGTGAGACTTATCAGAAGGATTACTGGGCATCATGGAAGGCTTCTACCCTTACACAGATGAAGAAGGACTGGGCAGAGAGATTTGGTGCCGCAGAGCCCGCAGAGTGGATGGAAAAGAACGGCAAGCTCCTTATCAGCCCTAACGTACCCGTTGCTCTTGCTTCAGATACAGCTGATATCTCAGTAGTACGTAATCAGTGTAATGAGACTCTCTGTGATTATTCATGGAAGATGATCTTTGCAGATGATGACGCAGCATTTGATTCCATGTGGGATGAAATGACTGATACACTTAACGGTATGGGATTTGAAGATCTCTATAAGTTCGACTGCGACAAGTGGCAGGTACAGGTTGACGCAAAGAACGCTGTTCAGTAATAGATACAGCAGGTCAAAACGTCATATTTAAGTAAGAAAGAGGCCTCCGGTTTATCCGGGGGCCTTTTTTGGGAAACGCCTGTCAAAAACAGAGTGTCCTTATATTTGCAAGAGAAGCGGTGTAATGATATTATATAGAACGGATTGTTTTCGTTCATTATATATTCGGGATGGATCAGTCAGATGAATTATTCCACTATCGGTGTGATCGCAGTCTTGATACTGCTGATCGAGAACCAGGATATCCTGTTAAACTTAAATGACAGCTTTAACATGCCTGCATGGAAGGTATACAGGAGATTCCTGTTTTCTGTTATTGTTTACTATATAACGGATATCCTGTGGGGAGTGATAGAAAGCGCCAAGCTTTCGGCTCTTTTATTTACGGATACTTCCATATATTTTATCGCTATGGCGGCCGGTATCCTGTTCTGGACCCAGTATGTCGTTACATATCTTGATGAAAATAGCGGATTCGGGCTGTTTTTGGTGCATTCGGGACGTATCATGGCAGTTATTGTTACTTTGCTTACGGTCCTTAATATCTTTGTGCCCGTGATCTTTACCGTTGATCACGAATGTGTGTATGAGCCGCTTAAAGCAAGATATGCGGTACTGGCAGTTCAGATACTTCTTCTGCTTCTTATCTCTGTTCATGCGTTTTTATTCATCATAAGGAATAAAAACAGGAAGACCGGCAAGAAGAAAAGATACCGCACCATGGCTTATTTCGGCCTTATCATGGCAGTATTCCTGTTTGCACAGATATGGTTTCCCTATCTTCCGCTCTATGCGATCGCTTACATGCTCGGTACCAGTCTGATCCGTGCTCTTGTCATCAGATATGAGAGAGAGGATTTCAGGCTTGAGCTTGAGGAGGCCGGAAAGATAAGCAAGCTTAAACAGACTATTTCCGCTCTTCTTGACAATATGCCTGCGCTTGCCTTTTCCAAGGATGCAGAGACTGGCGTGTATCTGGCGTGCAACCAGTCATTTGCGGAGTACGCAAATAAGGAAAACCCTGAAGGCGTTATAGGCCTTACAGATGCAGAGATCTTTGATCCGGAGACGGCAGAACATTTTTCCCAAGATGATAAAATGGCTCTATCCATGGATGAGCCCTATGTCTTCTATGAAGATGTTCCAGATGCCGTCGGAAGCCAGAGACAGTTCCAGACGACCAAGCTCAAATACACCGATGCTGAGGGTAAGCTCTGTATTCTGGGAATGGGTCAGGATGTGACCGATTTTGTACGGATCCAGCGTGAGAACGCAACGACCAAGGAAGCCTATGAAAGGGAACGCAGTACCGGTCTCATCTATACCCGCATCGTACAGACTCTGGCGCGCAGTTACGAGAATCTATACTATGTCAACATAGATACATCTGATTATATCGAGTACAGGACGGACAGAGATACGGACAGGCTTACCGAGGTCAGACGGGGATCGGATTTCTTTGATTCATGCAGAAAAGAAGCCGAAGTGTATGTACATCCGGATGACAGGGATACCTTTATGCAGACGCTTGAGAGGGAAGCGGTTCTGGAAAGCTTTAAGCACAACAGGACTTTTGACCTGACCTACCGGTTTATGGCAGGAAAGGATCCTGTATATGTAAGGATGAGGTTTTCACGCATGGAAGATGATGAAAGCTTTATCATCATCGGAATAACGGATGTGGATGCGGAAATGAAGCAGAGACGTATGGTCGAGCGCGTAAGGGAGGAAAATGTTGCCTATACAAGGCTGAGTGCGCTTGCCGGAGAATTCCTCTGTCTGTATATCGTGATAGCGGAGACCGGACGCTACCGTGAATACAGATCTACCGAGGGAGTTGACAGATTTAATGTTCCGAGGATGGGAGAAGATTTTTACGAAGTCTCACGTGAACAGATCAAGAATTTTGTATATCATGAAGATCTTAACCGGTTCCTTTCCATGTATACCAAGGAAGGCATACTGTCAGAGATAGAGAGAAACGGGATATTTACCATGAGTTTCCGGCTTGTGCCTGACGGAAGACCGATATATGTACAGTTAAAGGCTGCAATAGTCGAAGAAAGCGATGCACACAAGCTTATAGTCGGGATAAATGACATAGATGCGCTCATGCGTCAGGAGGAGGACTACGCAAGGAGGCTTGCACAGGCACAGAGCAAGGCCAACAAGGATGCCCTTACCGGGGTTAAGACAAGGTCTGCATATCTTGATGAGGAGAAGAGGCTTAACGGTCTTATAAAAAGTGGGGAATTATCTGAATTTGCCATAGTGCTGCTTGACTTAAATGACCTTAAAAAGATCAACGATACCGAAGGACATCAGGCAGGTGACCAGTATATAAAGGACGCCTGCAGGATAATCTGCAACACGTTTAAGAGAAGCCCCGTGTTCCGTGTCGGAGGAGATGAGTTTACCGTTATAGCCCATGGTGATGATTATGAATGTATTGACGAGCTGACCGGAAAGATAGAGGAACACAACTCGGAAGCCTTAGGAAACGGAGGAGTCATTATAGCCTGCGGACTGGCAAGATATGAAAATGAAGGATCAGTAGCGCCGGTATTTGAGCGTGCCGATCAGAAAATGTATGAGGACAAGACCAGACTGAAAGCGGCTCATGCATCCGAATAAGTCACGGAAGACGGAAAAAGTAAACAATTTGAATTAATAAACTATTTCCGGGAGGAATGGAAAATGGCATTACTTGATATAAAAAATCTTTGTGTGAGCGTGGATGGCTCGGAGATATTAAGTGACATAAGCTTAAGCATCGGAAAGGGTGAGACCCATGTACTGATGGGACCAAACGGTGCCGGAAAATCCACACTGGGAAACGCGCTTATGGGAAATCCCCAGTATGAGATAACAGGCGGCAATATCTTCTTTAACGGCCTTGATATCAAGGATGAGACAACTGACAAGAGAGCAAAGGCTGGGATGTTCATGTCCTTCCAGAATCCTCTTGAGGTACCGGGTATCAGTCTTTCTGCTTTTATCAGGAATGCGATAATCACCCAGACCGGGGAAAAGCTCAAATTCTCGCAGTACAGAAAGGATCTTGCCGAAAACATGGCCCTCCTTAATTTTGATGAAAGCTATAAGGAGAGAGATCTTAATGTGGGCTTTTCCGGCGGTGAAAAGAAAAAGGCGGAGATACTGCAGCTTTTAATGCTTAATCCGAAATTTGCGATCCTAGACGAGACGGATTCGGGACTTGATGTAGATGCAGTCCGTACCGTATCCGAGGGTATCAGGGAATATCAGAAAAAAAAGGACGGGGCGCTTCTTATCATAACCCATTCAACGAAGATCCTCGAATCTCTCCATGTAGACAGGACGCACGTACTTGTAAGGGGAAGGATCGTAGAGAGCGGAGACGCTTCTTTAGTGGATAAGATAAACGCCGAAGGCTTTGAGGCATATACAGCATGAGCAGAGAGAGAACCGAAGTAAATGATATAGACAGGAGCATATACGATTTCAGATACTCCGATGAGGACTCATTCAAGGTAAAAGAGGGTCTTACGGAGGATATCGTCAAGCAGATATCAGAGGAAAAGCATGATCCGGACTGGATGAGAGAGTTCAGGCTCAGATCTCTTGATATATACAATAAGCTAAATGTCCCCGACTGGGGTCCGGATATAAGCGGACTCAACATGGATGATATAGTGACCTATGTAAGGCCAAACACCGGGATGAGTGCAAGCTGGGATGAGGTTCCCGATGACATCAAGAACACCTTTGAAAGACTTGGTATTCCCGATGCGGAAAAAAAGAGCCTTGCGGGCGTGGGTGCGCAGTATGACAGTGAGCTTGTATATCATAATGTAAAGAGCGAGGTAAGCGATCTCGGAGTCGTATATACCGATATGGAGAGTGCGCTCACCGGGCAGTATGAGCAGATGGTTAAGGATCACTTTATGAAGCTGGTGCCTCCGACTGACCATAAGTTTGCAGCCCTTCACGGTGCAGTCTGGTCGGGCGGATCATTTGTGTACGTGCCGCCTCATGTTAAGGTGGATATCCCGCTTCAGTCCTATTTCAGGTTAAATGCTGCGGGAGCGGGGCAGTTTGAGCATACCCTGATCATTGTTTCGGAGGGAGCGGATCTTCATTTCATAGAGGGCTGTTCGGCACCGAAGTATAATGTTGCAAACCTGCATGCAGGCTGCGTGGAGCTCTATATCGGAAAAAATGCGAGGTTAAGGTATTCCACGATAGAAAACTGGTCGAGGAACATGTACAACTTAAACACAAAGAGAGCGATCTGTGAAGAGGGCGGTACCATAGAATGGATATCCGGATCGTTTGGTTCGCATGTTTCCTATCTGTATCCTTCTAGCATCCTAAAAGGGGATGATTCACACGCGGAATTTACGGGGATCACCTTTGCGGGAAGCGGACAGAATCTTGATACCGGCGCAAAGATGATACATCTGGGAAAGAGAACCTCATCTTTTATAAATACCAAATCCATTTCCAAAGCAGGCGGTGTAAGCACCTACAGAAGCTCCATACAGATAATGCCGGATGCGCTTGATTCCAAGGCTTCGGTATCCTGCTCATCTCTTATGCTTGATAACATATCAAGATCTGACACCATACCTGCGATGGATATAAGGACGGACAGGGCTGATATCGGACACGAAGCCAAGATAGGCAGGATAAGCGATGATGCAATATTCTATCTGATGAGCAGGGGTATATCCGAGGAGGATGCAAAAGCAATGATAGTGAGCGGATTTGCGGATCCGGTTTCCAAGGAGCTTCCTCTTGAATACGCGGTTGAGATGAATAATCTCATACAGCTTGAGATGAAAGGAGCCATAGGCTGATGGACATGAAGGTAAACAATCTGCCTGTACGGACCTGGAATTTCTTAAAGCTTAATGAGGCAGAGATAAAGGAAAGCATTGAGATTAACGGACGCGGTACGGGTATCATACATAATATCCCGAACGGAGTCATAATAGGAAACAGCGGCTGCGAGGAGTGCGGAGGCTGTGATGCGGCAGCAGGCCTTGATATAAAAGGCATAAAGACGGGAATGGGAAAGGAAGCTTCGGATTTCTTTGATGAAACCTGCGGTGACATCCTTGTGATCAGGTCAAAAAAGAATGCCATTGTTTCCGAGCCGGTATGCCTAAGCTACAATATGGCAGACGGCGATAAAAAGACCGTAAAACAGGTGATAATAGCCGGAGAGGGCAGCGAAATAACTGTTGTTATGGATTACAGCTCAAAGAGGGATGACAGCGGATTCTTCGGTGTGCAGACCATACTTCATGCCTGCAAAAACGCTACGATCAACCTCGTAAAGATAGAGCTATTGGGTAAGAATTATCTGCATTTTGATGATATAGGTGCCGACTGTGACAGTGAGGGAAAGATAAACACGATTCAGATGATCCTTGGCGGCAGAAAGAGCTATGTCGGAGTGAATGTGGAGCTATCGGGATACAAGAGCAGGTATACCGGAAATACGGGATATCTGTGCATAGATGATCAGTTTCTTGATATGAACTGGTACATAGGCCACAGCGGAAAGAGATCGGAAAGCGAGCTTACCGTCAAGGGTGCCTTAAGAGACAGAGCCTTTAAGACCTTCAGGGGCACAATAGACTTAAAGCACGGCGCAAAGGGAGCAAAGGGCGAAGAGATCGAGGAAACCCTGCTTCTGTCTGAGGCTGTAAAGAACAACACCCTTCCCGTCATTCTCTGCGATGAGGATGATGTAGAGGGAGCACACGGAGCCACCATAGGGAGGCTTTCAAAGGATATGCTGTTTTACATGGAGAGCAGGGGACTGTCTGAGCGCGAAGCCGAGATCCTTATGACAAAGGGAAAGCTCAATTCGGTCAGAAATCTGATCACGGATGAGAAATCCATAGGAAAGATACAGCATTATATGGAGGAGGCTTTCAGGGATGAGCGTTAACCCGGTAAAGAAGGATTTCCCGATATTTGACAATTCGCCCTGCGTGTATCTTGATTCGGCCGCGACCGCGCAGAGACCACAGACCGTGATCGATGCAGTGAGCACGTTCTATAAGACGATGAACGCAAATCCCTTAAGAGGACTGTATGATCTGTCCATAAGGGCTACAGATGCTTATGAGGAGTCGAGAGAGACAGTTGCAGGCTTCATTAATGCAGGCTCCTCTTCGGAGATCGTGTTTACAAGAAATGCGACCGAGTCCCTTAACCTCGTGGCATACAGTTATGGACTTAACAGTGTCGGAGCAGATGATGAGATAGTGACTACTGTCATGGAGCATCATTCAAACATGCTCCCCTGGCAGATGGTTGCAAAAAAGACCGGGGCAAAGATCAGATATATAGAGCCCTGTCCCGACGGAACCATCACGGATGACGAGATATCAAAAAAGATCACGGACAGGACAAAGATAGTTGCAATAACACATGTTTCTAATGTGCTTGGATGCATAAATCCCATAGAAAAGATAACAAAAGCAGCCCACAGTGCGGGGGCAGTGGTTGTGCTTGACGGAGCCCAGTCCGTTCCCCATATGAAGGTGGATGTGAGAGCCCTTGACGTGGATTTTCTGGCCTTCTCGGGGCACAAGCTGATGGCACCGATGGGGATCGGCGTGCTGTACGGGAAGAAAGAGCTGCTTGAAAAAATGGATCCGTTCCTTAGGGGAGGAGAGATGATAGAGTCTGTTTCTCTGGATTCGGTCACCTATGCCGGCATTCCCCACAAATTCGAGGCCGGAACCGTGAATGCAGCCGGAGCATACGGGCTGAAGGCAGCTATAGAATATTTAAATAACGTTAGTTATGAAAAGATAAGAAAGACCGAAGATCATCTGACCGAGATGATCTTTGAGGGACTTAAAAAGCTTCCTTACATACATATCCAGGGTGCGGACGATCCCTACAGGCATAACGGGATAGTATCCTTTACAATGGACGGGGTGCATCCTCATGACATTTCCTCCATCCTTGATGCGGACGGAGTGGACATAAGAGCCGGACATCACTGTGCAGAACCGCTTATGAGATATCTCGGCGTTCAGTCCACTGCAAGAGCGAGCCTGTATCTGTACAATGATGAGGAGGATGTGAGGATATTTCTTGAGAAGCTTGCAGGTATCAGGAGGTGGTTAGGCCTTGAGTCTTAGTACGATATACGGTGAGATACTTAATGAGCACAATTTAAGACCCTTAAACAAGAGAGATATAGATTCACCTACGATGACGCTTGAGGGAAAGAATCCCTCCTGCGGAGATGATATCGTCCTGTCGTTACGGGTCAATGATGAAGGCATAATAGAGGATGGCGGTTTTACGGGAAGCGGATGTGCGATCTCCCAGGCCTCAGCCGATATGATGCTTGATCTTATAATAGGGGAGAGCAGGGAAAGAGCCATGGAGCTGTTTGACCGCTTCATGGGCATGATCAAGGGAACGGCAAGTCAAGAGGATATAGAGGAGCTTGACGAGGCAGGCGTGCTTAAGGATATTTCACATATGCCGGCCAGAGTCAAATGTGCGGTGCTCTCATGGCACACAATGGAGGAGATGCTTACAGGTGGCAGCACGAAGGACTAAAGAGATATTAAAGATCCTTGATGAGCAGTATTCTGTGGAATACAAGTGTTACCTTGAATTCGAAAATGCCTGGCAGCTTCTGATCGCAACGATCCTAAGCGCCCAGTGCACCGATGCAAGAGTAAATATAGTCACGAAGGATCTTTTTAAGAAATATACTTCGATAGAAGCTTTTGCAAATGCCGATCTTTCTGAGCTTGAACAGGATATCAGATCCACGGGCTTCTATCACAACAAGGCGAAGAATATCATCGGATGCTGCAAAAAGCTGCATTATGAGTTTAACGACGAGGTGCCTTCGGATATCGATGAGCTGACCTCCCTTGACGGAGTCGGCAGAAAGACCGCAAATGTCATAAGGGGCAATATATTCGGAATACCGAGCGTGGTCGTGGATACTCATGTTAAGAGGATCTCTCACAGACTGTCTCTTACGGATGAAACGGACCCTGAAAAGATCGAGATGGATCTGATGAAGGTGCTTCCAAAGGATCACTGGATCTTATATAACATTCAGATCATCACCTTCGGAAGGGATATCTGCAAAGCGCAAAGACCGGAATGTGAAAGATGCAGGCTGACAAAATACTGCAGGGAATATAACGGTTAGGATATGTGCGTATCAGAGTAAAGTATGGTTTAAGCAGGCCGGAAATAATCAGTGCTTTCAAGCATTTCAACTATGGAGTCTCTTGTCGGGGACTCTATTTTTTTGGCTTCTTCGGTGATCCTTTTTATTGCTTCAAAATTAAAGTCAGCGGCATATATATCCGCAAGAAGCTTATAATGGGCTTTTACGTCTGTATGGATCATGACCCCGTATTCAAGTATCTGTATACATTTTTCGGTCTCACCCTTGTCATGCATGTAATGAGCCCACTGATACAAAAGCCTTACAAGTTCCAGAAAATTCTGGTCATATTCGGTGAGCAGCTCGAGGTTTGCCGGACCGTATTTCATCTTAAGATCGGTATTTGAATATGCCGAAAGATTTGACATTGTCCTGTCTTTCATGGCAGACAGCCTGTTCTGGTAGTCTTTTATATCTTCGTCGTCTGTGTCTTCATCTATAGGAAGCTTTGAAAGATCCGGTTTGAAAACCTTTACGTCGTCCAAAGGCTGTCTCCTGACTTTGTTGGCTTCAAGCTCCCTTTTCCATATATCTTCACCCTGGTTTCTGATATTTTTATAGGAACTCTTCATATATATTGAGAAGAGTCCGAACACTATCAGAACGGTTGTAAAAATGGGAAAAAACATATATAATTCCTTTCGAAAGAGGTGTCGATATGAATTTTAACAGCAGTAAAACAAAAAAGATCATTTCTGCGGTCATAGTTGTGATACTTGTGATCGCCATGGTGATCCCCGCTCTTTTATCAATTCTATAATACCTATGGTATTGTGTCAATTTAGGTGGTATACTCTATGTTGTGGTCATAAGTACCATTTTACACCTACATGTGGTATATCTTATCGGAAGTTGCGCTTATTTCCAGATGGTTGTCGGGTTGTGTGAACGCTCCGCTGTATCATGCATACGTTAAGACCATATGCCGGATAAGGAAGGACGTGGGGTCATGTCAGCATATAAAAGAGTTTTTACCGTGATATTGTCTGCTCTTACAGTTGTGTCTCTTAATGCGGGTACGGTATATGCCGGAAACATCGACATTAAGATAGGAGGCGCCGGGATAGGGATAAGTGATGAAAGCACCACTCCTGCGGTAAGTGCTACGCCTACGGTAACAACCGCTCCTTCCGTAACTACAGGAACTGATTCTCTCGGAACAAGCTACAATACGGTTGCTCCGGATCCGGTTAATCCCAATTCCACTATGAACATAAATATGTCCGGTCAGATCGTAGACCATGTATATGCAGATGACGTCGATCTGAGCGGATTAGGATATGCTCAGGCTGAGACAGCGATAGCAGGCTATATATCATCGCTTCGCACCAGACAGATCACGCTTACGGGGATCAATGATTATTCAAAGATCGTGACCGCAGGCGATCTTGGCGTGTCCTGGGCAAATACGGATATCGTAGAGGATGCTATGGGTCTCGGAAAGTCCGGAAACCTGGTGTCAAGATACAAGGAGATCAAGGATCTTGCCCATGATGAAAAGGTATATGACATAAAGCTTACCTATGACAGGGAAAAGATCAGGGTCATTCTCGAAGAGATCGCGGCAGAATGCAATGTAAAGCCCGTAAATCCGAGGGTTAAGAGACAGGACGGAAAGTTTGTGATCACCGAGGAAGGCCAGACCGGGATCATCATAGACGTGGAAGGCTCCATCAATGCGATAATGAAGGATATGTCAGACTGGAAGGGTGAGCCGAGGACAGTCAATCTTGTGGTTGATGTAGAAACACCCAAGGGGACGGTTGAAGACTTTGCAAATATGACTGATATTCTCGGAAGCTTCAGCACCAGCTTTTCAAGTTCCGGTTCCGACCGGTCCGGAAATGTCAGAAACGGAACCAATCTTGTAAACGGTACCCTGTTATATCCCGGAGAGCAGTTTTCGATGTATCAGACCGTTAGTCCATTTACGGAGGAAAACGGATACTTCCTTGCAGGCTCCTACTTAAACGGAATAGTCGTGGAGAGTCTCGGAGGCGGTATATGTCAGGTAAGTTCCACGCTCTATAATGCTGTATTAAGAGCGGAGCTGCAGGTGGATGAGAGATACAACCATTCGATGATAGTCACCTATGTAAAGCTGTCATCGGATGCAGCTATCGCGGGCACCAGCAAGGATTTCAAGTTCACGAACACAAAGAGTTCCCCGATCTATATAGAAGGCTATACAACAGCCGACAAGGAGATCGTGTTCAACATATACGGAATAGAGGATCGTCCCGCTAACAGGACAGTCGAGTTTGAAAGCGTTGAGATCAGCAAAACAGAGGCTGAGGGTGAAAACATAGTTGCCGACAGCTCCCTTCCTGTCGGATCGATATCCACGCAGTCTGCTCATACCGGCTATGTCGGCGAGCTCTGGAAGATTGTCAAAGTTGACGGAGTGGAGACGGAAAGAACCCAGATCAACAAGAGTAATTACAAGATGGTTCCGAGAACGGCCACGGTGGGAACCAAGGCCGATGATCCGGCGATAACACAGGCGATACAGGCTGCGATAGCAACCGGAAGCATAGATACCGTAAAGGCCACTATCGCGCAGCTTCAGGCTCTTGCAGCATCCGCTTCGGTAATGCCGGAGGCCGTGCCTGCCGCCGATATATCGCCCGCTGATGCCATACCGCAGTAAATGTAAGGATGAAAGAGTCTTAAAGACGGGGCGGATACGATATTGGGCATGAAGATTGGAAAAGTGCCTGAAAAGGTGCTTAAAAGATCGATCCTTAAGCAGATAAAGCATAACGGAACAGATTTTTCCGACAGCATATCAGGGGGCAGAGACTGTGCCCTGTTTATTCCGGGTGATTCTAAGATGGTCGCTCTGACCACAGATCCCGAGATTTCGATAAATGATGATATGGCATATCTGTCAGTTATAAACGCTGTCAATAACCTGGCAGCAGCCGGGGCAGAGCCTGCGGGAATAATGCTTACACTTCTGCTTCCCGAGGGGACTGAAGAGGCTGTATTAAAAAAGATCGTTTCGGATACCGTGAAAGTCTGTGAAATATTTAGTATAGAGCTTGCGGGCGGACATACAGAGATCACGAAAGCGGTAACTGCGCCGGTATTTAACGTAACAGGGATCGGAAGGATACCGGGAAAATCTGATAAGCGGATGTCAGGCGCAAGGCCAGAAGATGACATAGTCATCACCAAATGGATAGGGCTTAAGGGAACATATCTCATAGCGGACAGATACAGAAAAGAGCTTGCCGCGAGATTTTCACAGAGATTCATAGATGAGGCTTTACAGTTTAAGGACAGACTGTGCGTCCTTCCTGAAGCAATGACCGCATCCGGATATGGCATCACCTCGATGCACGATGCTTCAAGCGGAGGGATATTTGCAGCACTCTGGGAGCTTGGAAGGATTGAAAAAAAGGGACTTACCTGCGACCTTAAGAAGATCCCGATAAGACAGGAGACTGTTGAGATATGCGAGTTTTTCGGGATCAACCCTTATGAGCTTGACGCTGCGGGTTCGATGCTTTTTACTGCAGAAAACGGAAAAGAACTGGTAAAAGCCCTTAATGCATCCGGGATATACGCATCTCTTGCCGGAAAGATCACGGATAACAATGACAGGGTTATAATAAACGGGGAAGAAAAGCGTTTTCTGGAACCTCCATCAAAAGACGAACTGGATCATATGCTTTTTGAGGCATGATAAGCGTATAAACAGGTTTTGACCTAAATATCATAAGATCAGGAGACGACAAATGAGAGAGAAGATACTTACATTTATTGAAAAAAACAGCCGTGTGGATCTGTCTGAGCTTGCCGTAATGCTTGGAATGGAGCAGGCAGATGTTGCAAACGAGCTTGAAGCCATGGAAAAAGAGGGGATCATCTGCGGTTATCATACCCTGATAGACTGGGATAAGGTAACGGATGAGAGGATAAACGCACTGATAGAAGTCAGGGTGACTCCCCAGAGAGGACACGGCTTTGATGCGATAGCCGAGAGAATATACAAATATCCGGAGGTAGAGGCTACATATCTTATATCCGGAGGCTATGACCTGCTTGTGACGCTTGAGGGCAAGACCTTAAAGGAGGTTTCCGCTTTTGTTTCAGAGAAGCTGTCGACGCTTGATACGATAATATCGACGTCCACGCATTTTATCCTGAAAAAATACAAGGATCACGGCACAATACTGCATCAGAAATACGAGGATGAAAGGATGATCGTTACGCCATGAGAGATCCCCTGTCAAAAACAATAGTAAATATCAAGCCTTCGGGGATCAGGAAGTTCTTTGACATAGCAAACGAACGAAAAGATGTCATATCGCTTGGTGTCGGAGAGCCTGATTTTGATACGCCCTGGCACATAAGAGATGAGGGAATATGGTCCTTGGAAAAGGGTAAGACCTTTTATACATCAAATTCCGGACTTCTGGAGCTCAGAAAAGAGATCTCTGCTTATATAAGCAGAAGGGTGCATGTTGATTATGACCCCGAAAGTGAGATCTTAATAACTGTCGGAGGATCGGAGGCGATAGACATTGGCTTCAGGGCAATGATAAATGAATGCGAAGAGGTGCTGATACCGCAGCCAAGCTATGTATCCTACGAGCCCTGTGCCATTTTAGCGGGAGCTAAGCCTAAGATCATCGAGTTAAAAAACGAAAATGATTTCAGGCTGACTCCGAGTGAGCTTTCGGGAGCGATAAGCGACAGGACAAAGATACTGGTGCTGCCCTTCCCCAACAATCCGACGGGAGCCATACTTGAAAGACATGAGCTTGAAAAGCTTGCAGAGATCTGTGTTGAAAAGGACATTTTTGTGATGTCTGATGAGATATATTCCGAGCTCACTTACGGAATGGATCATGTATCCATTGCCTCAATGCCCGGAATGAAGGAGAGGACCATACTGATAAACGGCTTCTCAAAGGCATATGCAATGACGGGGTGGAGACTCGGCTATGCCTGCGGACCTGCCGCCATCATAGACCAGATGAGAAAGATCCATCAGTTTGCCATAATGTGTGCACCGACAACAAGCCAGTATGCGGCAATCGAGGCACTTAAGAAGGGTGATGCCGATGTGGCGATGATGAGGGAATCCTATGACCAGAGAAGACATTTTCTCATACATGCCTTTAAGGAAATGGGTCTTCCGTGCTTCGAACCCTACGGTGCGTTTTACGTATTTCCGTGCGTTAAAGAGTTTAGCATGACCTCCGAGGAATTTGCCTTTGCACTTCTTGATGATGAGAATCTTGCAGTGGTTCCGGGATCGGCCTTTGGTGCATCCGGAGAAGGCTTTATCAGGATATCCTACGCCTATTCCATAGAAAAGTTAAAGATCGCTATGGAAAGACTTGAAAGATTTATAGGGAAGCTTCGGGCAAAGGCACAGACGTGATGAACATAGTGCTCTTGGAACCGGAGATCGCATCGAATACCGGAAATATCGGAAGGACCTGTCTTGCAACGGGCACAAGGCTGCATCTCATAGAGCCTCTCGGGTTTCATCTTGATGATAAAAATCTGAAACGGGCGGGGATGGATTACTGGAAAGAGCTTGATGTTGTAAGATATGACAGCTTTCCGGATTTCATGGATAAAAACGGAAATCCTCCCGTATATATGGCTACGACCAAGGCTAAAAGAAGCTATGCGGAGGTAAGCTACGATAAGGATGTCTTCATAATGTTTGGAAGCGAGGGCGGGGGAATACCCGAGGAGCTTCTGGTGGAAAATGAAGAAATGTGTATCAGGATACCCATGAGGCCCGACATAAGATCCTTAAATCTTGCAAATTCCGTTGCGATAGTCCTTTATGAGGCATTAAGACAGAACGGATTTGAGGGATTTGAAAGAGAAGGAAGCCTGCACAGGCTTGAGTGGAAAAGTTAAGAGATCTATGAAACGAAAAGAGGACTGAGATCGATCAGTCCTCTATATTTTTGGCCTTTGGAAGGGTGAAGATGAATTCGCTGCCCGCACCTTCGGTACTTATCACATTTATGTTCTCTTCATGCGCATTTATTATTTCCTTTACTATCGACAGTCCGAGACCGGTTCCCTTCTTATCCTTGCCTCTGCTTGAGTCGGATTTGTAAAATCTGTCAAATATATGTTTGATGTCATCCTTGGGGATGCCTATTCCGTTATCCTTTACGGAGACAAAGACCGTCTCGTTTTTTTCCGTGGTCTCTACCTTGATCGTCGAGTTCTGGTCACTGAACTTGATGGCATTGTCGATAAGGTTGTAAAGGACCTGCTGTATCTTTCCGAGATCAGCATTGACGAACATGTCTGTTCCTGTCAGCACAAGCTTAAAGCGTATCTTTTTCTTTTTGCATATGCCCTCAAAGGTCTCGGCGGTCCTCTTTATCACCTTGTTTATGTCAAAATCGCTCTTTTCAAGCATCATTCCCTTTGTCGAAAGGTTATTTAACATTAACAGGCTGCCGGTGAGCTTTGTCAGTCTGTCTGTTTCGTTTAACACTATTTTTATATATTTTTCGTGGAGGTCTTCCGGAATGGTCCCGTCCACCATGGCTTCCAAATATCCGCGTATCGAGGTAAGGGGAGAACGGAAATCATGGGAAACGTTTGCTATGAATTTTTTCTGGTCATCCTCGGTCCGCTTAAGCCTTGCCGCCATGTAATTGAGCGAGTCGGACAGCTCGCCTATCTCATCACGTGAATTAAGCTCAAGCTTGTAATCAAGATTGCCCGCGGCATATTCCTTAGTGACCCTGCTTATCCGTTTTATCGGGATAAATACCGTAAAGGTGAACACAAAGAGGATGATGAGCGAGAGGGCAAACATTATGGCAAGCGAAATATAGAAGATCGACAATACATCGTCACGCCTTTTTATGATGTCTGACATCGGAGTATGAATGACCACGTAGCCCATGATCTTAAATCCGGAATTGATCGGTGAAAACACGGACAGCATTTCTTCATCGAACTGTCCGTAAAAGGATCCGGTCATGTAATTTCTGTTGCCGGTATCGGTGGGATCGAACTCCTCGATCAACGTAGGCTCTGTTTCCTGATCGAGTCCTCTTGAATTATAGAGGATCTCTCCGTCTTTATTGATGATCCAGATGATAGAAGAGGTAAAGGTATCGATGGCTTCGAGCTGATCGGATACCTCCTGCGTCGAAAGAGACTCACTGTAAAAGCTTTCCGCATATTTTGTGGAGATGAGGTTAGCTTCCCTGAAAAGGGTGTTGGCATTATCGCGGATAAGGTCGTTGAGAGTCATCTTTGAGGATATTATGGCTATCAGCAGAAAACTTAATAGACCAAAGGCCAGATATGCAAGAATGAACTTGATATATATGGTTCTCTTCATTGATCATTTAACCTCAAATTTGTAGCCTATCCCCCATACTGTGGAAATATGCCACTGTTCATGATCCTTTATCTTTTCACGAAGTCTCTTTATGTGCACGTCTACGGTACGGGTATCCCCGATGTATTCGTAACCCCAGATATGATCAAGAAGCTGTTCCCTTGTAAACACCTGATTGGGTGAAGATGCAAGGAAAAACAGAAGTTCCAGCTCCTTGGGGGGCATTTCTATGGAATTTCCGTAGTAGATAACGGAATAATTGGCCAGATTGACCTTAAGATCCGGATATTCAACGTATTTTGTATCCGTCTCCTCGACTTTTGGCTTCTGGGCAGCACTTCTTCTTAGCACTGCCTTTACTCTTGCCACTAATTCCTTGGAATCAAAAGGTTTTTCCATATAATCATCCGCGCCGAGTTCAAGGCCTAGGACCTTATCAAATATCTCGCCCTTTGCGGAGAGCATGATTATCGGAGTCATGGATTTAGAGCGTATCTCCCTGCAGACCTGATAGCCGTCTATACCCGGTAACATCAGATCAAGGAGCACAAGATTCGGATCATAGCTTTCAAAAGCTTCCAAAGCCTCCTCGCCGTCATTTACGATCATGGTATCAAAGCATTCCTTGTTAAGATATAACGATATTATCTCGGCAATGTTTGCATCATCATCAACGATCAGTATTTTCTGTTTTGCTGCCATGTTCATACCCTTTCTGCAGATACGGCACTTACTTGAATTCCACTATGGTGACGCCTGAGTCACCCTCGCCGTATTCTCCGAGCTTATAGCTCTTTATATATGATAATCTTTTTAAATGCGTCCAGACTGCGTTTCGGAGCGCACCGGTGCCCTTGCCGTGTACCACTCTGACACTTGGAAGGTGCGACAGATAGGCATCATCAAGATATTTGTCAAGTCTGCTTACCGCTTCGTCGCTCTTAAGACCGATCAGGTTGATCTCAGAGGATATGGAGGCCGATTTGGAGAGCCCTGCTGAAGCGGCATATGCCTGCCCTTTCCGGCCTTTATTCTTATCGGGCTTTTCCTCGATAAACTCTATATCGTCCATATTTACGCTCATCCGCATTATACCGCACTGGACAAACAGGTTCCCTTTGTCATCGGGAAGTGATGATACGGTTCCCTTCAGATCCATTGACAGGATCCTCACATCGCTTCCAAGCCTGAAGTCATTTTTGTTATGCTTTATCTTAATGCTGTTTTTACCGATGGCGTCCTCGGAAACTGATACCTCTTTCAGCTTTTTGCCGATCTTTCTCCTGCTCTCCTCCATATCCCGGATGTTCCCGGACTTATTGAAGGCTTTAATCGAAAGATCAGCGGTCTCCTTGGCATCCTTTAATATTTCGGCGGCTTCCCTTCTTGCTTCGTCAAGTATCCTGTTTCTCTGGTCATCAAGCTTTGACTGTTTTTTCTCATAATCTTCCTTAAGGGAAGCGATCGCTCTTTTGTCCTGTTCTATGGTAAGTCTGTCTTCTTCGAGCCTTCTCCTGTTTTGGTCAAGCTTTATGATAACATCCTCAAAATCTTCATCCTGCTTGTTTATCTGAGCTTTGGCCAGGTTTATTATATGATCCGGAAGACCGAGCTTTGAGGAAATGGAAAAGGCGTTGCTCTTTCCCGGAACACCTATTAAGAGCCGGTATGTAGGAGAGAGCGTTCCGACGTCAAATTCGCAGCTTGCGTTTTCCACTCCGGGTTCCTTAAGTGCGTATACCTTGAGCTCCGAATAGTGGGTGGTCGCAACGGTCTTTATGCCCCTTTCGTGGAGATACGAGAGTATTGCGATCGCAAGAGCCGCTCCTTCGGTGGGATCAGTGCCGGCTCCGAGCTCATCAAAGAGGCAGAGCGTGTTTTTGTCCGCATTTTTAAGAATAGCTACTATATTCTTCATGTGCGAAGAAAAGGTGGACAGGCTCTGTTCAATGCTCTGCTCGTCACCGATGTCCGCATATACCTTGTCATAAACAGAAAGAGAAGACCGATCAAGTGCAGGGATATGAAGTCCTGCCTGTCCCATTAACGTAAGCAGGCCGATAGTTTTTAGCGATACGGTCTTTCCTCCCGTGTTCGGGCCGGTGATCACTAAAAGATCAAAGGTATCCCCGAGATTTATGTCTATGGGTACTACCTTTGTCCTGTCAAGGAGGGGATGTCTGCCTTTTCTGATATTGATGATCCCGTCATCGTTAAATACGGGCTTTGTTGCATTCATGTCGATCGCAAGCAGTCCCTTTGCAAAGATAAAATCGAGGACGGCAAGTATCTTAATATCTGTCTGAAGTTCCTGTATGTGCTCTGCGCACAGGGCACAAAGGCTCCTAAGTATACGTTCAACCTCGGCCTCTTCCATTATCTCGAGCTCATGAGTCTTGTTGTTAAGCTCCACGATCGCTGAGGGCTCAATGAAAAAAGTGGAGGCACTCTGGGACTGGTCATGCACGATACCCGGCACGTTGTTCTTGTATTCAGCCTTGACCGGAATACAATAACGTCCGTTACGCATTGTGATAACCCCATCCTGCAGGTAGGTGCGGTATGTTGTGGAGACCATTTTGTTAAGCTGCGAACGGATCTTCTCGGTCTGCAGCTGGATCTGCCTCCTTATATGCCGAAGCTCCGGGCTGGCATCATCGCTTATCTCTTCTGCGGACAGGATGCACCTGGTGATCTCTTTATTGACATCGCTTAAGGGCTCTAACGTTTCGAAGTACTGTGTCAGGCAGTCTGGCTCATCATCCTGCGCATTTTTACCGTATGACTTTACCCTTAATGCATTATCCAAAACCTTTGAAACAGACAGGAGTTCCGAGGCGGATATGAGCTGCCCCTTTTTTACTCTTTTTAGGGTTTCGTCTATGGAGTTGCCGCTGTAGAAGGATATTGAGCTGTTTTTTAACAGTCTTTTCAGAGCATCCTCTGTTTCTGACTGGTCTTTTGCGATCTTTTCCTTATCAGAGATGGGAACAAGCTTGAGACATTTGTTTTTTCCTGCTTCTGACGATGCTTTTTCGGCAAGCATTTCCGTGATCTTATTAAATTCAAGTATGCTCAAAACCTTGGTGTTCATGGCATAAAGTGTAGCAGAAAACCGCGGAATAATCAAACTTAGAGCCTTGCCTGTTTATTGTTATTTTAGTATAATCCCATCTTTGACACCTAAAAAGCCGCAATCCAAGTAAACATCTAGGATTCTGGCTTTATTTTTATCACGTGAAATGCGTAATGTCTTTCGAAATGGAAGCCTTGCCTACGGCAAGCCGCTGAATATAAGGTGGAGGGCGTA
>JAILPG010000272.1 GCA_024699595.1 Lachnospiraceae bacterium | reverse complement strand
TCCGCTATGAAAAAGATGGCAGGCAGATACTATCCGACATCGACTTTGCCATACCCAAGGGTAAGACGATCGCCATCGTAGGTGCCTCGGGAGGCGGAAAATCTCACATCCTCCACACTTACAACCTCAATACCGGTTGATGTATCTTTTATAAACGATAGTCTCTCCATGCTGTTTAAGGTAGCATACTCGGTCCGGAAGGTCAAAGATAGATCTGATCTTCACTATATTTTGAACATCTTTTTGTATTGAATGAATTTCACTCATTGACAGATCCAAAATTTTGTGCTATCCTCTGATCACATAAGGCAATGAACAAAAGCGCCTCGCAAAATATGGAGCGGATAAATGAGAACAGTTAAAGAGCCGGATGTACGCAGACAGGAGATCCTGGACGGTGCGATAAAGGTATTTGCAAAAAAAGGATATGAAAAAACCTCTATCTCCGATATCGCCAAGGCCCTGAATATTTCCCAGGGCTTATGCTACCGCTACTTTTCCTCGAAAGAGGAAATCTACGATGCCGCTCTTAAAAAATACGCTTCCATGATAGCCCATGAAAATCTGCATATAACCAACTTCGATCAGCCGATCCGGGATACGATCGATGCCATTACCGGCTCAATGGAGATCTACAAAGATGCAGAAAAGAAGGATCCCGAGCTTTACAATGTCTTTCATTTCGGAAGCAGCAGCAAAAAACTTCACGACGACCTTTTTTTCATGACTGCCAAAACCCTGGTTCCCTTTATACAGGAAATGCTTCGTAAGGCAAAGGAAAGGGGCGAGATATCCATCGAGGATACCGATGGGATAGCCATCGTCACGATCTACGGCTGGGTCGGACTGTATCTCGCTGCGGAAATGACCGATGAGGAGCGCCTTAAGGTATGGCGTTCAATGCTGTACAAGCTGCTTGATCTGTAAACCTTATTTTTTTTTACTATAAAGATGAATGATATTCATTCACAAAAAGGAGGATATTATGAAACAGAAGATCGATTTTGTAAACGGTGAAACCGTACTCTCACTTTTGAAAATGGCCCTGCCGCTTTTGGCAGCAACGGTCCTGATGCTGGCATATTCGCTGGTAGACAGCATATGGGTGGGGAATCTACTGGGCGAAAACGGCTATGCAGCTCTTACGACAGCAGGCTCGGTCAGTCTGCTTCTTTACGCTTTAACGACCGGCATCAGTAACGGTACCTCTATCATCATAAGCCAGCTCATCGGAGCCGGTGATAAAAAGAAAACCGATGAGATGATAGGCACCTCTTTGTTTATTTCAGTAATCTTTTCGGTATCCCTTGTGGTACTGCTGGAGCTTTTCCTGAACCGTATCCTCATGGTATTCCAGACCCCTGCCGGCATTTATACCGAGGCAAAGAGCTATCTGGCCATCTTCCTTATCGGCTACGTACCTGTCAATATCTATATGCAGCTGACCTCGATCTATCGAAGCTTCGGCGATCCCGTATTCCAGATGAAGGGCATGCTCCTCGGAACCCTCATCAATCTGGTGATAGATCCGCTTTTCATAAAAGCCTTCGATATCTCCGGTGCGGCGGTCGCGACAGTCATTTCACAGGTGATCTGCCTTGCTTATGCGCTCTTCTACGGAAAGAAAAAAGCCTTCTTCACGCTGACCCTTAAAGGACTCAGCATGAAAAAGGCAGTCACATATTTTAAGACCGTGTTACCCGCAAGCGCCCAGAATTGTATTCCGGCGGCCAGCTCCATGATCATGGTTATCCTGGTAAACCGCTTTGACGTTACGACCATAGCCGCTTACGGAGTCGTAAAAAACATTGAAAATATGCTCTTCTACCCTGCTATGGCAATGAACATGGCTCTGATAACGATAATCGGCCAGCTATACGGTGCGAAGAAATACGACAGAATAAGGGACTACATCCACACCGCCGTCAAGTACGGGGCTCTCATCGAAATAGTATTGACAGGACTTGTCCTTGTTTTTTCAAAATATATCTCCATGGCCTTTGTAAAAGAAGCCGCAGTTGCCGGGATCGTCTCCCACGGCCTTATGATCATAAGTGTCGGCTATCTTTGCTATATGATAACCTGCATCTTCACCGCGAAGCTCTCAGGCATGGGCAGGGTAAATCTGTCGATGATGCTTATGTTCATATACTACATCGTTATCCGTGTTCCGCTCGCAGAAGCGCTGATCCGCGGATCCCTGGGCCTTGACGGCATGTGGACCGCCTTCCTGGTAAGCCACCTCGTTGCAACACTCATGGCTTATCTTATATCCCGCTCTCCTGCCGCCGCCCCCTATCCGGACCACGCGTATAAGCAGCATGATCAGATAAAATTAGTCCACTGATGCTCTTCTTTTTCGGGCAGGCCGTATTTCTCTTTCCCAAGAGCTATGCTCTTCATCAGGAAGATCATATTTCGGGCCAGAACACGCATTGTCTGAAGACCTTCCAGATCTTCTCTGGCCTGCCCCTTTGCATTTCCGTGAACGCTGTTCCAATACTGGCTGGATGCAACAGGCATGCCGCTTATCGTAAAGTATTTATTGAGTTCGTCATATGTCGCAGAACAGCCGCCTCTTCGTGCCACTGCCACAGACGCCCCTACCTTCATAGTCTTGTCAAAGCCGGTGCTGTAAAAAAGCCTGTCCAGACAGGAGATCAGCGTACCGTTGGCCGATGCATAATATACGGGCGAAGCCAGCACCAATCCATCGGCCGCTTCAAATTTTGAGGCAAGCTCATTTACCACATCATCAAAAGCGCATTTCCCCTTTTCTCCGCAGGTATTACATGCAATACAACCTCTTACGTCCCTGTTGCCGATCTGTATCACTTCGCTCTCGATACCCTCGGCATCAAAGATCTTTACCATCTCTTCCAGCGCAATGGCTGTGTTTCCATCAGTGCTGGGACTTCCGTTCAATATCAATACTTTCATCTTTGATCCTCCATCACCTTTTCTGCCTCCTTCATTTCTGAAGAAGTAAAAGCACATAACTTTACGTCCACTTCGTAGTCAGGATAGTCGGCCGTGAACTTCCTGTAGGCTCTCAGACACTGCTTTGCGGATTCCGCCGCCGGATTGTCCAGGGAACCTCCGAATATCCCCGAACTTATGAGAGGAAAAGAAATACTGTGATATCCGTTCTCCTTAAGGACCAAAAGTGAGTTGTAATAAGCGTCAAACAGCTCCTTAAACGCATTAGGTGTCACCGCAAAATTCGGGCCCACCGCGTGGATGACCGCCTTCGCGTTGGTCATATTAAATGCAGGCGTGATGACCGCATCCCCGTCTTTGAGCGGTGTTTTATACTTACTGCAGGCAGCCGTAAGCTCGGCCATTCCGGCCTTTTTAAAGATAACTCCGCAGATGCCTCCGCCTGCCCACAACCCGCTGTTTGCAGCGTTTACCACCGCATCAACATTTTGGTCTGCGCATGAAGCGTTGATCAGGTTTATCCGGCTCATCTGTTCTGTCCTCCTCCTTCACAGGGTCTTCTTCCGCATTGTCCTTTCTATATCCGGTATAACTGGATTATACTACCTTGAGTTCACTTTAAGTCAATATATAATATATCCAGTAAGGACTATGCCTTCAGGTTTTCCTCTCCCCATTTTTTAAGTTCCAGCAGGATGGGGACTATGGTCTCTGCTTTCGGGGTAAGCTTATACTCGACCCGGACAGGCATTTCCATATACTGCTTTCTTTCAACGAGGCCATCATCTTCCATCTCTTTCAGGGAATGGGCAAGCATCGTATTTGTGATCCCAAATACCGCCCTTCTTAATTCTCCGTATCTGACGGTGCCCTCTCTGTCGATGACGCATAAGATCATTATCTTCCATTTACCGCCGATAACATCGATCACCCTTTTGAGACCGCATTTAGCCCCTGCCAGGTCTTCACACAGTGTTTCTTTAATTTTTTTATCCGCCATAAGCCCTCTGTTCTCCACGATACTCAGTTTTTTCTTACCAGCTTAGAATAAACTGCGTACTTGATATATTATTTATACCATATACAATATCACTATCAGAACAAACATACAAGCATCGATCCCGGAAAATTCCGGAAGGAAAGGAAGGTAATCATGGAATACAGATTTACGAACGAGAACTTTAATGAAGAAGTAATGAATAGTGACATCCCGGTCATGATAGACTTTTATGCCGAGTGGTGCGGACCCTGTCAGATGATGATGCCGATCGTTAAGGAAATGGCTCAGAAATATGACGGGAAAGTAAAGATCGGAAAGGTGAATACGGATGAAGAGCAGGATCTTGCAGAGAGATTCGGTGTTATGAGCATCCCCAGCTTCTTCTTTATGAAGAACGGTGAGGTTGTAAGCTCCCGTATCGGAGGAATGAGTAAAGACGCACTTGATCAGAGCATATGCAGCCTGCTTAACTGACCCGGGCGGCGCAGATCGATCGGCGTGATAGCCGGAAACAGGACGGTTGCATAAATTTAATCAGATATCGTACTTCCCTTGCTGATGTATTGTAATAATACTATAGCAATAAGAAAATGCCAAAGGGGGAGAGATGCGAGAACCTGACCTGCTTGGATCCTTTGATCTTCTGTATATGATGGCCGCAACCGGTGGACGGGACCATGAGCTCTTCGGCGAAAACTGGCCGTTGCTGCATGCTGCTGTGGAAAAATGCACAATAGCCGGG
>JAILPG010000263.1 GCA_024699595.1 Lachnospiraceae bacterium | reverse complement strand
GGTAATACCATCCCGTCATACCTCTCGGGATATCATCAAGCTTCAGTATATCCTTAAGCACCGCCTCCACATCTGAAAACGGCAGGATGTCATTTTCATTTATGAACTTAAATCTCTCGGAGACAGCGTCATCCTTAACCTTCTGCCCGACCTTATCGCTTCCGATAAAGATTATGTTGCGGCCCGGCATGTATTTTGCGATATTTTTGTAGTTTCTCTTAACCCTGTCATAGTCATCGGGCGTGATCACAATGAGCACGTCGAAATCACCCGGGACATAGGTAAGAGGCTGTACCGAAGTCGCGCTCTGTATTGCAGCCATAAGTCTCGATGGGTCAAGCTTCTCTGCAGGGTTCGCACTTCCCGAAGGCGCCGCAGAACCAATACCTCCCGCAGCACCGACAGAAATCCCTGAAGCACCCGCGGATCCGGCAGCCCCGTCTCCCGAAAGTCCCCTTATGAACTCATCATAGGTGGCCTTGTCTATGTTCTTTGATGCAGCTCTCTTCTCCTTTGCGATCTCGTCAACCACATCATTGATATACTCGCAGATCTTTCCCGCAATCTCATAGTACACATTCCTGGAAAAATGATTGATGCAGTCGGCAAAGTCATCCTGCGAATGAATGTACACCGTGGGATTTATGACTCTGATTCTGTCATGGTCGGCCGCAAAGCTTTCCATGATCGGATTGATCTCCCTGTAGATGTCGCAGAGCCCCGCAAACTCCTCGTTGTAGCCCTCGTAATCCTTCTCGCTCCCAAGCATCAGGATAAACAGCGGATGGCCCTTAACGTTATCATAGATAAAGTCAAGGTTTGCAAGCAGCATATCAAGCGGAGTATTTCCGACAAACTCCCACTTTTCTGAGAATCTGTCTATTATCTCCTCAGTAAAGTCAAAGTCGTGCCCCTGCACGGTCTTATCAATGAATCTCTGTCTGAACTCAGGCGAAGTCAGATCATAATTTTTGCTGCTGAACGAAATATATGCCCCAGTCTCTTTGTTTCTGTAAAGACCCGCGCTCAGATCCTGTAAAAGACTTAAGCAGATTATGTGATATTCCTCGGAGAAAAGCTTGGTCTCGAAATCCCCGTGTATGATAAATGGAGCATCCTTGCAGATCTCATCGATCTCTTTTTCCGAAAGCTCTATGCTTTCCCTAAGATGAGCCGTATGATTCTGCCCGGTCGTTACAAATCCTGATTCATTAATGTAGTTAAACTCCGTCGTGATGTTTCCGCCCGTAAGATAAGGCTCTATCGTGCTCATGTCGCAGGGCCCCTTAAGCAGGATCCTGACCCTGTTATCCCTTATCCTGTCAACGGACACCTCAGCGCCCGTATCCTCACTGATCCAGGGTGTTTCTGCATCCTTTGAAAGTGTGGCGGCAACGGGCTCTTTTACCTCAAAGTCCGGACATCCGAGCAGGTTGTAGACGTACTGTTCGACACCCATTCCGAGTATCCTGCAGGAAAAAAGAAAATGCTCCATCTTCTTTTCACGCCTGTTATAACAGTAAAATCCGACGATGCCATAGTCTCCGAACTTATCCCTTACCTTTACGTATCCGCTGTCGTTCCAGTCGTTTGTGACAAGCCTCGTAAGCAGTTCCTTGTCATCCCTGTTCTTGGTGAAGTTGAGCTGGTTGGTCCTTGCGACCAGCTCTGCGATCCTGTCAAGCTCTTCGAGACAGTTTCTGTTGACCGTAACGCTTATCTTACTCTCGTACAGGAAATCTTCCTTTGAGGAAAAATGTTCCATAGCCTCCGTCTTTTTCTCAAGAAGTCTGTACTGTTCAAGCCTCACATGCTCCCTGTCGCTTGCATAGAGCTTGAGCACATAATTTATGAGAAACGGAAAGATCTCAGGAGTAGCGGTTAAAAGACCGGGCGATACATAGGTTGCCTCTTCAAGGTTTCTCTGATTATCATCGATCATGAGGACATTTTCGGGACGCAATCCCATCCTCTTTATCTTCTCGGCAAGCTGTGAACCCTTGTCCTCCCAGTTGATGTTGTTGAACACAAACAGATCCTCTATGCCGGCCTTTCGCAGTTCATTGAGGACCGGCTCTTCATCATTCTTTGAGGATATGCTGTTTATGATGCCGTTGTTGGTAAGCTCTTTTACAAGCTCGATATTCTCAATTGGAATAGTGACATTCTCTTCGCTGAGCGTACCCTTCCAGAAGGTGTCATCCATATCCCACACGATAAGCTTCACTTTTTCAAACGGGAAGTTTTCAAATACCGGATTTTTGTTGATAAGGATCGCATCGGGATAACAAAGGGACACAAGGGTCTCTTTTTCCTCTCTGGACATTACTTTTATAAGATCGGGGTCGATTATGAGGACGTTGAATCTGTCCTCTTTAATACTCACTTTTGCCTCATCTGCCGAGGCGAAGATATCCTCTGACTTTCCTGCGATCTCCCTCAGTCTCTCATTAGACTCGATCCCTGCCAGATATGCATTTTTAAATCTGTTTCTTATAGTCTTCAGATCTGCACCGAGACCCGCGCCAAGCTGTAAGAGCCTGAAGCTGTCACCCTCCTTATAAGGGATCTGCATCGGCAGCACGTCGCTTCCGTATGCATATGAGATTATGTCAAAACCGTATTTTTTTATAAACAGCCTTCTGTGGTCATTAAGAAGCGTCTTGTAATCATCGGTCTTTGCAAAGCTCTGGCTGCCCGCATGATAGATAAAGCTGTTGTTTACGACCTTCAGATGATAGCCGCGCTTAAGTATCTCCATGCAAAGAGCGTCATCCTCGAAATACCCCGGGGCAAAATCCTCATCAAAGCCTCCGATGTCGTCCCAAAGCGACCTTCTAATGAGCATCGCAAAGCCGGAAAGCCTCACCCTCTCATCAAGGCAGTCATCCTTCGGGACATTTATGAGCCTTGCAAAGTCAAGATATTTCTCCGCCCTGTCAAAATCAATGCTCATCTGCTGCCTGTTTCCGGCGTAGTTTGACAGGCTTCCGCAGGCACCAATTTTTCCATCCTCATACAGAGCTTTCATGAGAAAAAACAGTGAATTATCGCAAAGCCTCGTATCGTTGTTCAGTAAAAATACATCCGCAGACTCGTACTGTGTGCCCACAGTCGTTCTGACACCCTGATTGCATGCCGATCCGAAGCCCACATTTCTGTCGTTTTCTATGAGAATGATATCGTCCTGTCTTCTCAGATAATCGGTGACACCGTCCGTGGAGGCATTGTCTACAACGACGATCTTATAGAGATCCTCAGGCAGCGTGGCCCTGATGCTCTTTATGTTTTCCTCCATCATATGGGAGAGATTGTAGGAAACTATAACGATCACTATCTTTCCGCTATATAACTTCCGGTAATCCTCTTTGACGGCTGTGAAAGCCGCAGATGTGTTGTTGTCCATGATATATTTCCCCTGCAATTATTTATGATGCCCGCATTGTTTCAAAGCAGACTCAGTCGCCATGCTGCTGCAACAGGCTCTGCCGCCAACTCCTGCAATCTGTGACCGGCTGAAACGTCCGATCAATCGAATTCCAGCCTTCTGATAGCGGCAAGTGTCTCGCCGTAAGGCTGCTTTTTCCCGAATAAGAGCGTGGTGCCGAGCACGAATCCCCTTACGCCAAGCGGTGCATATTTCTGGATCTTGTCCGCTCCGCAGGCTCCGTCCCAGTAGATGTCAAAGCCCATCTCGTCCTTAAGCTCAAACAGCTTTTCAAACTTCTTGTGAACATAGGGCATGAACATCTGGCCGGCATTTCCGGGATTGACCGTCATTACCAGCACCTTGTCGACGATCCTTAACATCTCATATATCGTCTCTACGCTGGTTCCGGGATTTATCGCTATGCCGGGAGTGATGCCGCCGTCTATGATCTTCTGAAGTGTGGTTGAGGGATGATACTCTGCCTCGGGATGAATGTATATGGTATCGCCTTTTTTCAGAGGCTTTATGAACAGCTCGATCGTATTGTTCGGATGCTCTACCATGAGGTGCACGTCGAGAGGTTTTTTCGTAAGAGACCTGATGCAGCGCATGTCATTTAAGGACATGGCATAGTTGGGGACATAACGGCCGTCCATTATGTCTATGTGGAATGAATCTATTCCGCCTTTTTCGAGATCCCTTACCTCTTTTTCAAGATTTCTGTAATTGGCGCACATCATCGACGCCATCAGCTCAAAACTATACATTTATCTCCTCCTCCATATAAATTCATTCACTATGGGTGGTAAGCAGGCTTCTTAGGCCTTGCTCATTTATGATGAAAAAAGGTTCTGCATTATCGATTCCATCACAATATAATCTTCCGGCTCGTCTATCTCATAGATCGCGGACTCGCTCATCTCGCAGGTCTTTATCCTTCCCGACATCCTGCATCCGCTTGATAACAGAGCATCCCTTCCCGTAATGTAGAAGGCCCCGTTCTCTACAATGTAGCCCGGATAATCCTGTCTCCTCGGCCTGTTAAGCGGATCGTAGGTCGGCTTTGCATATATGCCGTCATCGTGCCACAGAAACTGCTTTTTCCTGACTCCGGAAAATACGCTGTCCGTATTATTGGACATATATAATTCGTAACCCCTTTCGAGATCCGATGTCTGCAGTAGCGGCGATGTGGCCTGTATAAGCACTATATCGTCAAAATCCTCATGTGCATTTGCAAACTCTATCATCGCCGATTCCGTGGTCGCCGTATCGGTGCAGGTCTGCTCAGATCTGTCCACGACCTCCACATTATCAAACACAAATCCTTCAACGGTATCCCTTATCTCTTTACTGTCCGTCGACACATAGACCCTGTCGATAAAACGGCACTGTGATGCGGCCCTGACCGTCCAGTATACAAGGGGATGACCGTTTAGCATCTTTATGTTTTTTAAAGGTATTGATTTCGAGCCGCCCCTGACCGGAATAAAGGCTATCGTTCTTTCTCCTTTTGCCATCAATAGCCCCTCAGTTTCTTCCTGGTGGCAAGCTCTTTTTCCGTGAGCACCTTCCTGCCGTCGCCGAGCACAAGCTCCACAAGCCTTATGTCCTCTACAAGCCTCATCAGATCCTTTACATTGAGGGATGCGGCCTGGTCGGATCCGTACATCGTATTGTCAAGGGTGATATGTCTCTCGATGCTCGTAGCGCCAAGCGCGACAGCGGATGTCGATATGATTCTTCCTGTCTCGTGTCCGCTGTAGCCGACCCTGCAGTGATACCTCTCCCTGAGCGCGGGTATCAGCCTCAGATTCGCATCCTCCTTGGGCATAGGATAGGTACTGTTGCAGTGCATGAGCTCGAAGGGGCAGTTGTGCCGTTTGAAGATATCAACTGCTGTATCGATCTCGCCGTAAGTGCTCATTCCGGTCGCGATAAAAGTATACTTTCGCTCCTCCGCGATCACATTTAACAGATCTTTATTGGTAAGCATAGCGCTTGCAACCTTGTTGTATCTGAGATTGTACTGCCTGAGAAACAGCTGCGAGTCGATATCCCATGCAGACGCGAACCACTCGATCCTTTTTTCCCTGCAGTATCTGTCTATCTCGTCATACTCGGCCTGTCCGAACTCGAGTGCCTCCTTCTGGGCCCTCTGCGTGGTGCCGAAAGGACTCTCTCTGTAGCTGTCGAGGTATTCCTGCGTATATACCTTGTCTATCGTTCTCTTCTGAAACTTCACGGCATCGCAGCCCGAAAGGGCAGCCCAGTCTATGAGCTTTTTGCAGATCTCCATGTCCCCGTTGTGATTGATCCCTATTTCCGCTGTAACAAATACATGCTCCGGCATTATATTTACCTCCGTTCCTCTTTATGTCCTGCAGTTCTCCTACTGATCTATTCTATATGAAAGTTGAAATAATCCACGCCAAATAATGACAAAACGATTTTCCGCCATATATCTGATCTGCTGCATTCTTAAATGCGTACACGCATACATCATAACTATACAATATCAGGCGCTTTTTTTCAATATACGGGCAGGTAAAATCCCTTGTAACTGCGCACATTTCAGAATGTTTACCACTCCTCTTTATTCCCATTTCCCCGGGTGATCATATTTCCTGTTCGCATCATGTCAGTTTGCTTCGGTTTTTCTGCTTTTTCCCTGTCATCATGGTATACTTATCGTAAACGAACTTAATTCGTTCACTATAGAGATGATCAGATTCTTCTCAAACCTTATCAGCGGATCAGCTGCGAGCCCGGATAGATCCGGCTCCTGCGTGACCCCGGAGGGAAAATATGAAAGCATGGATATTAAATGATATAGCAGACTTCAGACTGCAGGAAGCGGATAAACCGGTTCCGGGAGAGCACGAAGTCATAGTAAGGGTAAAAAACTGCGGTATCTGCGGTTCTGACATCCCGAGAGTCTATAAGGACGGAGCTCACAACATGCCGCTCATCATAGGGCACGAGTTCTCGGGCCAGGTAGTCGAATGCGGAAAGGATGTATCCGACAGATGGTCAGGAAAAAAAGTCGGCATCTTCCCACTCATTCCCTGCAAAGAATGCACACCCTGCCTTAATAAACAGTACGAGATGTGCAAGCATTATAACTACCTCGGATCAAGATGCAACGGGGGCTTTGCCGAGTATGCAGCCGTCCCCGAGTGGAATCTCATGGAGCTTTCAGGCGGCGTGTCTTTTGAACAGGCCGCGATGCTTGAGCCGATGTCCGTAGCCCGTCATGCGATCAGACAGATAGGTGATATGGAAAAAGAAGAGACCATCGCAATCTACGGTGCAGGCACCATAGGGCTCTTCATCCTCATGCACCTGTTGTCCATGGGACATGAAAAAATATTGGTTGTTGGAAATCATGACATCCAGAAAGAAAAAGCCCTCCTTCTAGGCCTCAAGCAGGAAAACTTCTGTAATCTCAGAAAGGATAACGTAAAAGAATGGATCTTCTCAAAGACTGGGGATTACGGAGTAAATGTATCCTTCGAGGTAGTCGGAAATGAAGTGACCTACGGTGAAACAGTTGAATATTCCGCTCCAAAGGGCCGCATCTGTCTTGTAGGGAATCCTCATTCCGATATGGGACTTAAGCGGGACATATACTGGAAGATCCTAAGGAACCAGCTGACCCTTCACGGCACCTGGAACTCATCCTTTAAGAGTGATGACGATGACTGGCAGTATGTGGCGGGTGCTCTCCGCGACGGACTCATCCATCCCGAAAACCTCATCTCCCATCGCTTCTCAATAGAGGATATAGAGAAGGGATTTCTGATAATGCGGGATAAGACGGAAGACTATATAAAGATAATGTGTGAGATGTGAGCCACATATCTCCGCTCTATCGGCAAAACACACATAAACCTGAAACAATATAGATAAGAGAATCTAGACAGGATAAAGAAAACACATCTGAAGATGTTCTGTTCAGAAAGGGAACATATATGAATACCGCATTGATATTATCAGGAGGGGTCGGCACCAGGATAAGCTCCGACATCCCCAAACAGTACATAAGGATCGGAAAACACATGATGATCAGCCACTGCATAAAGGCTGTGCTTTCATGTAGTCTGATCGACAGGATACATATAACTGCGGATGAAAAGTGGAGAGATGAGATACTGTCAGACGCAGAAGCGCTTATCGGAGATGAGTTTACGGAGAAGTTCACCGGTTTTTCAGATCCCGGGAAAAACAGACAGCTGTCCATCTATAACGGCCTTTGCGATATAAGCAGGCATACCGGCAAGGGATCGGATACTGCATATACAAGCGGCGCGGATTCAGCTGCCGCGGAGTCCGATACTGCGGACGATATCGTGATAGTGCATGATGCCGCAAGACCCTTTGTAAGCGCAGAGCTGCTTGAGCGCTGCATAGATGCCTGCGCCATTCACGACGGTGCGATGCCTGCACTTCCCATGAAGGATACCGTTTACCTCTCAGAGGATGGCGTATCTGTCACCTCTTTGCTTGAAAGGAGCAAGATATATGCAGGCCAGGCACCCGAAGCTTTCAGGCTTAAAAAATATCTTGAGGCTACAAAGGCTCTGCTTCCCGATGATATCCTTAAGATCAACGGCTCCACCGAACCTGCGATAAGAGCCGGATTGGACATCGCCATAATCCCCGGCGATGAGAACAACTTTAAAGTCACTACGGATATCGACCTAAAAAAATGCAGGAATATTCTTGGATAGAACACCCTGCAGATATGATAGTTATTACAGAAACGACAGAATAATAATGCCGGCGATAAAGCCTACTGTCTGACGGACTCAAGGAACATCCTGAGCTCATCTATACATCCGGCTCCGCCGGATTTTTTCAATATCATGTCAGCAACCTCTTTGACATCATCTATCGCATTCTGCGGACATATGCCAAAGCCGGCAGTCTTAACCGCTTCGATATCATAGACACCGTCGCCTA
>JAILPG010000218.1 GCA_024699595.1 Lachnospiraceae bacterium | reverse complement strand
CATGATGCGGTACAGCTCAATGTCCGTCGGGAACCTGTCAACAAACGGCAGAATGACATTGCCGTAAAAAATAAGCCCTTCACCGGCTCCTGAGTGTGTTACATACGAAAGCTGATGAGGACTGATATTGAGTTGCTTTGCAAGGATCTGCCTGTCTCCGACCGCCTGGTTTAACATATAGATAAAATCCGAGTTCTCAAAGATGTTCTCGACTTCCTTCGATGCCAGAAGGTCCTTTACGTTCTGTGTGATACCCGTAGGTATTCCACCCCATTTTCGGAATCTCTTCCAGATCTCGACCGTATATGCTGCCGTCTGATCTTCACGAAGAAGCAGATGCATCTCATCCATATAGTATCTGGTCGATCTGCCCTGGCTCCTGTTCTCCGTGACTCTTCCCCAGACCTGATCCTGTACCACCAGCATCCCGATCTTCTTTAACTGCTTGCCCAGATCCTTGATGTCGTAGCACACAAGCCTGTTCGTGATATCCACGTTCGTCCTGTGATTAAATACGTTAAGCGAACCGCTCACATATATCTCAAGTGCTGTGGCTACGTGCCTTGCTTCGGGCTCATCCTGCTTTAACAGTTCGTTATACAGATCTTCCAAAAGCGGCATGTTCTCCGGTCCCGGATTATCAAAATACCTGTGATAGATCTGATGGATACAACGGTCGATGACTGTCTTTTCTACAGGCTGCAGGCCTTCCTTACCGCCTACGATCAACTCGCAGAGCGATAAGATGAAGTCTGCCTTAAGTGCGATCGGGTTATCATCATCCGAATAGTTCATGTTGATATCCATCGGGTTAATATACTGCGTACTCGTGGGACTGATCTTGATGACCTGCCCTCCGAACTTCTCTACAAGCGGTGAGTACTCTGCCTCAGGATCCGATATGATCACATCATCATCCGTGACAAGGAACGCATTGGCTATCTCCCTCTTTGCGGCAAATGATTTACCGGAACCGGGAGTACCTAAGATCAGACCGTTCGGGTTCTTTAAAAGCTTCCTATCCACCATGATCAGGTTGTTAGATAATGCGTTAAGCCCGTAATAAAGGCTCTCATCACCCGACTGGAACAGCTCCTGTGTTGTAAACGGCACAAAGATCGCAGTTGAGCTTGTCGTCATACCACGCTGGATATCAACGAGGTTATTTGCAAGCGGAAGGCTGCTCATAAGTCCCTGCTCCTGCTGGAAATCGAGACGTACCAGATTGCAGTTATGCTTCTGTGCTATCGATTTTGCCTGGAAGACATTGTTCTCAAGCTCCTGCTCTGTCCTGCCTGTGTTCATGATGATGAATGTGAGCAGGAACATCCTCTCGTTCTGCGACTGCAGCTCCTTTAAGAGCGCTTTGGCATCCTTGCCGAATGTCGCAAGATCGGACGGAATGATATCCATATCGTAACCGGCTCTGACCGCCTTCTTCTGCTCCTCGATCTTTGATCTGTCAAGCTCGGTGATCGTATGCTTTACGGTCTTTATCGCCTCGTTCTGGTCCACAGACCTGATATGCATCGTCACGATCTGGCTGGACTCCATGTTTAAGAAATCTGCAAGCATCCTGTCACTGATATCCGATGCATCAATGGATAAAAAGCTCATGGCCCCGTAAAGGCTTCCCATCTTGAATCTCCTGCCGTTTGGAAACTCAAATCCGCTGGGTGCAATGAAATCCTTTACAGAAAGCCCGGAGCCTGTCAGGTATTTCCAGTCAAAGCAAAACTTCTCCTTATCTCCCATATGGAACTGCTGATGCATAAGGAAAAGCCTCTCCCTGCCGTTTAAGACCTTTGCCTGTACACCCAGTCTCTTAAAGTTATTAAGGATGTCCGTCTCGATGTGGATGATCCTGGGCTTTGCCACCTTCATGGATTCAGCATGGATACCGAAAGTAAGATACTTTGTCTTCGTAAGTCCGTTGTTTCCGGCTTCCATCTGATGAAAGAGCATCGTGGAATATTCATCTCTTACTGAATTGAACCCGTCCCTCCTGTGCGGGATTGCAATACTGGATCTGAAATCCTCCACATCCGTTGCCATGTTCATGAATGAAAGCTCGAAATGCACGGAACTGTCAAAGAAGTTAAGGAATGAACACCACTCCTCAAATATCTCTGTCTTATCCTCCTGCAGTGCCAGCTGATAGTTGATGTCCTGAAACTGTATCGTTTTTGTGTAATAGTCCGTTCCGACCCTGCAGATGCCGTCCTGGAACATTCGCTCGAACGGGATGCTCTGCTGAGCCGTGCGCGGGATCCCGTCATCATTACGGGCTTTATCAATGATCGCTCTTACTTCCTTTTGTTCTGCACGGTTTAGATGTGCAGGCATTTTGATGTCTCTTGTCTTCTGCTTATTAAAAAAGGGTATCAAGCTCGTCTCCTCCTTTCGCCTTTTTCTCCGGTCTCATCGCGTAAGAGTACATCACGATCTCCATGATCTCTTCTTCCGCGTCTTTATACCTTCCAAGTGCGGCATAATTGTTATTTGTCTTATAAGGCCTTTGTCTTGGCCTTACGAATGTCGCCTCGATCAAATGTCCCAAGATGACTTCAAGGTGCTGTCCGTTCTTTTCATACATAGCCAGGAAGAAAAATGGCATCATGATCACCATCATCCCTATGGCTGCTGTACTTACGGATGCTATCTGCTTTATCAAAAAGAATGACGGCACTCCGAAGAGCGCCGCCACGCTAAAGCAGATCAGCTGTCTTTTCGTCAGATTGAACATCACCTTACTCTTCACCTTCGTCAGATCACGAGGTACCGAAATATATGATGCTGCCATAACCATTCCTTTCGTTTAATGTGCATGTAATATTGCCTTGGCTACAGATCCTGTCTTAAACAGCGTAAATGCTAAAAGGATCGTGTAACCCATGACTCCCCACAGGGAGCCGATGATATCTGTCGAGAACGATATACCCTGAATGAGTACCGCATAGATCCCGACGCATATCATGATCAGAAATCCCTGGAATCCCAGTGCAAATAATGACCTTAAGTAGTTCTGCCCTATCATCCCCTGCTCCCTGTTTCCGAAGGTCGCAAAGGGTATCGGTGCAAGGCTTACCATGAGATAGATCTCGATCATCCTCGCGTATACGATGACGAAGATAAGCGCTGATAAGATGTATATCAGGAACTGCACGACAAATGACTGCAGGAATATCGAAAGCAAAGGTCCGATATCCATAGCTTCCAAAGTGCTCTGCATGGTCGTTAAAGTGCTCGCATCTATCGCTGTTGAGCTTCCAATGATGCCTCCTGCATTGTTCACTACATACTGCGCCACATCAAAGATCGCCATCGTGATGTTCATCGTGTTTGTGATAAGTGTCACTGCTACAAAAGTCTTGAATATCCACTTCCAGAAGATCCAGGTTTCAAAATGTGCCAGATTATTTCGCGCGATGACCAGTTGGATGAGCTCGTATACTGCCACGAATGTAAGGATTATCCCCGCTATCGGCATGATCACGTTCTCCGATATCGTCCGGATCATGTTAAAGATCGAAGGGGAAAAAGCTGCCGGTGTAGTTCCGACTTCAGCAGCTATCTGTCCTACCTGATTGTTTACCGAATCGAAGGTATTTCCCAGGTTATTCATGATCCCGGATACGAGCAGCCCCCTGAACCAGTCCTCAATCGACTGAAGTATGCTGTCCACGTTAACCTCCTCTTCCTTTTGCCTTTGGAGCCGGGATCCTCTGCCCCGGCTCCTGTCCGTGTGCTTAAGCTATTTCTCTTCGTCTGATCAGAAGAGTCCGGAAAGCAAAGGAACAAGAGTGATACCGATAAGTGCAACACCACCACCGGCCATCAGCTGCTTCATTCCCTGGCTCTTACTACCGGGGTTGTCGTTACCGTAACCTTCCATGAGGTTGATAGCTCCCCAAATGCCAAGACCTGCACCAAGTGCAACTACGAGTGTCTGAAGTACGCCTACTGCGCTGTTGAAAAATGCCATGATATAAATCCTCCGTTTAATTGCTTGTTATTAGTTACGCGATATTCAGTTGTCTTTCCGCGGGCCCGTCGACTGACCCGCAGATATGCGCGCATAATAAAAAGCCCCCTGGTCTCCCAAAGAGCTTCTTAATCTTGGTTCGGATCTGACTTACTGATCCATGTCGATGACTTCGTATACATCATCGGGTTTCAGTATTAAGTTGTGATCCAGGTATTTCTCGATATCAAATCGATACTTACCGTTGGCATCCGAAGTGTATTTGTACATCGGGTGCTGTGTCAGGTCATACTTATCCGACAGAAATGGTCTTACACCCCTGACCTGGACGATACATTTCCCGCCGTCCATCACAGCCAGCTCATCGATACTCATAAGATCATGACCCAACTTCTGATAATTCATGTTGTAGCTCTGGCTTGTTCCCCTGGTCTCCCCTGTGTTATACATATCTATCGTCTCTTTACCGAGCGTGGTGTTGAGATCCTTAAGGGTTGTCTGCTCAGAGCCTCCAAGGAATACCTGACTGTCACAGTTTCCAATGATCGTATCGGCATTGTCCTTGTAGATTGCTTTTAATTGTGATTTCGCCTGCAGCACAAGGGTCGCAGATATCTCACGGCTTCGTATTGTTGCCATGAGCTTCTCAAGGTTCGGGATCTGACCGATGTTCGCCGCCTCATCGATAAGACATCTGACATGTACGGGAAGTCTCCCGTGGTACACATCATCAGCCTTTTCGCAATAAGGCTGGGACGCCTGATGAGAAGATGTGTTTTGATAAAAGTCGCACTTTGCATGTTTACAATCCATGGCGCAACAACAGCGTCTATAAAGATAGC
>JAILPG010000198.1 GCA_024699595.1 Lachnospiraceae bacterium | reverse complement strand
GCTGCTGCTTAATTCCTCGCTTTCGTTCCACATGAACCTGTATTCGCCGTTTTTTCCGGTCACTAAAGTACGTACCTGTGAAAATCCGGGCGGGCATTCACCTACAGCCTTAAATTCAAGTTCATATCCAAACCCGTTATCAAGTCCGCTGATACATTCATATTCTACATAATTGACATCCGACTCTTCATAAAAGTAGGCATCATACTCAGCGATATAAACACCGATTTCATCAAGGTTCAGATCTTTAGGATCACAGTCAAGCCTTTTTCCAAGAAGGTCATACACCTTCTGTTTATCAAGTTTCATTAATGTCGTATATATTTCTTCCTGCCCGGTTGCTTTAAGATAGGCTGATGCTTCCTCATTTGATGCCTCCTCATTCAGACCTGCACCCATATAGAAGACTTTTTCCAATGAAACATCCTTCGGTGATTCGTATTCAGAGAGCAGAAATCCATATGCATCAGCTCTCCTTACAAATTCTGTAAATTTATTAAGTTCAGCCTGATCAAGCGGGATGAGTGTATCACCATCAAAATCTTCTTCATCAATGTATGGATCAGTTTCTGTATCACCGTTATCCGGATCTTCCGGTATTACATTCTCTGTATCTACGGTTTCTTCCATGTGTTCTTGCTGCACAGTGTCATTTTCCGACGGTTCAATGCTATCCTTTTTACATCCCGAAAATACGCATGAACTTATGATAACCAATATAGTCAGAATAGATAATGCTTTCCTTCTCATATCAAACTCCTCGCACTTTTCTCTACACTTGAAAACACCGGAACCAAATGTGTGTCTTAGTCCCGGTGCCTTCAATAGGTTGTTAATGAGATTTTCATAGTGCCTCCTTGCTATTATTGGAGATATTTCTCCTTGTTATTATATATATCGGCTTAATACTTCATTTCTATTTATATCTTTTTCCCATGTGATATACTTATTTCACACAAATATTCAAAGGATTATCATGAGTAAAGTTATTAGAAAATTGATACGTTTCTATGGCCAGGTTCAGGGCGTGGGATTCAGATACCGGGCTAAGATAGCTGCATCTTCTCTTGGCGTGACCGGATGGGTTCATAATGAATACGACGGATCCGTGAGCATGGAGATACAGGGCACGGAAGCACAGATAGATGAGGTTATACTGTCTGTAGAGCGCGGGACATATGTAAGGATCACAAATATGGAAGTAAAGACTATCCCGATCGTGGAGAACGAAAGGGGCTTTAGAACAAGGTAGACAACAAGAGGACAGGTCACCAACGGTGGTGCCTGTCCTCATTTTGAAGAAAATCAAGTACATTATTTCTTGTTAACAGTATCCTTGAAAGCCTTACCTGCCTTAAACTTAGGAGCCTTGCTTGCAGGGATCTTGATCTTAGCGCCGGTCTGAGGATTCTTACCCTCTCTTGCTGCCCTCTTGGCAACCTCAAATGTACCAAATCCAACGAGCTGGATCTTGTCACCCTTCTTAAGTGTCTTAGCAACTGTCTCGGTGAAAGCATCAAGTGCTGCTGCAGTATCCTTCTTTGATAATCCGGACTTCTTAGCCATTGCATCAACTAATTCTGTCTTGTTCATAACATTCTCCTTTTTTCTTTAACCATTTTCAGGCTTTCGCCTCTATCGTAGATATCTTACCCCTTTATTACAAACACGTCAATATCTTGTATTTCAAGATAAAACATACACAATATACAGCAGAAAAAGAAAAGACAAAGGATCTACCTTTGCCTTATCTTTTCAAAACGTATGAGCTTCCTAAGCTGCTGCTCTAAGGGTGCAGGGTGTACCGGTGGATGCTATCCTTATCATCTTATCTTCAGCATCATAAAGATACAGATTATATGACAGGATATCTTCTCTAGAAACCACGGTATCATTTACTTCGCGGATCATATTTGCGATATCTATGCACTCTCCTCTTACCGGAATTACGAGAACCTCATGCACAGAGGACGGTATAACATACATCCGGCTCTCACCAAGCCTTTCTGCGATCTCATCAAGGCTCTCATGAAGAAGGATCTGTGATGTCTCAAGCCCAGAAATACTACTACTGCCGGGACTTACGCTCTGGTTCAGGCTTTTAATGCTGCCGATACCTTAACCGCTCATGACTGCGGCTTCCTTCTAGGTCCTGCAATAAATGCAGTGTCAAGAATGCTTGGGGATGCAACAGAAGCTGTAGATCTCCTTAAGTTCGACGGACCGTATGAAAAAGCAAGAGTATCTGCAATGAAGCTTGTCGAAATCAATAACCGTCGGAAAGAACAGACACAGATAGCTTACAGGAAACTAAAAGAAGCGATCGATAGCTCTCCCTTAAAGGATCAGGCACCCATTGTAGCATATCTTCCTGGTATCAGTGAGGGTCTTATCGGTATACTTGCAGGAAAAGTCGCTGAAGAATACCAGGTACCGGCCATCATTCTTTCAGACAGTTCTGA
>JAILPG010000103.1 GCA_024699595.1 Lachnospiraceae bacterium | reverse complement strand
TGACTTTTTTACGGACAGCCCTCTTTTTATGCTTACCGCTTTTCCGGTGGGCCTGTCCCTCTATGTGATCTCGGGCTATCTGCTTTTGGTAACTGATATCGGATTTTCATTTAAAAAAATGCTTGCCGCACTTTTATTTTTTGTGATTGCAGCTCTTTTATTCAGACTGCTTGCAAAAGGACGGGAAAAAGATAAGGAAAGCCTGTTTAAATGGAGTCCTTATTCAAAGAAAATGATCGTTACGGGGATATGCATCTTCGTCCTTACGGCTCTGTTTTCCGTTTCGGGGATACTGTCGGTCAGCCTTTCAAACGACTCCATGTATTATTTTAATCTCTACCCCCAGGCGCTGGTGAATTACGGACATTTAAGGAGAGAGTTCAACGTGATGCTTACGGATGTCGGGCTCGGCGCCGCCGTGATCGGGACGCTTCCGCATCTCTTTTCCTTTAACGAAAGCTTTGGGATCCTTACGTTTTTCAACCTGAATTTCCTGTGCATCTTCTTTTATGCACTGTTTAGCTGTGCATATAAAAGCGCGCAGGACAGGAAAAAGAGTCTGATAACGGCCCTTTTCGGCCTTCTGTTTCTCATGTCCCAGATGCCATTTATCATCATCTCGAAATGGGTCATGGCAAACATGTATTTCATGGAATATATGTTTATCTGCTATTATCTGTTGTCAGGACTGTCAGATAAGAGAAAGTCAGGGAAGAAGGGTATGATGACGGATAAGGACATTATACCGGTCGTTTTCATGGTCACTGCGATGTCAACACTCAGGATGGAGGGGACGATAATGGCGATACTGCTTTTGTTTATCGTTTCCATGCTTGAGCTGTCAAACGGTATGCTTTCCTTTGCTCTCATCCTTCCGCAGTTTGTGCTGCAGCTTCTCTATGACATAAGGATCTTTGTACGCATGGATATAAATGCACCGTATACCTTCCTTACAAAGAGTAAGGCTGTTATCGGGCTGTCGGCCCTGCTTCTTTCCTTTGTCTATATGCTTTTTGTAAGGGGAAGAGTGAAGCTTTTTGACAGGCATATGGGAAAGCTTATAACCGGTGGACTGGTGCTTGTAAATGCCGTTTTGTATTTTAAGGACAGAGAGCTGTTTACGGATAATCTCATCGTATTTTCAAAAAATCTCATGAACAGATCCGGATGGGGAACCTTCCCGGTCGCAGTTCTTTCGGTCTGTATCATTATCGTCTTCTGTACGCTTATTGATAAAATGCCAATAAAGCCAAAGATCACCGATGTCTTTGTACTGGAATATCTGCTGCTTACGCTTGCGGTGAGCTTTGCCAGGGAAAACACTCTTCAGGAAGGTGTCGGGGATTCGGGAAACAGAGTGCTCTTACAGATAGTGCCGCTTGTGGTATTTGCGCTGTATGAGCATGTGACTGAGATGGTCTTTGTAAATAATGACCACATCTCTAAGGAGCCTTCTGAGAACTGAGAAAACGCAGATATGACCGTATTTTACGGCGTTTATCTGCGGTAAACGGTTCCGCATTCCACATCTGTGCATATATAACCATGATCGTTTAAGTAATCCATGAACGGCCCTGAGAGCTCATTTTCATTGGGAGAAGGATCGGCCTCCACATCGCCGCAGGTATCATAGGCACCGTACTCCTTATCAAGTATCAGTACCACGTCAGGGATCTTATCGGGATTCAGCTCATAGTATTCCATTAACCTTTCACTGCTTATCATATTTCTCCATGCAGTCGGTGCCCCCGACTTAAGATCGGAACAGAGGTATCCGAAGGGTAAGAGCTTTGAGATCAGCAGACATCCGGTCTGTTCATTGATGTTATCTCTCATGCAATATTCACTTATCACATGCAGTACCGTATTGTAGGCTTCAAGATGCTCTTTTGTGGTATACAGTCCCTTTGCCGGACCTCCTTTAATCTTTTGGGTCAGCATGTTTAAGGGGGCATCCCTGTATATATTGTTGATTCTAAGATATATGGAGTCTGCCGGAGTGAGGGTAATGACCGCTATGGTTATGATCAGGCAGAGCTTTGGAAGGATGCTCTTTGTATGAGTATTCTCTTTATTCTTGGCGTTATCAGCGATCACTTCCGAAAGCTCTCCCACAAAGCTATCAATAAAGATGAATCCTGCGATGGCTGCGATAAAGTGTCCCATAGAAAGTACATACAGATATCCGTTTGAGGAATAGCTGTATACCAGGGAAAAGAGCATGCCGCCCGCAAAGAATGTAAAGAAGGCTGCCGTATCATGTTTCTCTGTCATAAAGAATAACGGGAGTGCGAACAGGCAGAGTGCCGTAAACACATAACCCGTGTGAGTCCATGCAATCGTCAGATCATAGAAAAACAGAACGGATAAAAGGATAAGGATGATGAGCTTGGGGATGCGGTTTTTGTTTTCCCTGAGCTTTTTCTGAAATACAAATGAAACAAAGATGATAAGGCCGCTTAGGTATGATGCCTTTCCAAACACCTGCGTGATGCTTATGAAAAATTTCCTTATCGGATACAAAAGACTTGTGCCATGCTCGTCATCGCTTAGGACATAAGGGATGTTTGCGATAAAATCCGAAATCTTTACATTTAAGAACATGAATATAAAGAAGAGCACGGCAGGGATAAGTATTCCAAAAAACGTGAATATAAGGATGTCCTTAAGGATCTTTTTGTCTATGTTTACGAAAGAGAGCCTGTTTAAGAGCGAATGCGTAGGTATCAGAACAAGGGCTGCAAGAACGAACAGAACGTATCCTAAAGCCATCGTGGGAAGAGCAAGAACACTTATGGCAAAGTAAACACCCGCTATGATGAGAGCGGATCTTTTTCCTGCGCATCCCTGCATAACATCTGTGGAAGTTTCTGATCCGGCCGGCGTTTTTCCTAAATCTTTGGCATAATCATACACAAACAGCATCGCCATCACAAAGCACTGTGTCGAAAGGGTATAGTAGGAAAGGGTCGCGATGTTTAAATGCGTATAGAACAGCATGCATACCGCTGCCGGCAGAGCGGTGTGAATATGGATGTGTTTTTTTAGCACATTATAAAGGATCACTGAGTTAATAACGGAAAATACCACGAACAGGATCCTGAAATACAGGATAATACCTTCGCTTCCGCCGTTTATCTTCATATACAGGGAAAATAAGGGCAGGAGGATGATGGAAGAGAGCTGGGTTGGAAACCAGTCGTTCTTAAAGATGGAATCCCCCTGAAAGAACTTAAGGGTCGTTGCATGATAAAAGCTCTCATCCGACCAGCAGAAGCCGTAAAAGCATTTGATGATAAGTATGACTGCTGACAGTACAAATACTGCGGCAGGAAGATATTTTTTGCATACTGGTTTCAGGGCATTCATTTTTCCGGTTAAGATATATTAAGATATATATGATATAATACTGATGCCGGGGTCAAAAGGTTCAAAGCCGAGTCGTGCTTGCACGAACGAGGATTTGACCTTGGAACCTATGCTTCATATTAGAAGCAATTCGTGGCATCAGTATAGTATAATTGGAGAAAATTGCGGTGTCAATGATCGTTAATGCCGATGATTTCGGATTGGATGAGAGCACTAGCAGGGCGATCCTTGAAGCTTTCGAAAAAGGATATATCACGCATACCACCCTCATGGCAAACATGCCCTACGCAGGGGAGGCTGCAGAGCTTATAAAAAAGGCAGGACTTGCCGATAAGACCGGCCTTCACTTAAATATCACCTCCGGAATGCCGCTAAGTCAGGGCATAAAGGATAATCCTCTGATCTGTGCGGATAACGGACAGTTTAATGCCGCATTTTATCATGCGGCAAGGTACAGACTGTATATGGATGATCTTTCGATAAGCCAGATAAGAGATGAATTTAAGGCTCAGATCGAGAAGTTTCTCTCCTTTGGGCTTACTGAGCTTCATATAGATTCACATCACCACGTTCACACAAATTATCCCGTATACAGGGCTCTCTGTAAGCTGAATGACGAGTACGGCTTTAAGTATGTGAGACTGTCAAGGAACATGTACCATGGAGGAAACCCGGCAAACAGGATATACAAGACCATCTATAATACCGCTGTAAAGCGCGTGGGCACAGACCATACCGATCTTTTCGGATCATACAGGGATCTCAGGGACTATGTAAACAATGATCCGGAAAGATTAAAAAAGCTTCTGTCAAGTAAGGATATAGAAGTGATGGTGCATCCGATGTATGACGGAAACGGTGTCCTGTGCGATACCGACATTAAGATGGAAGATGAATGGGAGCTTTTATGTCTCGCACAAAGATAGACGAAATAAAAAAATATGCCTGTCCCGTATTTATTACGGTCCTTTTATACAGTATCGTTCTCTGTATCAAGAATATCTATCCGTTTGGAAAAGAGACCATAGATTACTATGATATGGCACAGCAGATAGCTGCGTTTTATTATCATGTTTATGATGCGCTGCACGGGACTAAGGCCCTGTTTTATGATTTTTACACGGCACTTGGCACCAATATGGCAATGAGTACCTCCGGCTGCAGCCATCTGTCCGTTTTCAATCTCTTCTTTCTGTTTGTAAAGAGAGAACATCTGCTTGAGAGCCTGTCCGTATTTCATCTGATCAAGATATCGGTCATGACTTATGCGATGTACTTTTATGTGCACAAGACCTTTAAGCTTCCCTATCTGTATGAAGTGACGGTCTCTGTGGGCTATGCTTTCTGCGGCTTTGTACTGATGTTATACATCACCAACCAGTGGATGGATATCGCGGCTCTGTTTCCTCTTCTCATGTATTATTATGACAGGCTTATAAAAGAGGGAAAGATAGCAGGCTACACGGTACTGCTTACGCTCATTACGATAAACAGTTACTATCTAAGCTTTATGATACTGCTTTTCCTGCTTCTGTTTACCGGTCTGTATGCAGCATCTGAAAGGATATATGTTAAGACAGAGGACAGAAAAAGGATATACATAATGGAGCTGTTTGCCGCTACCGTATTTGCCCTTATGATCTCGTGCTTTATCATGGTCCCCCAGCTTACCCAGACACTTTCCTCCGCAAGGTTTGGAAACGAAAGCTCTGACGGCGGGATCCTTTCGATGTATAAGGACATCTTAAGCCAGATATCCCCCGCATATACCACGAGATGGTGGTCTTTGTTCAATACGCCGTTTCTTTTTGCGGCCGTGCTTGCAGGCATGATAAGGCACAGGAAGAACAGGAGGCTTTTTTTTACCGCTTTATTCCTGATCCTTATGATGACGCTTGAGCTTTTCTTTGAGAACATAAATCTTATCTGGCATTTCGGCTCATATGTGCAGTACCCTGTCAGAAACGGATTCATCATATATTTTGCTCTTGCATACTCGGCATGTATCTTCATCGAAAAGGATGAGGAAAGTCCTTTTGAGGTATATTCACTTTTCGGATTGTTTGCATCGCTTACCGTATTTCTGATATTTACGGCCGTATATAATAATCATCCCGGCATGATGGTCAGGGATGTATTTCATGTTACTGCAGCTATGATGGCGGCGGCTTTTGCCGCATATCTAATTCTGTTCTTATGGAAAAAGGGAAGCCATTATTCCTTTGCAGTGATCATATTTGTCATCGAGATCCTCTGCTACAGCTTCCTTATGTACGGAAAGCCGACATTCGTAACGGGCTACAGTGAAGAGCCCGAGCAGGAAGGTGAGTATATAAGGATATGCAGACAGCTCATGGAGGATTTTGAGCTCTCCGCCGAACCGATATACAGGATCAAGAATCCCGATGAGAGCCTGAATGCAAATTACGGGCTGGTGCTTAAGAGATCGGCTCTTTCCAACTGGACCCATCTTGTACCCAAGCAGATGCAGACGGATGCGGCAAAATGGGGCTACAGCATTCATTTTACAAGACTTCTTGACTCCGGAGGCACTGCTTTTACCGACGCCCTTATCGGGGTAAGGGATGTTGTAAGCTTAAAGGAGCTTGATCCCGAGCTGTATAAGAAGGTCGACAGTGCGGAGGTCACGGTGGATCACAACACGGGAGAGACAAGGGAATACGGCCTGTACAAATGCAGGTATACTCTTCCTTTTGCCATACCCGTCTATGCTAATGCGATCTATGATTCGGAAATGGAGACCAGGGATATGGTGAATTATCAGAACCAGATCTACCGGGCCATGACCGGAGCCGATACGGATATGGAGCAGGAGATCGCAAAATGGATCATCAGAAATGACCAGCTGGTGATCGATAAGGATGCCCAGATAAAAAGCGAGATGATAGAGAGCAAGGATGTTCCCGGAGCGCTTGTAAAGAGAACGGTCCTTTCAAGGATAGTAAAAGGAAAAAAAGCGCTGTATCTTACCTGCAACTGCTATGATACGGAAGACAAGAACATCATGATAACCGTTTCCGACAAGGATAAGACGGGACCTGTGGAGATACCTGATATAAAGGACGAAGGCAATGTCTTTTACCCGTCGCATTTCAACAATAATGCGGTTTATCTCGGAACTTTCGAAAATGAGACCGTAACAGTGATCATTGACTGTAACATATCTGAGGATGTTAACCCTCAGCCGGTATACATAAGCGAGCTTGATCTCAACAAGCTTGAGCTTTTATGTGACTCTTACAAAGACCTTGATGAGGAGATCGTCACCGGAAAGAGGAGCATTGTATTTACGACCGATATAGAGGAGGAGACGGGGAGTACCGTAATGCTTCTTCCCGTTGCGTATGATAAGGGATGGGAGCTTAAGGTAAACGGCAGGAAGACTGACATAGCCTACTCCTATAACGGTCTTTTTACGGCTATTCCGCTGTATTCAGGCATAAATACGGTAAGCATGAGCTATACTCCCCCCGGTATGGGAGCGGGTGCTGCGGTAACCGTAGCGGGACTGATCATGTATCTGCTGTTTTGTTATATGAAATATTCGTCGGGCGAAGTCATAAGGGAAGAGATGGAAATACTCAGCAAAGATGTGGAAGGATGGCTTACACCGGTCTATCTGTTCTTCTTTGCAGCCCTTATAGCGGTGGTGTATCTGATCCCGATAGCGTATGTGATCATCCATTCGCGCTCCTAGGGCACAGATCCCGCTTTACTTCGTTTAACATAAAGCCGGATGTGAAATCTGTGATCATATGATGAGGTTTTATGAAAAAGGAATATAAGTTAAATGATCTCATATTCTCGCTTATCATAAATGCGGCTGCACTTATTGTATCCGTTTTTTTGTTCTGCCCTTTTTTTGAGGAAAACGATGATGCATTTCTTTCCATGATCTCCGAGGGAGCCTACGGAATGAGGGATCATCATCTGATATATTCAAACGTGATCTACGGCCGTCTCCTGGTCTTTTTAAATTCCCTGATCCCCTCGGTCAGATGGCACAGTATTCTTCAGTACATCATGATTTTTGCCGCAATGACGGCTGTGACCTTTCTCATATGCAGATACTTAAAAAACAGGCTTTTTGCCGTCATGTTTGTACTGGCTTCATTCTATGAGCTCTATGTATCGCTTCAGTATTCAAAGACAGCGGTCTTTGTGGGAACTGCAGGTTTTATCCTCCTTCTTTGCGTGGCACGCTTAAGTGATATTTGCATGGAGGGAGAGGATGGTACGGATAAGGAAAAAAAGGTCACGGGCCGGGCCTTA
>JAILPG010000102.1 GCA_024699595.1 Lachnospiraceae bacterium | reverse complement strand
CTGGAAAAGTCGATAGTTGCCAATATTGCCGACGAGGTAAAGGTCAGTATCCGGGGCTGGCAGGTGGAAATGATATTCGAAAAGAAAATGTAGAATAAGATCACAAAGCTATTTAAGACAGCCCACTCGTGTAAACAGAGCGGGCTGTTGTAATTATGAGGAAAAAAATGAGAAGATTTTTGATCACAAACGATGACGGAATAGAATCCGACGGTATACTCCGCCTTGCAGAAACGTGCAGAAAACTGGGGCAGGTCTGCATAGTCGCTCCACAGAAAGAGTGCAGCGCCATGTCTCACCGCATCACATTAAGGGAACCCATAGATGTCATAAAGGTGGATTTTCCCGTGGAGGGAGTCGAAGCATATGCTTCTTCGGGAACACCTGCGGACTGTGTCCGCTTCGGCCTTAAAAATATCGTGAAGCAACAGCCTGATGTTGTTCTTTCAGGCATAAACAACGGGTTCAACTCAGGATCCGATATACAGTATTCGGCAACGGTCGGCGCAGCGCTTGAGGCAGCCTGTGTCGGCATGCACGCCATCGCTTTGAGCGAAGGCTACGAATGCCTGCATGAGGTGACGGATGCTTATCTTTCTAAGGTGATCTTAGATCTCATGGAAAGAAAGCTTGCCTTCAATCAGGTCTGGAACGTGAATTTCCCCAAATGTCCGCTTAAGGAGTTTAAGGGCATACTTGAAGACAGAGTGGTAGCAGAGAACTCCTTCTATCATGATAAATACAGGGAAGAGCTGCTTCCTGACGGGACATTAAGGCTTATGGTAGACGGCACCTATTACGAGGATGCGGAGCCGGGCACCGACGTGAGGGCGATAATAGACGGATATATTTCGATAGGGATAGTAAACAACCTGCACTGACGAATGCGGTAACGAAACCGGCCGGCCATAAGCGCTGTTAATTGCGGATTTCAGCGGGATTCTGCCGATTCCGCCGGGGTTTTGCCGATTTCGCCGGAGTTTTGAGGGATAAGATCATGACAGCAGATGAAGCGATCAGATACATAGAGAGTCACGGACTCAGCAGGGAAAAAAAGGGGCTTGATAACGAGAAAAAACTCTTAAAGCTCCTGGGAGATCCCGAAAAAAAGCTGCGTTACATCCACGTTGCAGGAAGTAACGGCAAGGGCAGCACCTGCGCAATGTTTGCATCGATACTTAAGGAATGTGGGTATAAAACGGGACTGTTTATTTCTCCGCATCTTATCCGTTACAACGAAAGAATAAGCATAAATGGGCAGGATATCCCTGATAATGAGCTTTCACTGGCTATGGACAGGGTAAAAGAAGCCGAAGAAGAAATGGGGGTGGCGCTAAGCCAGTTTGAGATACTGACGGCGGCTGCTTTTCTTTATTTTGCAAAGGAATCCTGCGACATCGCAGTACTTGAGGTCGGCATGGGAGGAGAGTACGATCCGACCAATGTCATTGACGCACCGCTCCTTTCAGTCATCACGAACATCGGACTGGAACACACTAAGTACCTTGGAAACACACTTTCGGAGATCGCACATACAAAGGCCGGTATCATCAAGGAGGGATCCCCCTGCATCTGCTATGATGCTCTGGATAAAGAGGTGCTTGAGGTTATAGAAAAAATCTGTGAAGACAGGAAGGCTCCCCTTACGGTAGCCGATCATTCACAGATCGAACCTGTAAGTGAGAGCTTTAACGGACAGATATTTAAATGGCGGGGTGAGACCTATGAGATCCCTCTTGTCGGTGAATATCAGCTTCATAACGTGGCAACGGTACTCACGGGCATGGAGATACTTGCAGAAAGCGGCGTTCGGATAAACACAGAAACTGGCGCCGGCACCTGTGAAAGCACAGACACGGACAGCGGCGCATCATACATAGACACAGAGACCGGAAGAGACATCCGCATAACCACAGCGGCAATACGGGAAGGTCTTAAAAAAGTACACTGGCCTGCAAGGATGGAGATATTAAGCACGGATCCTCTGTTCATACTCGACGGAGGACATAATCCACAGTGTATGAAAGCTCTTTCCGAAAGCCTTAGGAAACTTGTGCCGGGTAAAGATATAGTATTTCTCATCGGTGTATTGCAGGATAAGGATTATCCCGAAATGGCAGCAGAGATCCTGCCGATTGCTAAGGGTTTTGTGTGCGTGACTCCGGACAGCGACAGAAGTGTAAATGCGGATACACTCTCAGAATATCTTAAGAGCAAGAACGTGACCGCTGTATCAGAAAAGAGCATAAAAGAAGCAGTGCGGACCGCAGTAAAAATGGCAGGCGTTGGCGGCTGTATCGTGGCACTCGGCTCGCTCTATCTTGCAGGCGAGATACGAAGGGAGGCAGAGGAGCTGTCCGAATGCTTTTAAGGCTGACATATAGTTTAAAAGCGCTGATTTAGGCATTTCCGGGTTGGATTTGCAGCGTATATGCACTTTCTGCTGTGTGATACCTTGTGAGTTCATCGTTTTTTAATTTGTATATTTACATAAAACGGTTGTATAATTGAATATGTGCAGGCAGTATATCAGCGAAAGCTGATCTGTAAGCCCGGTACAATAAAAATAAAATAAGTACTTTCGGTCGTACGAAGCGGATTCTGGGGAGGATCCTGCAGAGGTGATAAGGGGATATGGATAAATCGGCACGTGGAAAGAAAATCATAAAATGGCTTGTGGTCCTTGTAGTATTGGGGGCCATCGGCTTTTTTGTTTACAGAAAAGTTCAGGACGTTAAGAGACAGACAGAAATGCTGCTCGGGCAGGACACATTTGATACAGTGACTGTGGAAAAAAGAGACCTGATGAGCACAGTGGCTACCACAGGAACCGTTGTCAGCGAGGATACGAGGACGATCTCGGCAGCCTTGAAGGATACCAAGGTTGAGCATATAAACGTTTCTGTGGGAGATTATGTTGAACAGGGCGATCTCCTCGTGACATTTACGGTTGACAGCATCAATCAGGAAATTGCGGATCTACAGCAGGATATAGCCGAAAACAAGGCCGTGCAGAACATTGATTCCGGAAACAGCGAAAGGGCATATTATTACAGCTTCGGAACAGAGTCGATCACCATAAGGGATCTTCAGACCAAGATAGACAGGGCACAGAAAGATCTGTATGAAGCCTGCGATGCATACGGAACCCTTAAAAAGGAAAAGCAGGATAAGATAGATTCCGGAGAGTTGAGCCCCGAAGATGCGGAACAGATGTATGCAGACCGGATCGCAAATGCGTACATGGCTCAGGAAAAAGCCCAGCTCAATCTCGATGATGCCAAGCAGGCTCTGATAGATGAGATATACAAAGGTTCGAACACACTTGCCAATTCTGCAGACACATATAATAAAAATACGATCAAATCATCAGACAGCACGAACACACTTGAGAGACAGTTAAGAAACTATCTTGACAGTCTGGACAATTATCAGGTGACCGCCCCTGTGAGCGGTCTTGTCACCAAGATCGACGTGCAGGAGGGAAACAGCTTTACCGGCGGCAATATCCTGACGATCCAGGACACCGATTCCTTTTATGTATCCACAGAGATAGATGAATATGACATTCCCGACATAGAGCTCGGACAGCGTGTAGTCATAAGGACAGATGCCACAAGGGATGATGAGCTTGACGGCGTTGTGGATACGATAGCACCTACTGCGACCACATCCTCATCCTCGGGCTCCTCCGGCCAGTCGTCCGGATCGTCGAATGCAACCTACACCGTAAAGATCAGGATATTGACGGCGGATGACAGACTTCGCCTGGGGATGACTGCCAAGCTTTCGATCATTATTGATGAGAAAAAAGATGTGCTGACGGTACCCTATGACGCGATCTATGAAAAAGCTTCCGGCGAAAGCTACGTAAATGTCGTTGACAACTCAAAGCCCGTCATAATACCGAATGCAGACGAAACGCCCGAAAAGAAGAAGGGCATTATGGGATTGTTTGATTTCGGGAAAAAAGAAGTACCGACGCCTGAACAGGAGGCTGCTAACCAGAAAGAGGTCATCGTTAAGGTCGGCCTTGAGAGCGATTATTATTCTGAAATATCCGGTGACGGCATAAAGGAGGGAACGGTTGTGGTACTGCCCTCCGCCGACGATAAGACTCTGAGCCTTGAAGACATTATAATGGGACCGTGATGCAGAGCCATGCGTATGCATCAAAACTGTATATATGGGCATAAGACCCAAATGTCGTAATGTTTAGAAAAGATAAGAAAAAAGAAGAACCCAAGAAGAATAAAGAAAAAGAGCTCATCATAGAAGATATCACGGATACCGCCGAGGACCTTATAGAAGAGCCTGAGCCGACTGTATCCGATGTTTCTGATGTTTCTGTCGCAACAAGGATTCCGGACACAGAAGCTTCCGATGAAAAAGACGGCGCAACCACGCATCTTCCAGCCGATGAAAGAGAACCCGGCAAGGTGATCATAACCATGGAAAACATAATCAAGCGGTACTTCATCGGAATGCCGAATGAGCTTGAGGTTCTGCATGGGATAGATCTGACAGTCAGTGAGGGCGAGTTTGTGGCCGTAGTCGGCCAGTCCGGTTCGGGAAAATCGACCCTCATGAACGTGATAGGAGCCCTGGACAGACCAACGGAGGGAAAATATAACCTTGACGGGGTTGACATGTTTAAGGCCAAAGACAGGGATCTGTCAGCCATAAGATGCAGAAAGATAGGCTTTGTATTCCAGACCTACAATCTGGTCGCAAGGACATCGGCTCTTAAGAATGTGGAGCTTCCGATGCTCTATTCGAATACGCCGCGAAGCGTAAGGAGCAAAAGAGCCAAAGAGCTTTTACAGATGGTTGAAATGGAAGACCGTATGAAGCACATGCCCGATGAGCTCTCGGGAGGACAGAAGCAGAGAGTTGCGATAGCGCGGGCGATGGCAAACGACCCTGCGATCATCCTTGCAGATGAGCCGACAGGTGCGCTTGATTCGGGCACGGGCAGGCTTATAATGGATATTTTTCACAGACTGAACAGGGAACAGGGAAAGACGATCGTGCTGATCACACATTCACCTGAGCTTGCCGAGGAAACGGGCAGGATACTTACCTTAAAGGACGGTCTGATTACAGGTGAGAGGAAAGGAAGCGGAAAAGCCGTATGATGCTTTTTTTTGAAAACATATCACTCGCCTTTGCATCACTTCGGGCAAATAAAGCAAGAGCCCTGCTTACCATGCTCGGCATCATCATCGGTATCGGCTCCGTCATAGCGATCGTGACGGTCGGTAATTCCCTTACCAATTCCATCTCAAGTTCCATGGTTGCGATGGGTGCAAACAACATCACTGTCGGGATAGAGCAGAGGGAGGATGAAGACGAGAGAAGAGAGGACGGAATGACCTTCTCAGGCTACACAGCCCGAAAGACTCCGGGTGAGAAGGATATGATCACCGAAGACATGATAAGGGATTTCAAGGAAACTTTTCCCGATGAGATAGCGGGGATATCGCTTGAAGCATCTTTGGGATCAGGCAGGGTCACAAAAGGCATCAATTATGCAAATGTGTCAGTAAACGGAGTAAATGCGGATTATTTTTTATCAAATAAAATAGATATACTGGCGGGAAACACACTCTCGGAAAAAGCATACAAGGGCGGCAAGGCGGTAGCTTTGGTCTCTGACAGATTCGCTGATAACCTTTTTGACTCGGATCCTGAATCCGCCATAGGAAAAGAAGTGGAGATCGTTATAGGACAGAAGTTTTACGATTACACCGTAGTCGGAGTGTACAAATATGAGGCTACAATGTATGATGTATCGACTCCTTCGAAGGATGTGAGGACCAACATGTATGTCCCGGTACAGTCGGTGATCAGAAAGACCCACAACGATGAGGGTTTTGAGCAGTTTACCGTTGTTATAAATCAGGATGTCAATTCGGCCTCCTTTATGGGACGGATAGAGAGGTTTTTTGACAGGTATTATCACAACAACAAGGATTTTGAGGTAACGACGTTCTCACTCGAGAGCATGATATCGGAGTTTACGAGCATGCTGTCGACGGTGTCCCTTGCCATATCCGTTATCGCAGGGATATCACTTCTCGTGGGCGGCATCGGAGTCATGAACATAATGCTCGTATCGATCTCGGAGAGGACCAAGGAAATAGGTACCAGAAAGGCGCTCGGCGCAACGAACGGCTCGATCAGGGTGCAGTTTATAATGGAAGCGATAGTGATATGCACGGTCGGCGGAATGATCGGAATAGTGGTCGGGATCGTAGGCGGTGCGGTCGGCGCAAAGGCGCTTGGCTATGAAGCCTCACCTTCGGTATCAAGCATCATAATCTCGATAGTCTTTTCCATGGTGATAGGAGTGTTCTTTGGATACTACCCGGCAAGCAAAGCCGCCAAGATGAATCCGATAGATGCTCTTCGCTACGAATAACCTATGAGATCAATTTCCCCACGGATTCCCCCGGTAAAACCTTTCCGGAGACGAGGATTCTCTCGATCACGGTGATCCTGGGATTCTCTATCAATTCTATAAGCTTCCCTGCAGCAAGATGACCTATCTCCGTAGTGTTCTGCGCATAAGTGGTAAGCTTCGGAGACAGCACCTGCGATACAAAGAAACCGTCGTAGCCAACGACCGATATGTCACCTGGGATACTGAGCCCCTTTGAATGGATCGCATTTATCCCGCCGATCGCGGAATAGTCATCCGGGTAAAAGATGCACGTCGGCCTGTCTTTCAGATTCAAAAGTTCATATGTAAGCTTTTCGGCGTTCTCGGGGTTTCTGTAATGGGAACGCTTTATATAATGATCGGGAACCATGATCTTATGAGCATTGAGAGCCCTGTGGAAGCTTGCGATACGATTCTGGGTAACCGATGTATCATCACCGATTATATAGGCGATCTTTCTGTGCCCCATATCATATACATAATTCACCAAAGAACTGATCCCCTCTACATTATTGGAAACAACCGCGATCCTGTGATCGAAGGCATGGTCCACGGTGACCACGGGAATATCCGAATTGATGAGCTCGATGACTTCGGGGTCGTAAAAATCCACACAGGCGATGACGATGCCGTCAAATCCCCTGTATTTGCAGTGCTCAAGATATGAAAGTCCGTTTTTCTCCTGGCAGTTGATGAAGGTGATATCGTAGCTCTTTGATTCCGCATAGACCTTGAAGCTGTCAAGCACATGGGCAAAATAGTCATGAGTGAGTCCGCTTGCCGCTTCGTCCACAAACAGCACGCCTATGTTGTAGGTACGGTTGGTCTTTAGCGCTCTTGCAGACGAATTGGGAAAATAACCGAGCTCCTTAGCCTTGTTTTTTATAAAGAGTTTTTTCTCCACGCTAATATCGCTGTGGTCGTTGAGAGCCTTGCTGACTGTTGCTACAGATACATCACAGGCTTTTGCGATATCCTTCATTGAGACCATTTGGCTTCCATCCTTTACGAAAACGATTTCGGAAATAGTATATTATATAATTTGCTGAATTTCAACCCGCCACAGACAAATCTTTGTACAAATTCACTCAAAACCTTGCAATTATTTATCATTCTATATTGATTTTGCCAATATGATTATGTATAATCAATTCTTACAGGGGACAGTTTATTCTTTTTTACTTAAACGATTTCCAAACTGCTCCTTGCGGTCCGAAACGCAGGATTTTTCCTGCCTCCGGCACATAACCGTAAAACCCTAAAATGGAAAACTTGAGAATGGAGAGGTAAAGCTATGAAATTTGGATATTTCGATGATGCTTCCAGAGAGTATGTTATCACTACCCCGAAAACACCGCTTCCCTGGATCAACTATCTCGGCTGCAGGGATTTTTTCAGCCTGATATCAAATACCTGCGGAGGCTACACGTTTTATAAGGATGCAAAGCTCTTAAGACTTACCCGTTATCGTTACAATGATGTTCCGATGGACATAAACGGCAAGTATTTTTACATTAAGGACGGCGATACCGTCTGGAATCCAGGCTGGCAGCCCACAAAGACCGAGCTTGATTCCTACGAGTGCCGTCACGGCATAGGCTACAGCCGTTTTACCTCGGAGAAAAAAGATGTAAAGGCGTCGGTACTTACCTTTGTTCCGATGGATGATACCTGCGAGGTAAGCCAGATAAAGCTTACGAACAATTCTTCGGAAAAGAAGGATATTCAGCTGTTTTCATATGTTGAATGGTGTCTGTGGAATGCTGATGATGACAGCAGGAATTTCCAGCGTAACTTCTCAACGGGCGAGGTTGAGGTCAAGGATTCCACTATTTTCCATAAGACAGAATACAGAGAGAGAAGAAATCACTACGCGATCTATTCTGTAAACAGTAAGATCGACGGTTTTGACACGATAAGGGAAGCCTTCCTCGGCTCCTACAGAGGTGCTGGAGAGCCCGAGGCTGTTGAGAACGGAAAGTGCACCGGTTCAATGGCAAGCGGCTGGCAGCCCATAGCATCACATCAGATAGACATTTCACTTAATCCTGGCGAGACAAGATCATTTGTATTCGTACTTGGCTATATCGAGAACGAAGAGGATGACAAGTGGGAATCTTACGGAGTGATTAATAAAAAGAAAGCATACGAGATGCTTGACAGATATAAGACCGATGCGGATGTAGACCGTGCATTCGGAGCACTTAACGATTACTGGAAGGCACTTCTTTCCAAGTATTCGGTTAAGTCCTCAAATGACAAGGTTGACAGGATGGTCAACATCTGGAACCAGTATCAGTGCATGGTAACCTTTAACATGTCAAGATCTGCATCCTATTATGAGTCCGGAATTGGCAGAGGAATGGGATTCAGGGATTCCTGTCAGGATCTTCTGGGATTCGTTCACTTAATACCCGACCGTGCAAGAGAGAGGATAATCGATATTGCATCCACCCAGTTTGAAGACGGATCCGCTTATCATCAGTACCAGCCCCTTACAAAGAAGGGCAATTCCGATATAGGAAGCGGCTTTAATGACGATCCTCTGTGGCTTATTGCAGGAACCAGCGCATATATCCGCGAGACCGGAGATCTCTCGATCCTTAACGAGACCGTTCCTTTTGATAATGATATGTCAGTAGCAAAGCCTCTTATGGAGCATCTTAAGAGATCCTTTGATTATATAGTAAACCATAAGGGACCGCATAAGCTGCCGCTTATCGGGCGTGCCGACTGGAATGACTGTCTGAACCTTAACTGTCATTCACTGCATCCCGGAGAATCCTTCCAGACCTTCGGACCCTCTGAGGGACCTGTCGCTGAGAGCGTATTTATAGGCGGAATGTTTGTAAAATACGGTAAGGAATACGCAGACCTGTGCAGACTCATGGGTGATGAAAAAGAGGCCGAAAGAGCTGAGGCAGAGGTAGCCGAGATGAACAAGGTGCTTCTCTCAGATGCCGGCTGGGATGGAGAATGGTTCGTAAGAGCTTATGACTCCTATGGCAACAAGGTAGGATCTAAGGACTGCGAGGAAGGCCAGATATTTATCGAGCCTCAGGGCTTCTGCGTACTCGCCGGAGTAGGCGTTGAGACCGGTGAAGCCATAAAGGCACTCGATTCAGTAAAGAAGAGACTGGATACCGATTACGGTATCATGATCTTACAGCCTGCTTATACAAGATATCACGAGGAGCTTGGTGAAGTATCCTCATATCCGCCCGGGTACAAAGAGAATGCCGGAATATTCTGTCACAACAATCCCTGGGTATCCATAGCTGAGACCGTAGTAGGAAGAGGAGACAGAGCCTTTGAGATCTACAAGAAGACCTGTCCCGCATATACAGAAGAGATAAGTGAGATCCACAGGACCGAGCCTTATATCTACTGCCAGATGGTAGCGGGAAGAGATGCCAAGTTCCACGGAGAAGGCAAGAACTCATGGCTTACCGGAACAGCGGCATGGACCTTTGTGAACATCTCACAGTATATCCTTGGCGTATATCCCACTCATAACGGTCTGTCAATAAATCCCTGCACACCTAAGGGCTTTGGTGACTTTACTATCACCAGAGAGTACAGGGGAGCAAAGTACAACATAAGCGTAAAGAATCCCGATGACGTTGAAAAGGGCGTAAAGAAGCTTGTAGTGGACGGAAAAGAAATCTCCGGCTGCATCATCCCTTATGAGAAGGATAAGAAGGAATACAACGTGGAAGTTGTTATGGGATAAAACAGTGTAAACTGACAATGTGTTGATAAACAACAGAGAAACAGCCCGGCTGACATCAGCCGGGCTGTAATTATATGCGTTATTGTAAATACTGTTATCACAATAATAACAGTATGGATCGTATCACGCTGAAAGGTATGTCCCACTACAGCCTGGCAACACCTGTTTTCCTTGCGGCATCAGCCACGGCCTTGGAAACTGAAGATACCACAGCCTCATTAAAACCATCCGGTATTATATTGTCCGGACTCAATTCATCATCAGAAATAACGGATGCTATTGCATGAGCGGCCGCCAGTTTCATTTCATCATTGATATCACTTGCTCTCACATCAAGAGCACCGCGGAAGATACCGGGGAAAGCAAGCACGTTGTTTATCTGGTTTGGAAAATCGGATCTTCCGGTTCCCACAACCTTTGCGCCCGCTTTTTTTGCAAGATCGGGCATTATCTCGGGAACGGGATTTGCCATGGCAAATATGATCGCATCCTTTGCCATTGAAGCCACCATCTCTTCGGTCAGCACGCCCGGAGCGGAGACACCGATGAACACATCGACACCCTTTATCACATCGGCAAGCTGCCCTTGCTTTTTATCAAGGTTGGTTACCTCTGCCATCTCTTCCTTAACGGGATTTAAGTTCTCCCTGCCCTTGTAGATAGCACCTTTTGTATCACACAGTATTACATTTTTAAGTCCGGACTTAAGTAAGAGCTTGGTTATCGCAATGCCTGCGGCACCTGAGCCGTTTATTACGGCACTGATTTCATCGATCTTTTTGCCGGTCACCTTGAGAGCATTGATAAGGCCCGAAAGCACTATTACAGCGGTTCCATGCTGGTCATCATGAAAGATCGGGATATCGCAGCGCTCCTTTAATTTTCTTTCTATCTCAAAACACCTAGGAGCCGAGATATCCTCAAGATTGACACCTCCAAACGACCCGCTTAAAAGAGCCACGGTGTTTACTATCTCATCTACATCCTTGGACTTAATGCACAGAGGAAAAGCATCCACGCCGCCAAAGCGCTTAAAGAGGCAGCATTTGCCCTCCATAACGGGCATGCCGGCTTCGGGACCGATATCGCCGAGTCCGAGTACTGCAGTACCGTCGGTTACCACGGCTACCATATTGCTACGTCTTGTATATTTATAGGAAAGATCCGTATCATCCTTTATCTTAAGGCAGGGTTCGGCAACCCCGGGAGTGTAGGCGATGCTCAGATCGTTCATGTCATTGAGCTCAGCTCTGCACTTTATCTCGAGCTTACCCATCCATTCCTCATGTTTCTTCAGTGCCAGTTCTTTTTTATCCATCTGTTCCTCCATGGCGCTTTGCGTATGTCTAATTGTCTTACGGGAAATTACCCCTGAACAGTTTTGTAGCCCGATGGGGGAACCAACGGGCTACGATGAGGGGAGTATAAATAATTAATAAGGGGTCGTAAATGAGAGTCCTTTGAAGGGTAGACCCTCGCTTACATTGAAGATTATATAATAGATTTTCTAAAAATACAACCTCTTTTTTTAAATAGTGCCCATTTTTTCTGAAACCACAATACCTTGTGCTTTTTGAAAAAACCCCGAAAACCTCATGTGGTCACATGTTTATAATACCACAATACCTTGTGGTTTTAAAGAGAATGCTGTATCATCTTCTTTAGATATTTTTCATCAAAAATCAGGTAACGATCCGCACGGTTTTAGCCGGAAAAAATATGGAAAAAAAATACGAACTGATAGCACCCTGTCATTTTGGGATGGAAGCGGTGTTAAAAAGAGAGATCATCGATCTCGGATATGAGATAAAGAGCGTGGAGGACGGAAAGGTAACCTTTGCAGGCGATGCAGCGGCGGTTGCCAGAGCCAATGTTTTCCTAAGGACAGCCGAGAGGATACTTATAAAGGCAGCTTCCTTTAGGGCAACGACCTATGATGAGCTTTTTGAGGGAACAAAGGCGGTCAGATGGGAGGAATACATACCCGCAGATGCAAAGTTCTGGGTAGCAAAGGCCGCAAGCATTAAGAGTAAGCTTTTCAGCCCCTCGGACATCCAGTCGATCATCAAAAAGGCCATGGTCGAGGAGCTTAAGACGGTATATAAGGTAAGCTGGTTTGATGAAAGCGGCGACAGCTATCCGCTGAGGGTTACGCTCCTTAAAGACATTGTTACTATAGGGATAGACACGTCCGGGGAGTCGCTTCACAAAAGAGGCTACAGAAAGCTTGTAAGCAAGGCGCCCCTTGCGGAAAACCTCGCAGCTGCGATGATCATGCTGACCCCGTGGAATAAGGACAGGATACTTGTGGATCCCTTCTGCGGCTGCGGCACCATACCGATAGAGGCGGCTCTTATCGCAAAGAACATCGCACCGGGCATGAACAGGGAATTCACCGCGGAGACCTGGGGAAATATCATCGCAAAAAAGCTTTGGTACGATGCGGTAAATGAAGCAAACGACCTGATCGATGAGACGGTAACCGCAGACAGTGTTGATATACAGGGCTATGACATAGATCCGGACATGACAGCCTCGGCCAGACAGAATGCAAGGGATGCAGGGGTCGACGATCTCATACATTTTCAGAAAAGACCAGTGAGTGAGCTCAACCACCACGGAAAATACGGCTTTATAATATCAAACCCGCCCTACGGTGAGAGAATAGGGGAAAAAGAAAAGCTGCCCGAGCTTTACACTCAGCTGTCCGATGCATATAAAAGGCTCGATTCGTGGTCTGCATATATCATCACGGGATATCAGGATGTGGAAAAGTATATGGGAAAAAAGGCCGACAAAAACCGAAAGATCTATAACGGCATGATGAAGACATATATATATTCGTTTATGGGACCAAAGCCACCCGCAAGACGAAAAGCGCCAGGGAATGTTAATGATCCGGGGAATACGGATTAAGATTTCTCCGAGCGAAATATGCATATACGCATTAGCTGTGGATTGACGCTTGAAAGGGTGTTACAGCACATATGCTTGAAAGATTTTTTTGATCAGTAATAGGATTTTGGGGATAAGAAAGCCATGAAAAAGAAGCTCATATTTGCTACAGGCAATGAAAACAAGATGAAGGAGATACGGATGATCCTTGCCGATACGGATTTTGAAGTACTTTCCATGAAGGAAGCCGGCTTTGACATAGATGTGGAGGAGACCGGAAAGACCTTTGAGGAAAATGCGCTAATAAAGGCAAAGGCGCTTTGCGAAAAGACCGGAGAGATGTGTCTAGCCGATGATTCGGGCCTTGAGATCGATAAGCTTAACAAGGAGCCCGGGATCTATTCATCCAGATATATGGGGGAGGATACCTCCTACAATATAAAGAATGCAAATCTCATAGAGAGACTTGAAGGCGTGCCCGATAACGAGCGGACGGCCAGATTTGTATGCGCGGTGGCAGCTGCTTTTCCCGACGGCAGTACAGAGACTGTAAGAGGAGTCATGGAAGGCCGGATAGCTTATGAGGAGGCAGGGAAAAACGGTTTCGGGTACGACCCTATTTTTTACCTGCCCGAATACGGCTGCACCTCAGGCGAGCTGTCTCCGGAGGAAAAGAACGCAATCTCCCACCGAGGCAAGGCCATAAGGATGATGAAGGAGAAGCTGTTAACGCAACGGTCGTAACCTGATGAAGAAGATACTCATAGTAAGCGATACACACAGACAAAATGAGCTGCTATACAGACTGCTTGAGCTTTTAAAGCCTATCGATATGTTCATTCATTGCGGTGATATTGAGGGCGATAACGAGGCTATGATAAAGAGAGCGGGCTGTCCGGTACATATGGTCGCGGGAAACAATGACTACGGCAATATGTATCCGGCGCTTGACGTGTTTGAGATAGAGGGGCACAGGGTCCTGCTCACGCACGGACACAGGTATTCGATATACAGGACACTTGATCCGCTGTATTACCTTGCTATGGAAAACCAGGCCGAAATAGTGATGTTCGGACACCTCCATGTGCCGATCCTGGAAAAAAGAGACGGCATCACGATATTAAATCCGGGCTCACTCACCTATCCGAGGCAGGCAAACCGCCTTCCAAGCTACATCATGATGACCGTAAGCGATGACGGCAATGTCCAATATGATATAAGATATTTGGAAAAACCGGTACGGGGAGGTTTTGGATTCTACTGATACAGCCTGATTTTACAGGCTTTTGGGGCCCCACGTTTGTTGACAAGGAAAAAGAGCTCATATATAATAATCGATGCGCCTTTGAAGGCGTTTTAATCCGTGTTCTCATAATGTATATGCCGAAACACCGGGGTGTGGCTCAGTTTGGCTAGAGCGCCTGGTTTGGGACCAGGAGGTCGCAGGTTCGAATCCTGTCACCCCGAGTACTACGTTGATCCCGGAAGTTCGCTGTTTATGCGGCTTTCGGGATTTTGTTATCTATAATAATCACCCCATTTTCTGGTTACCCTTGGTTACCCTGGTTACCCTAAGATTATTACCTTCGAGGAGAACCTTCGCTTCCGACAGATCGATGCCTGTGTAGTAATGCCTGGAAGCACTTTGGGGTGAATTGCCGTACAGGACTGATGCAAGGATAACGGCGGGATGGGTTCATACAATATGGATGATATCGGTTATTTCAAGGGACTCGGGAAAATAACATCCGGAAGCCTGTTTGGGGCAGGGGCGGGTGCTTCCGCATTTCAGAACAACACGCTGGCTGCGATGTTTAAGAGGTTTGCGTCATACGGAATGATGGGCGGTGCAAGCATTGGTGGTTATTCTTCAAGCATGCTCACATACTCTGAAACCGAAGAGACAGGGTTTCATGCTTGTGGCAAGGCATGTACTGAGGACGGTCGGACGATTGATTTTAATGTAAATATACTTATGAGCCGGAGCTACATGGAATATATGAACGTGAG
>JAILPG010000097.1 GCA_024699595.1 Lachnospiraceae bacterium | reverse complement strand
GGTTCCCAATCCCGTACCGGGAGGTGCGATTACTTCTGTAATCACTTCAGACGAGAATTATGCTTCAACTGCTGCAGCTCCTGTTGCGGATACAGATGCAGCATTCTTTGCAGCAGTGGATAAGCAGATCGATGATCTGTTAAAAGCGATCAACGCTTTGATCGCAGAAGGAAGACTTGATGAAGCAAAGGCTTTGATCGAAAAGGGTCTTGCGATTAATGCCGGAACCCACCAGTGCTTTAATGCGGCAACGCTTGTCAAGCTTGGAGAAGCAAGCCGTATGGGAATCGCCGTAACCGTAAACTTCACATACGGAGGTGCAGGCTACAGCGTAACGATCCCCGGTAATTCGCAGATCGACCCTGCTACATTGGTCGATGAGAACGGATATTGCGGATTCTTAAATCTGCTGAAGTATTTCAAATAAGAATAGCAGAAATGGTCATAGAAATAACAAGGGGATCCGGTTGCAAAACCGGATCCCTTCTTGCGGAAAATCTATTAAAATACAATTCTGTTACCTGCAATTTTTCTGAAGAATATGAGCCCAGCCGCGCCGGAGTGACAACATGACTAGCGAACCATCATTGTTCCTGTGTTTCCGGCTGCTTTAACACATATCCCGTATAATCTTCCAATACGCCTGTAAATTCGTGATGGATCGTTCCTTCGGGATCGTCAAATATCTGATATCCATCCTTGACCCATGCATCTATTATGTAATAATCATCAGCTGTAATAGTATACGATTTCTCATCTTCCGTTCCGGGATCATAGATATATGTGACTGTCCGGGGATTTGTCATTTCTGTATTTTCTACTCTGTCGGCAAAATCCATCAAAAGAGTACATCTTTCCGGCACCTCGACGTCGTAGGTTGTTACACTTGTCTGAAGCTTTACTTTTTCGTTTTCGTTGCATATATATGTTTCTAACTTAAGCAGCTCAAGGCTGTCTTTGTCTACGCAATAACGAAACTCCAAAGTAGCGTTTTCCCACTCCTCAGGGAATTCATCGGTGTACCCGAGAGCATCAGCATCAGCTGTTTCCGTGATCACCGTTAATGTTCCGTCGCCGTTATCTTCGGTGGATATATATTTTTCATCCACATATTCGGTTACGCATACCGGTGCAATATCTTCGTCATCCGGGTGAAGATAATAATCCTTTTTTTCTTCGTCAGACATTACATACCAGTCTTTTGTGTAGTCTTCTCTTCCGTCTGAGTATGTTCTGATCCCGTAAGAATTGCTGTCTAAAAAAAGCATATCTTCACTGTCTATCCAGTAATCAATCCCACGATAATCATTCCGGTAATACGCAACCCCCGGATAAGAAAAGCATTCCGAATCATATGTTCCGTAAAGATCGGCCAGCCATTCGTGTTCTTCATCTACATCCCTTTCATTTACAACGTAGAAGTTTTCATGGCGGGAAAGTACCGCTTCCCTGCTGTTTGCTTCTGCGACATCTTCGAATGTGACAACATCGGCCATTTTTGTTGTTGTATCCGGTCCCGGAATGTTTACATTGATCGTGACACAGCCACTTATCGAAAACATGAGACTTAATATCAAGGCTGTTAAAATGCATCTTGTCAATCTGTCTGTCATACTTTTTCTCCTCTTCTTTTATTGTTCTTTTTTCGGGACTATACCCCCTCCATGAAACACTTCACTTAATGCTAATTATACATGAAAAACGGAGGTCAGAAAACGGACCTCCGTTTAAAACTTACTCATCTTCCGTAAAAAGCAGTTTCCACTTCGCTATAGTATGAATACAGATATCTGCACGTCTGACCCTCTATACGCTGAAATCAATGTTTGCACCAAGATGTGCGGTCGATACAGCAGCGCTTCCGCTGCCTGAGTAGTAGCTGTTTACCATATTTATGAGCTCATCTACCGAAGAAGCGCTTATTATCTCATATTGCGATGTGGAGTAGGAACCAAACATGTCTATGATCTTATCATCATCCTCGACAGCTCCGTTATAGCTGTCGATCTTGAGATCAAACTGCTCCCGTTTTTCCTCTCTCGCTTCCTCCAGCTTTTCCTGCAGTTTTTCTTCCTTTTCGGCTTTTTCGTCCTTTTTCTTCTGGAGCTTGGCCTCTTCTTTTTTCTCTGCCCTTTTCTCCTCGATCCTTGCAGCCTGATCATCGGAAGCCTTCTTCATGATCGCAAAGAAGGAAGCGGTACCGTTATCATTAACCTGCATTCCGTAGCCGGCCACGTTTCCATTCTGATCTAATGCATTCTTAAGCTTCGGGATATTTGTAGCCGCGGCCTCAATAAGCCCCTCATACTGCTTTCTGAAATCCTCATCCTCAGCCATTCTCTCGATCTTTTCCTCATCTATGAGAACGACCATTTTATCGGGATTGGCGTAGCTGCCCGCCATCTGCTTGGCATAATCCTTCTGATCTGAGCTTACGAGGATGAAATCCATCTTTCCGTATTTCTGCTTAAGCTCCTCATAATACTTCTTCGCTTTGTCGGAAAGCCTAGGTTCACCTATGGTCTTACCGGAAACCTTGCTCTTCTCCGTCTTATTTACGCCCTTATCCTCATCAGCTCCCTGACTGTTGTTCACTCCCCTGCCTGCCGTCATCTGGCTGAGCATCCCAGCCTGACTGTTTGTAATTCCGTTTACATCCATATCCCATCCTCCTTGATAGCAAAGATTTTCGAAGAAAATCTTTGGGATCGGAAAGTTCTCTTTGAGAATTTTCCATACACAATTAGCAAAGATATTTACAAAGATAAATATCTATATTGTACTTATCGGCATAAACACCCTAAATCTTTAATACATTTTCGTAACATAAACTGACCCCCGGAGCGGAATTATTGTCAATCTTTCGTATCAGAAAAAGACCCCGGGAGCGGAATTAGTGCCAGGCTTTCGTATCAGAAAGCGGGCACTAACTTCCGTCCCGAGGTCTATTCATTACATTCTTCCCAAAATGGGCCACTAACCTCGTCCCGCGTGCCAAAAAGAACCGTCCCCTTTGGCACACCTTTGGCACTACAGTGCGTCCTTCTCATCCTCCCATGAAATATAAGTCTCATGCATCCCTTTTACGATGTCGGTATACTCAATGCCAAGCCCTTCGCTCTTTGCATTCACATAGTATTCGGACTCCTCCGCGGTCAACGGAAACGGAAGCGGAATGCCTTTCTCGTCGATCTCCGAAACAGTCATCCCGACCTGTTCAAAGCTCACTCCTGTAGCCTGTCTTAGTATCTGCGCAAACCCGTCGTAGGTGATCTTTTCGCTGTCGCAGATATTCACCTCTTCATCAAAGGCTTTCTCATTGCCGCAAAGCTTAAGAATTCCCCAGGCAAGATCCTTGACATAGACCATCTGGAAATAACCGGTTGCATCCGTCGGATGTATTATCTGGCCTGCCTTGTCGATCCAGTTAAAATAAATGCCCTCTCTGGGCGCGTAATTGCCCGGCCCGTAGATAAACGCAGGCCTTACGATCGTATAGTGGAATTTCCCTTCGGAAAGCTTTTTAAGTTCCTTTTCCGCGGCAACCTTTCCTATGATGTAAAGACCGGCATCTCCTCCGAAATCCCTGGTCTCATATTCGGCATTCTCATCAAGGAACGCGCCGGTCCCCCTCCTGTAGACATCCGAGGTGCTCACGAATATATACTGGTCAAAAGAAGAGCATGAATTCTCTACAAAAAGCCTTATATCATCGGCGCTGTAACCGCAGAAATCAACAACGACATCAAACTTCTCATGAGGAAGAGCCCTTAGTGCCTGCTCATCGTGACGGTCCGTCACTATCTCGAGTATGTTGTCGAGCTGTTCCTTTGACAAGGGAATGCCATTTACTTTTTTATCTGTCCCTTTTATTGGTCTGTTTCCTCTGTTTATGAGGGTCACCTCATCTATCCTCGAGGCCGCCTCCACAAACGCTCTTCCGAGAAAATAAGAGCCTCCGATCACCAATATCTTCACTATATATCAACCCTCTCAATACCGCTGTCGTCCTTGTCTTCGTAGTTGAAATGCATCTCTTCGTTCTTGATGCTCACCCTCGCACCCTCGGGGATGGACTTGGTGATAAAAGAGTTACCGCCTATTATCGAATTGCTGCCTACCGTTGTCTCTCCTCCAAGTATGGATGCCCCGGAATATATGGTGACATTGTCTCCGATGGTGGGGTGTCTCTTTTTGTTCCGAAGCGACTGTCCGCCTCTTGTGGACAGTGCTCCGAGAGTCACGCCCTGATAGAGCTTCACCCTCTCTCCTATCTCCGTTGTCTCGCCCACTACTATTCCCGTTCCGTGGTCGATGAAAAAATATTTCCCGATCGTGGCTCCGGGGTGTATATCTATGCCCGTATGCTCATGGGCATATTCGGTCATCATCCTCGGAATGATGGGCACTTTAAGCAGGAACAGCTCGTGAGCTATCCTGTACACAAAGATCGCATACAATCCGGGATAGGAAAAAATGATCTCATCCGTATTATAGGCTGCGGGATCCCCGTCAAATGCTGCCTCAACGTCAGTGTCTATGTATTCCCTGATATGCGGCAGAGTATTAAGGAAACTCATTGCCACACTCTCCGCCTTTTTTTCCACTTCATCATCGCTTAAGTCAGCGCATCCGCACTCCGGAACGTTCTTAAACACGATGCTTATCTGCTTAGAAAGGTTGTAGAGCACGTCCTCGATGAGCATGGAGACCTTGTTGCGGACCGTATATATCTTGTATGAATCGTTTCTGAAATAGCCGGGATACACTATGCGCTGCAGCTTGTCTATGATGTCGCACAGTGCTTCCTTGGAGGGCTGGTCAAAGCTCCTCTCCTCATCGATCGTCCTGCCCTTGGTATAATCCGACAGAAGCTCGTTGACTATTCCGTTTATCTCATTTTCGTATTTATATGCCATCGATATTCTCCATATCGCTACTGTTTACCGTTACGTCATAAACCGCAGTCAAAAGGATCTCTCACAGTCTGATGCCCGCTATGTCCCGTACCACCTCGCCTGCGAGCACAAGCCCTGCCGCAGCCGGTACAAAAGCATTGCTTCCGGGGATATGCCTCCCCGATACGGTCCCGTCAGGATCAGTATCAATACCCTTAAGATCCGGGGTAACGGGAACCTCTTTTGAATAAACGACCTTCAGACCCTCTATCCCGCGTTTCTTAAGCTCGCGTCTCATGACTTTTGCCAGCGGACATACCGAAGTGCTGTAGACATCGCTTACGATGAAGCCTGAGGGGTCAAGCTTGTTGCCTGCACCCATACAGCTTATGATCCGGGCTCCCGCTCTTTTTGCATTCACAATGAGCTCGATCTTGCCGGTCACCGTATCTATCGCATCTATGATGTAGTCATATATAGAAAGGTCAAACTGATCCGATGTGTCCGGCATGTAAAATGTCCTGTATACATTGACCTCTGCATCGGGATTGATATCAAGTACCCTTTCCCTTGCAACATCTGTCTTGAATCGCCCGATGGTGGATGTAAGGGCTATAATCTGCCTGTTTATGTTGGAAATGCTCACTTTATCGTTATCTATGAGATCAAGTGTGCCGATGCCGCTTCTTGCAAGAGCCTCGGTAACATATCCGCCCACTCCGCCTATTCCGAAGACTGCAACCCTTGCTTTCTTAAGCCGCATAAGGGCGTCCTCTCCGAATAACATCGCTGTCCTTGAAAAACGGTCTTCGGTATTCATCTGAAAGCCTTGATCATGGTAAAAATATTGGAATTGTTTTCATACTGGTAAAAAACCTCATCCATGCTCTTTTTTACCATGTATATACCCAGGCCGCCTATGGGTCTTTCTTCGAGCGAAAGAGTGACGTCAGGATCTTCTTTTGCAAGCGGATCGTAAGGGATACCCTGATCGGTAAGGACGACCTTTACGCCCTTTTTGAGCTTTCCCGTTTCCTTATCCGCTATATCAACTATATCCGCAGCTACCGTTATCATGCCTATCTCGTCTTCATATGCGTAGTGGCATACATTGACGAACATTTCCTCCACGGCTATCTTTACCTGGATCAATACCTTCATCGGACATTCTGCCGGTACCAGCACCTGTTCAATGGCATCATTTACTCTTTCAAGATTTTCCAGAACGGCTTCAAGCTTTATTTCCATATCCGTACACTTTCTGCAGCAATCGTATGCATCCCCGCCCCCAACATTATCATTATAGCAAAAAAATCTCCTCGGTAAACAAAAAACTCCTATCTCTTCACGCAGAAAATGCGATCATCCGTTTTTGAGCGGCTGCCGTAAGGACTGCATCCCGTCTTACCAAGCATCATCAGGTGATCACACATCTCTTTGTCTATGATCTCACCGGGTACAAGTATCGGGATCCCCGGAGGATAGTTATACACATATTCCCTGCAGATTCGATCCCCCGATACAAGCTCATCATACGGCACCGGCTCACCTTCCGACTCCAAAGCTTCCGATATCGTCATGACGCTTTGGGGGATCCTGGGGAATATGTTCATTTTCGGAGTGCCTTCATCATGCGCAGTATCTTCCTCTGATACCCCGTCAAGGCTTACAAGCGCCTGCGAAAGCTCTCTTATCTTATCCTCATCATCCCACATCGTAAGCATGAGCAGTACATTGCGGCCTTTTGCATACTCCGCTTCAAAGCCGTATTCATCCCTGAGGCATCTTGCAAACTCTTCTGCGTCAAACGAGGTACCCTCGCAGTTTATGAGAAGCTTTCCCCTGTCATGGCCAAAATTTCCCTTTAATACTTTATTATCCTTATATGTCCCGCGCTCCGGATCCTCTTCTGTTTTCCCCGCAGGAGAAGAATACCGGCCGTAAATCCCGTATACCTTCAGATTCTTAAGCGACGCAAGCTTTCCATAAAGCTCATCGAGCATGGCACAGTAATGGGATGAAAGCTCCGCTCCTTTTTCCGCAAGTATCCCCGTGCATTCGTCAAGACTCATCATCAGAGGATACGACGGTGAGCTCGTCTCGAATACCGACAGCTTCTCCCCGATCCTTTCGCATATGTCGGGGAATGTGTCTACAGCATATGATGATATGTGCATCCATGCCGTCTGTGTAAGGGAGCAAAGGGTCTTATGGGGGCTCTGTATTACTACATCCGCACCGAGTGCGATCGCATCTTTCTGACCCTCTGCAAATCTCAGATGGGCTCCGTGCGCCTCATCGACTATAAGTGGAATCCCTGCTTCGTGGCAGATAGCGGATATTGTTTTAATGTCCGATAAAACTCCCTCATATGTAGGGCTTGTGATGACCACACAGGCCGGTTTTATCCCGGTCTCTGTGACCGTTTCATCTATTGCTTTCTGTATGCTTTCAGGCGGGATCTTCGTACAGATCCCGAAAGCTTCATCATAGCAGGGCAGCACCCATTTTACCTTGAGTGCACCCGTCTCGACAGCATGGGCGACACAGATATGGCAGTTTCTAGCCGCAATGACGGTCTCTCCTCTTTTTCCAAGCGCCGTCAGGGCAGAAAGCATTCCAACGGTGCTCCCGTTTACAAGGTAAAAAGTGCGACAGGCACCGTAAAGATCAGCTGTCCTCTGCATGGCAGAAAGCAGCATCCCTTCAGCTCTGTGAAGATCGTCCGTACCCGGGATCTCGGTAAGATCATATCTGCGCACGATCTGTAATAATTCCTCACCCCTCCTCTTGTGGCCCGGCATGTGGAGGGGATACAGATTTTTCCCAAGATACCGGTCTATGTCGTTATATAAAGAATTCCTGCCGTTCATTTCCGGGATGGATCCTTTCTGAAATCATCAGAAAATGAAAAATTAAAGATCTGACTGCAAATCTTTTTTTCCATTGTCATATAATACTTTAATTTTTCCTGTCAATACGATATTATGATGATACGAGTCTCAAGGTCAAATCCTCGTTTGTGCAAGCACACTCGGATCTGTACTCTTCGACCCTATCATCATAACATAACCCAAAAGGAATTGATCATGCCAAAATACATCAAAATCAAAGGTATCGTCCTGATAATCCTCGAAATAGTCGCACTTATCGCCGTTTATTTCGTTCTCAATCTCTTTCAGACAAAGCTTTCCTATTCAGTATATGAAAAGGATCTTACCGCAAAGCTTGACTCTACGGAAACGGCTCTTGCCGATTCCTGGGATGTGCTGGTAAGCGCAAACGAAAGCTACGACAGCGTCAATCAGTCCAAGGCGCGGATCGCTGCCTATTATGCAAAAAATGACGATTCAATACGTTTCGGCGAACGTTCCATGGAAAGGCTAAGATCCATACTTGACGTACAGAACGTAATAGTGCTGACCAATTCCGGAGTTCTTATAACCTCCGCCCTTCCCACGGGCATCGATTTTACCGCGGAAAATTTCGATGTCTTAAGGGAAACCTTTGATACCCACGAGGCTACCGCCTGCATCTCCGTAGAGACGGGAAGCGATAATCCCGATGAGGGAGCTGCGCTCTACTATTACGGTATGTATGTTGACGATAATGCCGAGATAGTGATCGAGCAGTCCAGCAAGGAGCTTGACGAGATCACCAGGACCTCCACCTCATGGAAGTCGATCCTTTCAAGAAACACCTACGGATTAAACGGGATCTGCTTTGCAGTAAAGGATGCGGATACTTTCATCTACTTCCCCGATGAGGAGATAATGAACGAATCTCCGTCAAAGATCGGGATAAACTCTTCAAAGCTTAAATCCCGCTACTCTTTTACCCTGGACATAAGTGACATAAGCTATATGTGCAAATCACGCTATATCGAAAACGAGGAAAGCTATGTCATCTGCGGCGTAGATACCAACAATGTCCTGCATAGCATAAGGGTCTGCGTGCTCGTCATAATGTTCATAATTTTTGCCTGCATACTGTTACAGATACTCTATGCGGTAATGATCATGTGGGAGGAGGATGAGGCAAGAGACTCAAGCGCCCGCATACATTCGATCCTCACCAAGAAAATGTGGGGACTGTTTGCAGTCTGCATTATGGTGATCATCATTTCATCCTTCTTTATCCAGTCACTGTATACGATCTCGATCCAGCTCTTCACCTCCGGACAGGAGCTTGATAACCTCGCAGAGCTCATAGATACGAACAGGGACGGGCTTAAGAGCACCGAGGAGGACTATAACAGCCACTTCATCACCAAAGCACTCATCGCTTCGGACTTCATCAACAACAATCCCGAAAAGGCCGATAAGAACGCACTTATAGAGATGGCGCAGGCGCTCGATGTCGAGCACATCCTCATATATGACAAAACAGGCTGCGTGACAGTCTCAGATTCCACCTACAAGGGACTGACGCTTTCCGAAGAGCCTGAAGATCCTTCCTATGCTTTCAGAAAGCTCCTGTATGGAATACCGAGCTATATCGCAAGCGAGGTGGACGATACTTACTTAAATACTCCCTATCTGTTCTGCGGAAGCATCCTGATCGATAAAGAAGGGAATCCGGACGGCTTTGTACAGCTTGCCATCAATCCCGAAGCCATGCAGAAAGCCCTGAATACAGGAGATATCTCAAACGTCCTCGGTACCTTTAACGGGACAAATGATTCCTATGCTTTTGCGATCGACAAGACAACCGGCAAGTTCGTATATCACCCCAACTCAACCTACATAGGCAAAGAGGCCATGGAGTACGGGCTTAATGAAAAACAGCTCAGAGACGGCTACAGCGGCTATATAACCCTAAACGGCGAAAAGCTGTTCAGTGAATGTATAGAGACCGGAGACATGCTCTTATATGTTGCTGTGCCTTATGAAAAGCTCGAAGCACAGAGCTTCCCGAGGATCCTAAGCACTGCCGCCACTGCAGCAGCAGCCTTTTTCCTCTTCTGCATAGTGATCATCCTCTACTGCGGCAAGGTGGTAACAACCGAATCCAGCTCCGATAATACCGATTCAGGATCAGAGAGCGGATTTTTCTTTGACAGGCTGCATGCATATGTGAAAAATACCACGGCTGAGGAGAGGATAAAGACCTATCTTGGTCTTGTCGCAATAGTGGTGTGCGGATCTGTATTTCTGGCGGATGCCCTTAAAAACCGGCTGTTTGCGGACGGCTCCGTTATGAGATATGTAATGGATGAAAAATGGGACAAAGGCTTTAATATATTTGCTGTCATCTCCTGTTTTATCTCGATATGCAAGATCTGCTTCATCACCGCGATCGTCACCTATATCTTAAAGATCATGAAGAATACGCTTGACCAGAGGGGCGAGACGGTATGCAAGATGCTGATAAGCTTCGCCGATTACATCGCTGTGCTCGGTGCGATCTTCTCCTGTCTCGGAAAGCTCGGCGTTGAGACAGGAACCCTGCTTGCATCGGCAGGAATCTTAACGGCTGTCATCGGTTTCGGCGCACAGAAGCTCATCGCCGACGTGCTCGAAGGTCTGTTCATAGTCTTTGAGGGCGTGTTCAAGGTAGGCGATATGGTAATGGTAGGCGATTACAGGGGTATCATCCAGGAGATAGGCATAAGGACGACCAAGATATTCGACCTTGATCACAATAATATAAAGATATTTAACAATACAAATCTCGGAAACGTGGAAAACCTCTCGCAAAAGGTGTCCTTCTGTGATGTGGTGATCGGTTCGGAGTATTCGGATGATCTAAGAAAGCTCGAAGAGATATTTGCAAAAGAACTTCCGGAAATAAAAAAGAACATACCGACCCTGTTGGAAGGGCCAAAGTATGTCGGTGTAGACTCATTCGGAGATTCCTCCGTCAACCTCCGCTTCAGGCTCTACTGCAAGGAAGAGCATATGACTCCCACAAGAAGAGCCTTCAACAGAGAGATCAAGCTTATGTTTGACAGAAACGGTATAAACGTTCCGTTCCCTCAGGTCGTACTGAGCAACCGTGAGGAATAAAACATGCATATCCAAAGAGCAGGATATCTAAGAAGATCTCCTGTCCTTATACGGATCTTATGATATTGCGGTCATCACCCGATACCACCTTGACAACCTGTGCATCAAGCTGTGCGGTCTTCTTTTCTCCGGTAATGGAGCGAAGAATCCCGATCGGGTTCTGATTCTGATTCTTGTTCCTGTCGATATTGTTTACAGCATCGTTGATATCGCTCTTTGTGTAAGCTCCGACCGCGCGGTTGGTTCCTCCGGAAACATCCTGTAAAAGCTCATCATCTATTCTGTAATCTGATTTCATGTTGTCTCCTTTCTGCCGATAAAACCGGACTTATTTATCATGTCATACTGACAGATGACACGGGCGGGTCCCAAATTCAGACGCTTTCATGCAAGCACAAAAATG
>JAILPG010000087.1 GCA_024699595.1 Lachnospiraceae bacterium | reverse complement strand
GACACCGTAAAGAACGGAGGATTAATTATATGAAAAGACTGCTGTTGATCGCAACGGGTGGAACAATAGCCTCCCGATACACACAAACAGGGCTGTCCCCGCAGATTTCAGGTGAGGAATTGTTGTCTTTTGTCCCGGAAGCAAAGGAATTTAGCATAACTGATGTTATCTCTCCATTCAGCCTGGACAGTACAAATGTGAAATGGGAGCAGTGGATCGACCTTGAAAAGGTCATAGAAGAGAATTATGACAGCTATGACGGCTTTGTCATCTGCCACGGAACAGATACCATGGCATATACGGCTGCTGCCCTCTCCTATCTGATACAGAACAGCAGAAAACCTATCGTTCTTACCGGAGCCCAAAGACCCATCGATCTTCCGGTCACTGATGCAAGGACTAATCTGCTTGACAGTCTGAGATTTGCAGCTCACGAAAGAGCTCATGATGTGAGCATAGTTTTTGACGGGCAGGTGATAGCGGGAACCAGGGCAAAAAAAGAAAGGACTCAGAGCTACAATGCTTTTTCAAGCATCAATTATCCGCCCATAGCAGTCATTCAGCAGAAGCGCATAATATTTTACATTGACGATATAGATCAGGTAAGTGGAGAAACTGCCTTTTACCATGATCTTGATCCGAGGGTCTTTTTGTACAAGCTTATCCCCGGAAGCGACGGAAAGATACTTAAGCTGCTGCTGCCGGACTATGATGCCCTGATCATTGAATCTTTCGGAGTAGGCGGGATCCCCGCATATGAAAACAACAGTATCGTTGAGGCCCTGCGTAAATGGCAGGATGCAGAAAAAACGGTTGTTATGTCTACGCAGGTCACTAATGAAGGAAGCGATATGAGCATTTATCAGGTCGGTCAGGTCATCAAGGACACCTTTGATCTGCCGGAATCATATGATATGACGATGGAATCTACCGTAACGAAGGTCATGTGGATACTGTCACAGACCAAAGATCCGAAGGAGTTTAAGCGTCTCTTCTACAAAACGATAAATCACGATATCCTGTTTAAGAGCATCTGAATTTCCTCAAATGCTTCTGCATAGCAGTCTTCGGGAATCTCAGGCCATTCGCATTTACCATATTTCTTAAAACATATATCCATGGCACGGGATAGAAGGCTGCCATGCGTATAGTCACCGCATCTGTCAGTCACAAGCAGCTCGGTAAATCTTGTCCAGTAGGGTGCGGTCTCATATAACCCTGCTTCCTTCATTTCTGAGATAAGCCGGTCAGGATCTGCTTTTAGCGAAATGAACTCGGGCTCCCAGTATCCATTGTCTGAATGGACGATCATGAACTGATAGCAAAACGGTGTCTCTATGGTGGCACCCACGGATCCGGGATTCCAGATCTTCGTCCTGCCGCATGAAGTCTCCATTCTTACATGCGTATGCCCGCATATTATATAATCTGCCTCTGTCTCAGCTGAAACCCTTTTAAGGCTTTCTTCTTTTATGGCAAATTTCTCATCCACCTTTTTAGGCGATCCGTGACATATCACTATATCAGGCATGCCTTCCGTCTTTACGGTCGTGCTGATCGGAAGGCTGTTAATAAACTTCATATCCTCATCTGTCAGATGCTTACACGCATATCTGAGCATTCCGACCGTGCTTTTGTAGGCATCCCACTCCGGGTAATCCCCTCCAAGCTCATCTATCTGATAATTCTCCTTATTTCCCTTCAAAAAATAACATTTGTAACTCTTCCCCAGGTCATAAAGTGTCTTCATTGTCTGCTCTATCCCGGGAAACTCCCCTGTATAATCACCGAGAAAACAATATGTATCGATCTGCCTGTCCTTCAGATAGTCAAGGCAGGCTTTTAGTGCGGTATGATTTCCGTGAATGTCCGACAGAACAGCAATATTCATTATCTGTTTAAAACCTCATCCATTTGTTTCCATGACAGACCAAGCCTTCCTATACAGACGGAAGGTATATCCCGATCCTCGTCCCGAGATCTTCTCTGGAGGTGATCTTAAAATATCCTCCGTGTCTGTCGACGATCCATTTGGCTATAGACAGGCCAAGCCCTGTCCCGTCAAAGCTTCTGGCCTCCGAAGCCCTGTAGAATCTGTCAAACATGTGCTCGATATCCTCCTGATTCATACCTATCCCGGTATCCTGAACCATAAGATATGCCTCTCCCTCCTGTCCGTGCCCGGCACTTAAGGTGATCTCTTCTCTTTTATTTGTGTATTTCGAAGCATTATCCACAAGGATCCTTACGGCCTGCTTTAGCAGTCCTTCATCCCCCAGCACAAATATATCCTCATCGGGAACGTTGAGTCTGTATATATGATCTTCATCAATCATCAGAGATTCCTCATAAACCTCTTTTACCACCTGAATGACCGATATCCTCTCTTTATTTACGACTGTCCGCCCGGCGTCACCCCTTGCAAGGAATAAAAGCTGTTCGACCAGATGCTTCATGTTTGCGGACTCATGCTGTATTGCAGCTATGGATTCATCAAGGACCTTTTCATCCTCCTTGCCCCAGCGCGAAAGCATGTTGGCATAGCCCTCAATTACCGCGATAGGGGTCCGAAGCTCATGAGAAACATCATCTACGAATCTTGCCTGCTGCTTGTTGCTCTCCCTTACTCTCTCAAGGAGATTGTTCAAAGCCTGTTCTATTCCCAAAAGATCCGCATCACCGTAAGAAAGCTTAACGGTCTCATCAGGAGCGAGAGTATTGATCTTTTCCTCTATCAGATGATACTTATCCCCGGAAAAATCAAGCCTTGCAAGCTCATCGGCCCTTATTGCCATCTCATTTATCGGGCGCAGTATCCTTTTGGTCCTTGCTGTTTCAAACGGAAATGAAATGATCGAAAGCAGGATCTCGAGCACAAATATAGAAAGAGCGCAGGCTAAGAGGATGAATGCCAGTTTGTAATAATGCTCGGTAAGAAGTACTTCTCCTGTCTGTGTATCTGTTACCGTATATTTAGCTGTACTGAGCACGTTAACCAATGCTTCCCTGCTCTCGAAATCTTTTTTTTCAAGCTTTTCCATGGAAAATGCCCTGTTGCGGTCACGGAGGTTCTTATCTCCGCAAAGAGTATATTCTCTTGCGGCAAACCACGTAAAAAGCACAAGCAGGGCAACAACCAGATTAATGAAAAACATTGAAAAAAGGTGCCTGCTTGTTATCCTCCACCCAATCTTTCGGCTTATGGAGCTCATTCTTCCATGCTGAAAGCTATTCTGATTTGATGACATAACCGACACCTCTGACAGTCTGGATCATCTTAATATCAAACACTTCATCTATCTTGGATCTGAGAAATCTGATATAAACATCCACAACATTTGTTTCCCCGACATAATCATATCCGCAGACCTTCTCAAGCAGGGTGTCTCTGGACATGACTACGTTCTTATTCTCAAGAAGGACCTTAAGCATGATAAACTCACGGTTGGTAAGCGTTATCTCGCTTCCTGCGTATGTTACCCTGTGTCTTTTATCATCAAGACAGAGGTCCTTCCACTTATAGACCCCTTCGGAGTCCTCAGTTTCAGGATCTGAAGCTTCGGATACGTGTCCCGACACGGGATGTATCTTAAGAGCCACTCTTATCCTCGCTAACAATTCCTCTATTGCAAAGGGTTTTGTGATATAATCGACAGCACCCGCATCAAGACCCGATACCTTATCCATAACGGAATCCCTTGCAGTAAGCAGAATGACCGGAGAAGGAAAATCCTTCCCCAGTCTTCTCATTACCTCAAGTCCGTTTATCTCAGGGAGCATGATATCAAGCAGTATCAGCGAATAATCATTTGACTTTGCCATTTCCAGTGCACTTCTTCCGTCCATGGCTTTGTCTACCTCGTATCCCTCATGGATAAGCTCAAGTTCAATAAACCTAGCAAGCTTATCCTCATCCTCGACTACCAGAATCCTTACTCCCATATGATATCTCCTGTTATGTTATTAATTGCTCTTTGTAAATTCATCCTTTACGCTCTGGGCTGCATCCTCAACAGTCTTTGCAGCATTATTGATCTTGTCAAGATCTGCCTTTCCCTCAAATCTGTAGTGGCAGCCGATAAACAGAGAAATGATTATCGCTACAAGTGATACATGCCATACACATAAGAGGATCAGCGCAAATACCCACACAGGTATGTCTATGATAGTTTTTTCATTCCTCTCCATGATGAGATGGTTTTCGTTTCCTATTCTCCAAAGATCCTTGATCTTCTTGGTGATCCACCACTCACTTACCGGCACCCTTTCGGATTTCTTCCTGTTTGCTGCATCATCTACAACTGCGGGATATTTTACTGTTGAAGCTGTATCCGTTGAAAAGCTCTCTGTATCGGGTCCCTCTGTCTTATGCTCTCTTTCAAGGAGGATCATGGCATCAAGGATATCTCCGTTACTTCTTTCAAGGGCGTCCTTGGCTTCCTCATAAGATACGTTTGCTTTCTCTCTAAGTTTCTCTACCTTTTCAAATAATTCCATATTGTTTACCAACCTTTCATAAATTGTGTTTTGCTGTTTGCAATACACAATTTACTATTAATGATTTAAACAATCTTTGAGGAAAGATTAAAATAACATTAAAAAATATACTTCTTACATTAGTCTTTTATAAATGTCTAACATGCTCTCGATCTGATACTGTAAAAGCCATGCGGCATTATTGTATTCAGGTGTTGCCTTTATCGTCTTTAGAAGCTTAGGATAATACTCCTCGGTTTCCGATATCATCCTGTATATCCTCTCACGGCTGAGTCCCCATGACATGGTAGTCAGGTTGTTGCATCTGTCGAGACATTTGACCAGTGAAGCCTTCGGATCTTCAACGATCGCACCGTAGTAAGCTTTAAGTATCTCTTTTCTGTTTTCATCTGTAGTCTTTTCACATGTCAGAAGCCTTACAAGCTCTTTTGTCTCATCATTGACAGGAAGATCCTCAAGCTTCTTTTTACAATCCTCGATCACATCATGCAGAAGGCAGGCTGCTATGATCTCATCTTCCCTTATATCCATCGCTAGGGCATGGCAGGCCAGATTGAGCGGATGATAGATATAAGGTACTTTTGACTTTTTCCTGCTCTGGCCCTCGTGTGCCTCTACCGCGTAATCGACAGCCTTAAGCGTATTCTTCATCCTGTAGTTCTTTGCGGTAGTCTTAACAAAAGTCTTCATATGCTCCCAGTCATAGATCGAATCTCTTGTCTTGAAGGTTTTATGCTTCTCTTCTGCGATCGCAGATACCGAAACATCAAACACTTCCGCAAGCTTTATAAGCTT
>JAILPG010000046.1 GCA_024699595.1 Lachnospiraceae bacterium | reverse complement strand
GTATGATCCTTGATAAATGCATAGGATGTGGGATCCCATGCCGTATATCCTCTTGCCTCAAAGGTTGCCCTGAGTCCTCCCGACGGGAATGAAGATGCATCAGGCTCTCCCTTTATGAGTTCCTTGCCGGAAAACTCCATTATCACTCCGCCGTCAGGTGAAGGTGTGATAAAGCTGTCATGCTTCTCTGCGGTAACTCCGGTAAGCGGCTGGAACCAGTGAGTGAAATGTGTTGCTCCGTGTTCCACAGCCCAGTCTCTCATCTCCGCTGCAACAGCCTCTGCAACATCCTCATCAAGCCTTGCATTCTCATCGATAGTCTTTCTCAGCGAATTATATACATCCGCCGAAAGGCGTGATCTCATCACCCTGTCATCAAAAACCATTGAACCAAACAGTTCCGGTACATTCTGTTTTTCCATACTCTTCCTCCTTCTGCCTTTGAAGCTTTTAATCTACATTCATCTATTGTTATTCAGTCCCGTTTATATCCCACTATGAGGGGGCCGGGACTGCCTGTCTGCATTTATTTTCCGCTTTCTCCGTAATTGGAAAGGACACGGGCTGAGGGATCCTTGACATCACAGCCCTCCCAGTTTTTGTTCGGCATCCAGAAATCGACTACCATCTCCGACTGACCTGGATAATACTTTTCAAAGATATCCCTGTACAAAAGCGATTCCTTTGTAAAAGGTCTTGCGTGATCATACTTTTTGATGCCTTCTTCATATTCCGCATCCGAATATGTCCTTTCCGCAAGCTTTACAAGATCATCCTTAAGCGAGTGCCCCACCGCATCCGAAAAAGCTGCTTTTTCCCTCCATAAAATGCTCTCGGGGATCAGTTCATCCTTTTCAAATGCCTTACGAAGAAGATACTTGCCTTTGCCGTAGCGGTTCATCTTCATGAAGGGATCTATCGACATACAGTACTCTACAAAATCGAGATCTCCGAAAGGTACTCTTGCTTCGAGCGAGTTAACGCTTATGCAGCGGTCGGCTCTCAGCACATCATACATATGTATCTCTCTAATCCTCTTCTCGGCTTCCTTCTGGAACTCCTCCTCATCCGGAGCAAAGTCCGTATATTTGTATCCGAAGATCTCATCCGATATCTCTCCGGTAAGGATGACCCTGACATCAGAGTTTTCATGGATCGCTTTGCATACGAGATACATTCCTATCGAAGCCCTGATCGTCGTGATATCGTAAGTACCGAGTGCCTCTATTACCTCATCAAGTGCATCAAGCACATCCTTTTCGGAAATGATCACCTCATGATGATCGGAATGTATATAGTCGGCTACCTCTCTGGCATATTTCAGATCGATCGCATCGATGTCCATGCCGATCGACCAGGTCTTAAGCGGTGCATCCGACATCTTTGCAGCTATACCGCATACAAGCGAGGAATCGAGGCCTCCCGAAAGTAGGAACCCGACCGTTGTATCCGAATCAAGACGTTTTTTTACTCCTGCGACGAGCAGATCGTGTATATTCTCAGTGATCTTTTCAAAATCTCTTCCCGTATAGGAGCTCACCTCTGACATATCGCGGTATTTAATAAACTTCCCGTCCTTAAAATAATGGCCCGGAGGGAAGGGATATATCTTATCCGCAAGTTCTGTAAGGTTCTTAGGCTCCGATGCAAATACATGGGTTCCATCCTTTGTGATCCCATAATACATTGGCCTTATCCCTATCGGATCCCTTGCTGCAATATATTCATCTGTCCTTGCATCATAAAGGATGAGTGCATATTCAGCATCAAGCATTGCAAACATATCGCAGCCGTACTCTTCATAGAGTGCCGGAAGTATCTCACAGTCCGAATCACTTATGAACTCATATCCCTTTGTAATAAGCTCATCCTTCAGAGGTCTGAAGCCGTATACTTCTCCGTTGCATACAAGCAGGAGTTCGGAGCCTTCAGGCTTCTTTCGGACTGTGTCGTCCTCAGTGTTCTCATTTGAAAATTTCAGGGTCTTTTTGTTACCATAGGCAAAGGGCTGCATTCCGTTTTCCGTAAGCCCCATGATAGACAGTCTGTTAAATCCGAGCCATCCGTTTTTCGTATCTACGATCCTTCTTGCATCAGGTCCTCTTGAATGTGTTTTTGCAAGTGCTCTTTTGATCGTATCTATGTCCGCGCCTTTTTCACAGTAACCAAAGATCGAACACATGAGACACACCTCCGATAGAATATTCTGCAAAAAAAATGGCGCCTCGGAGACTGTGTCTCCAAGACGTCATTGCCTTTACGGTTTATTAGTCTACACCTGTATCATATACGGTGTCAAGACATTTTTTTATTTTGTTTAAAAAATCTCCGAAAAATATTTACTGTCCTTTATTTGACCCCTTTAAGCAAAGACCTTACAAGCAGGTCGATCTCTTCCTGGTTGAGCTTTCTGTTTGCATCGGCAAGCTCCGCAACCGTCTTAGGCAGCATACTCTTTAATATCTCACGTTTGTCGGCAACATACCCGAGAGACATGGAATACTTATCGGCCACGCTGTCCTCTTTGGGATCGTCTATAAGCTCAGCATAGACTACTTCGCCGTTTATCGTAAAATACATGAAGGCGAAACGGATGCCGTTCATTGCATCCACGGTATTCTTTACCACTTCCGGATATTTCTCGTTAAAGCTGCTCTCGCTTAGAACATAAACATTTCCGTTGGTCGCAAGGGATTCCGTAGTAAGCGGATTATACGTGAGGGCATAGGCCAGTTCAAGATTGAACTGAGGGATATCGTCGCTCTGTATGTCTCTTACCTTTAAAACCTTTCCGTCTTCACAGTCAACGGCCTTGATCGCGGCACCGTGAAAGAAAAACTTGTAGTTATCGGCCGAAACAGCGGCCTGTACCGAGGTCTTAGCATTATCTCCGGTCAGAAAATAAATATCGGATAATACCTCTTCTTTGTCAATACTCTCCAAAGGACTGATGATAGCAATGTTTTCCATTATGATCGATTTCCTCCCGATATTTTTTTGTCTGTGTCCCTTATCTTTATCCTTGCGTCCATACTAAACGTTAAGGATGACAACACTCATGCACTGTATTCATCTTACTCCAATCCGCCTTTGGTAACAACCCGAACTTTTTCCTACAGAAAATACATTACCGCCGGTATGGTGATAAGCGTTGCTACTGTCGTAAGTATTATGCCTGCAGACAGGATATCTTCCTTAACGCCGTACTGCTTGGCCATCATGAGCGGCATGTTTGCACCCGGCATCGCAACCATAACGGTTATCGTGCTAAGAATAAGCTCATTTTTTATAAACGGTCTGAACAAAAAGATAAACAGTATCGGAATGATGATCTGTCTTACAAGCACAAACACATAGAGACGCCATCTGGAAAACACCTCTTTTGGAACCATCTGAGCTACCGAAACACCTAAGACGATCATCGATAAAAAGGTCGTGCAGTTTCCTATAAAGGAAAGCGTCGAGTCTATCATATCCGGCACCTTTATATCAAGAAGATACACAGCCACGATCACTACAGACATGACTGTCCCGGAATTGATCATATCTTTTAATGAAAAACCGCTTCCCGCATCTTCCCCGGGATGCTGCTCAGCAGCTGTTTTCTTTAGCAGATATACACCATAGGTATATATCACCATATTAAAGGTCAGGCCGCAGATGGATACGAAAATAAGAGAACTCGGGCCTAAAACAGCGGAAGAAAAAGGTATACCGATAAATCCGACATTTCCAAATATCGCAAGCAGCTTATAGGCATATCTCCTGCCCTTTTCCACCTTTAACATGGCAGGGATGATATTAGCCACCGGAATAAGCACCGCATACATCACGGCAAAGCACAAAAAAGCGACCAAAAGATCACCTGCTTTTGCTTTCTGTTCCTCAGAAAGCGCGGCACATAACAGCGTAATGGGATTTGTTACGTTTACAACGATCCAGGATATCTGTCTGGCCCCGTCACCCGTCAGGTGCTTTTTTTTGTACAGGTACACCCCTACCAAGATCAGCAGGAATATTATGATCATCTGTTTTTGTACGATCCAAATACTCATCTTTTTATCGAATCTTTCCTTCCAAAAACAGATCTACTTCCAGAAACACTTTTTGCATTTATAGCAGTTCTCGCCCTTCCTGTCGGCGGGATATCTGCCTTTCATACCCATTTTATGACGTATCTCAACAAGCCTCTCTATCTGTTCCTTTGTAAATTCGGTAGGCCCGCCAAGTGCCTGGGATTTGTATAAAAGCTCCGCATAGAACTCAAGAGATTCCATCTTCATATAGGCTGACAAAAGGTCTGATGACCAGGTGAGGGCTCCGTGATTCTCAAGAAGCACCGCATCAAAATCATTAAGATAGCATTCTATCGAATCCGGTATTTCCATCGTAGAGGGTGTGCCATAAGGAGCTAGCGGCACACAGCCGAGAGTGATGACTGCCTCCGGCATCATCGGGATATTAAGCGGCTGTCCTGCGATAGCAAAGCTCGTCGCAAAATTGGGATGTGCATGAACGACAGCTCCCACATCGGGTCTTAACGCATATACTCTCATATGCATCTTAATCTCACTCGAAGGTCTGAAGCCCTCGTTTGCCTCGATCACATTTCCCTTCTCATCCACCTTACAGATATACTCAGGTGTCATAAAGCCCTTTGATACACCGGTAGGTGTGCAGAGATACTCTTTATCATTAAGCTTTACCGAGATATTGCCGTCATTTGCGGCTACCATATTCCGGTTATAGATCCTCTTTCCGATATCACAGATCTGTTCCTTGATCTCCTGTTCGTTAATTGACATGTCTTTTCTCCTATGATCAGCTGTATGTTTTTACTTCAAATGATCTGCCGACACACTCTCTTGCTTCTCTTACATCCGAAAATATGCCGTCCTGTATCATCTGCGCCAGTATATTTCCTATCGCGGTCGCCTCCGAAGGCCCTGCCACAACCGTAGCAGCAGTGCTCTTTGCCGTCAGTTCATTAAGATATCCGGCATTGGAGCCTCCGCCTATGATATTTATCTTATCATACTTTACTTTCGTCACATCTTCAATGAGCTTAAGAGTATCGCTGTAGCATTTCGCCAGACTGTTATAGATCACCGCGGCAAGCTCCGAAAGAGTGTCCGGAACCTCCTGCCCCGTTTTTTCACAATGATCCTTAACCGCCTGTGCCATATTATCAGGCGATAAAAATGCGGGATCCTGGCAGTTTACTATACTCTTTATGCTTTCCTTTGAGGCCTGGTCACAGAGCTCGCCATATGAAAGATCGGGGGCGATGCTGTTTCTTACGGACTGTATCATCCAAAGCCCCATTATATTAGTAAGGTATGTGATCTTTCCTCCGTAACCTCCTTCATTTGTAAGATTGGCCTTCCTGCTTTTTTCTGAACATTCAGGCTTATCCGTTTCCACTCCCATAAGCGACCATGTTCCGGATGAAATATAACAGGTATCCTTTTCGTTTGTGGGGATCGCCAAAACTGCGCTTGCCGTATCATGAGACGGAGGAAGCACGACTTTGCAGTCATATCCGACCTCATCCTTCACTGACTGTGTAAGCCCGCCAAGTGTTGTCCCCGGCATGACTACATTCTGAAAGATCTTTTCGGGGATCCCTAAGCTTCTTATAAGCTCTCGATCCCAGTCTTTTGTATGCGGGTCTAAAAGCTGTGTCGTGGACGCATCGGTATACTCGGATGCTTTGACGCCCGATAAGAGAAAATGAAAATAATCCGGCATCATGAGCAGGCTTTCTGCTCGGTCCAATATATCGGACTCTTTTTCCTTAAGAGCCGTCAGCTGATAGATCGTATTAAAGATCGCCTTCTGTATCCCGGTCCTTTCATAGAGCTTTTCTTCCGGGATGACCTTATACACCGCCTCGTCCATCCCGTCGGTTCTGTGATCCCTGTATCCGACGGCTTCTCCGACAGGCTTGTCATCCCCGTCAAGAAGCACATAATCAACGCCCCAGGTATCCACACCGACGCTTACGGGTATCTTTCCAGCTTCCCTGCATTTTTTCATCCCTGTAAGGATCTCCTTAAAAAGCCTGTCTGTATCCCAGATAAGCTTTCCGTCTTTCTCATCCATTCCGTTTGGAAATCTGTATATCTCTTCGAGACTGAGCTTTCCGTCCGAAATATGACCAAGAATATGTCTGCCGCTTGATGCGCCTATATCAATGGCTAGATAGTATTCCATATATGGTTCCTTTCGTATTTTTCCCTGAGAAAACGCCCAAAAACGGTTCCTTAGAATATCCCGAATATTTTTGTTCTGAAGGAATCATACAGCTTCTGATAAGTTGTATACGAGATATTGGTATCCTTAAACGTCCCGTTCCATGCATCCTTTATTCCCGTACAGAGGCTGTCTGCACAGGGTTCATCGGTTAACAGTATTGCAGGAAAAACATAATAGATCATAAAGAAATTCAGATCGGCCTGCCTTCTGCCGTTTATCTTTCCCTTATTTGAAAAAGCGCCAAACACACCGTCAGCAAAGGTTCTTCCTATCTCACTTACGGCTGCCTCAGGGTCTTCTGCATCCTTTACATATCCGATCATCTCGTTTATGAAATGGCCCTGCTCCCCCCTGAATCTTTTCATGTTCGCTTCATAAGATGCTTTCTTGAGCTTTCTTAACATGTACTCAAGATCGTTAAAGATAGTTTCAATATGATCAAGCATATCCTTCCTCCATAAAAATCACTTCAAACCGTTGCGACAGAAAAGCTGCCTGGTACAGCCCGAAGTTTACGCATGGAAAACAAAGCAGCTCCGTTTACTGTATGACAACACCCTTTCTGAGTATTATATTAGCATAGATCGCGGTCTCTGTGGTCTGTATTACCACGCTTGCTTTTTCTCTGGTCTGATCATAGAATTTCCACTTATTGATCGTCTGAAACGCATCCGCGCCCCTGTCATCATATTTGGCGACTATCTTCTTGTATTCGTCCCATATGGGTGTTTCAACCTTTCCGACATCTCCGGGCTCAAGTGCCATAAGCGTGCACGGAGGATCGTCCTCTCCTTTTGAGTTTGGATATGTATCAAGCGGGAAAAGCTGTAAGATGGCATCCAAAAGTTCGGGCACTCCCATGCCGTCAGCCCTGATGACGGGCTTTCCCATCGTATGTCCCGGGAAATTTCCGTCAGCTATTACAAGCTCATCGGTATGTCCCATTTCATCAAGTACTTTCAGTAATTCAGGTGATATCTGTGTAGGGATTCCTTTTAACATTTTGTTCCTCCTTAATCCGTTTTCAGAAGAAAAGGGACCGGATGCTTCCAGTCCCTCCTCCTGATTAACATTATTTTTTTATTAGCTCATATTCGTTAGAATTATATTAAAGACAATTGCTCCGTGCTGACGCACTCCCGCAATTGCTACCAAACATTCGCATTCCGCACTATCGTGCTTCTTGCTCATGTTCGTTAGATTCTCTGATGTTCGCACGAAAACCTGTGCAAGCACGGTTTTCGGCGAAACATCGAGAATTCTTTAATCGTACAGGTTTGGAGCGATGTCGTCTGAATCCATGTTTGAGCTGTCATACCAGTATCCGTCTGTAGCTATATCGGAAACTGTCTCGCCGTTTGCGATCTTAACAAGGGTCTCAACTGTTGTTCTTCCCATTGCAAGAGGAGACTGTGTAACTGCACCAAACATCTTGCCGTCCTTGATGGCCTGCTTGATAACTGTTCCTGCATCAAATCCTGCTGCAAGGATGGTTGATCCTGCTTCTGTTCCAAGCTTTCCAAGGTTCTCGTCTGCTGAAAGGATTCCCTCAGCTGCTACCTGGTTGGAACCGAAGATTCCGATAACGTCTGACTTGTTCATGATTGCTGAAGCTTCTGTTGCGCAAAGCTCAACTGTTGTCTGTGCGGGAACTGCTACTTCGATGATGATGTCTGCTGATGCCTCGTCGCCCTTTTCCTTAGCGCCGTTTACATAGAACTCATTACCGATAACTGCTACGCTCTTTCCGTCAGCTGTTGCAAGCTCTGTGAACCTGTCGATGAATCCGAGACCACGAAGTGTGATGGACTCTGATGTAGCTTCCTGGTTAACTTCACCGATCCTTACGGGCTCTGAAGCTGCTGCGATGGTATCCTTAAGTGCTGCGTAAAGGTTGTCAGCTGCTGTTGCGCCTGCACCGTAGTTATCTGTTGCGATCGTTGAAAGAACAGATCCTTCGGGAGCGTCAGGACATCCTGAGTCGTAGCATACTAGAGGGATACCGGCATCTTTTGCCATCTGCAGAGCATCAAGACATGCGCTCTGATCGCAGGCTGCAAGGCCGATTCCGCTCGGTGCACCGTTGATGTAGCTGGTAAGCATGTTAACCTGATCTGCGATATCAGACTCAGCGTTAGGTCCGTTACACTCTACCTTAACCCCAAGCTCTTCAGCTGCCTGGTTAACACCCTGAACTGCTGCCTGCCAGTATGATGACTGGAAGCTCTTTACAACGATCTTAAAATCAAGGTCGCCTGCTGCTGCGTCTGTGGGAGTGTCTGCCTCTGTCTTAGCATCCGATGACGGAGCCGGTGTCTCTGCTACGGGAACGCCTGCGCATCCTGCAAGGAGAGTAACTGCCATTGCTGTGCTGATGATTGTTGCCAATACCTTCTTCTTCATTTTTTTCCTCCTTAGAAAATTAGAAATGTTACTGTCGTGAACAACTCTTCTCGTTCACGATATTTATATGAACTGCGTCTTAGCAGTACATACCGACATTTAATTACTTTTTGGCTTCTTTTCTCTTTTTTAAGATGTCGACCATAACCGAGCCGATGAGTACGAAGCCTGTTACTATCTGCTGCCAGTTGGCCTGAAGTCCTATGAACGGAAGTCCGGTCTTTAAGAGACAGATAACGAATACACCGATAAATGTCCCGATTATTGAACCCGCTCCGCCCGTTGCGGATACACCTCCGATTATGGCTCCGCCGATCGCCTCAAGCTCAAAGCCTGCTCCGGTTCCGGGAAGCACTGTTTTAAACACTGCCGAATAAGCTATGGAAGCAAGTGCCGCAAACAGACCCGAGATCGCATAAGCCATGATATGGTAAAACTTTACGTTGATGCCTGAGAGTATTGCTGCTTCCTTGTTGCTGCCTATTGCGATCGTGTATCTTCCGACCTTTGTATGATTGAGCACAAAATGCATGACGATCGCAAGTATCAGTACCCACAGAAATCCGAGTGGTATCTTTGTATCACCGGCAGCCAGTTTAAATATGCTTCTGAACCAGCTTCCGGGCTGTCCGGTCGTGGGCCAGGATATTCCTGTATTCCTCGAACAGATGGAGCCAAGTCCTCTTGTGATCATGCAGGTACACAATGTTCCAAGAAACGGCGGCAGCTCCATTACTCCGATCAGCACACCGTTTAAGGTTCCGATCGCTATTCCAAAAAGGATCGATACGATCATCGCAGCTCCCGTCGGCCATCCGCAGAATGCTATCAGATAACCTCCGGCAAGCGAATAACATACCAGTCCTGTACCTATCGAAAGATCAACGCCTCCGGTGATAAGAGGGAATGCCACACCGATAGCCATAAGCACGATGTAGTAGGAATAATCCATGATCGTAAGTATGGTCGTATATTTTCTGAAATCCTCACTCGCTATACAGAAGAACACAAGCAATGCCACGACTACCAGAAATACGATCACTTCCTGTTTGAATATCTTTGCAGGGGTTTTTTTCTTCTCCATTATCTCACTCCTAATCAATATCTCTTGTAGCCAAGTTCATGATCTTTTCCTGTGTGGTCTCTTCGATCTTCAGTTCACCGGTCTTCTTACCCTCACACATGACCACGATACGGTCGCTCATTCGCAGTATCTCCTGCATTTCAGATGAGATCATTATGATCGATTTGCCCTCACCCGCAAGCTTGTTCATAAGCTTATATATCTCGTTCTTGGCTCCGACGTCGATACCCCTTGTGGGCTCGTCGAATATCAGGATATCGCAGTTTTTGCACAGCCATTTAGCTATAACGACCTTCTGCTGGTTTCCGCCCGAAAGATCGACTACCAGCTGTTCAACGCTGGGGGTCTTTGTTGCAAGCGAATCGACATATTTCTGCGCTGCCTGTTTTTCCTTTTTCTTGTCTATGAACAGACCGTTCATGTAATTGGGCAGATCTGCCATTGTCGTATTCTCGGCTATCGTTTTCTGAACGACTATCCCGAATCTCTTACGGTCCTCGGACAGATATCCTATGCCTGCCTTAACGGCATCTTCAGGGCTGTTGATCACTACTTTCTCGCCCTTTACATATATATCCCCGCTCTCCTTGGGATCCGCTCCGAATATCGCTCTTGCAGTCTCCGTACGACCTGCGCCCATGAGACCCGAGAATCCGAGTATCTCACCCTTATGAAGCTCAAAGGATACATCCTGTACCATCTTTCCTGCATTAAGATGCTCGACCTTAAGTACTACGGGAGCATCATCGGGAACCTGGCTCTTAGTCTTAGGCTCCTCATAGATCACACGTCCGACCATCATGTTTACAATGTCGTCCTTGGTGCAGTCTTCTGTGATAAGTGTCCCGACATAACAGCCGTCTCTCATTACAGACACTCTGTCGGTGATGACCTTTATCTCATCCATTCGGTGTGAGATATATATGATACCAAGCTGCTGCTGTCTGAGATCCCTGATTATCTTAAACAGATCCTCGATCTCGGATTCGGTAAGTGCAGCCGAAGGCTCATCAAAAACAATTACCTTTGCGTCATGCGATATTGCCTTTGCGATCTCGCACATCTGCTGTTTTCCGACTGTCAGGTCACTCATTGTGGCTGTAGGGTCTATATCTATGTTGAGGCGGTCAAAGAGCTTTTTTGCCTCTTCATTCATCTTCTTGTCATCTATCCTGATGCCCTTTTTGAATTCCCTTCCGATGAAGATGTTCTGGGCAACGGTCAGATGTCCGAGCATGTTGAGCTCCTGATGGACTATCACGATACCGGCGGCCTGAGCTTCCCTTGTATTGTGAAACTCAACTTCCTTTCCTTCATATATGATCGTACCGGAATCCTTGGTATAGATACCGGTAAGGACCTTCATGAGCGTGGATTTTCCGGCACCGTTCTCTCCCATGAGTGCGTGTACTTCACCGCGTCTCACCTCAAAATCAACGTGATCCAGAGCATGTACGCCGGGAAAGGTCTTATCTATTTTTTTCATTTCAAGGATAACTTCACCCATTTCTGCCCCTCCCTTATCAGTTCTTTCTGCGTCTTGCCATGACATCGGCATACACTGCAACTATTACTATGATACCTGTCATGATCAGCTGATAATCCTTGGTAAAGCCAAGTGCCAGGATACCTTCCTGCAAAAGCGCTATTATGAACACGCCGATCACAGTTCCGCCGATCGAAGCAAGACCTCCTGCCATCGAGGTACCGCCCATAACGCAGCCGGCTATCGCCTCATTGTTGTACTGATCGCCGTAACCCGGCTGTACCGTTGTATATGCTCCGACAAAGTAGATCGCTGCGATACCTGCAAGAGTTCCGCAGATAACATATGCAAGCATTTCCCATTTTTTGATGTCGACACCCGAAAGCCTTACTGCCTCACGGTTGCTTCCGAGACTTAAGATGTATCTTCCGGCCTTTGTCTGGTTAAGTATTATCGAGCAGATTATCGCGATGGCAAAAAAGATGATGACCCCGACGGGGAATTTCCCGATCTTTACAAGAGATCGAAACCACCCGCCCTGTGCCGCCTGCGGCCAGCTGACGGACTGGGTCTTTGTAAATACCGATGCAACACCCTTTGCTATGTTCATGCTGGCCATCGATACGATAAACGGCGGAACCTTCCAGTATGCCACCAGATAACCGTTGAACGTTCCAAAGATGCAGCCCACTATCACGCTTATGATAAGGGACAGTGCCATCGGAACCCCGTGACTGGTCAGACAGTAGCCTGATACCAGTGCGCAGCAGAACATTACCGGTCCGATCGAAAAATCAATACCTCCCGTGGCTATTACAAAGGTAACGCCAAGTGATAAAAAGCCCAGGAAATATGCATAATTAAGGGCACTCATTATACGTGGCATCCCTGCAAAGTTCTTAACCGACAGACTGAGGATCACATACATCAGTATCAGAACGCCGGTTAAGACGATCCGGTTAAATCCCAGCTTTTTGACTATCGGATTTTCTTTAATCTTCTTCAAGGTAATTCCTCCCAATACCTTCTGCTAATTAAGATCAGCAGTAGAATGCATCACTGATAACATAGTTGAGCTTGGTCGCGTAGTTGTAATCCTCCACGAGGTGGACCACATGATCCTTTACCAGGGCTCTCGGATCCATTGAAAGCACTCCGTCCCGCACCTTTATGTACTGAAGCGGCATATACTGACGCAGCATCGAAAGAGGTATGTTCACATCTTTCATGTTTGCAAAAAGTTTTTCTACTGCATCACGCATTTCAGGCTGTGCAAAATAATATCTGCATCTGTCGGAAAAGCTGTACTTTCTCTTTATAAAAAGCTCATACTCGCTTCCGTGATAATGCTTCACCCAGTTGCCGGGATTCTTCATCATCGTCTCTTCCATCACCTCGATGAAATGAGCCTGTTTTTCCTCGGGGACAAGGATCTTTTCCATCATTGATAAGGCAAAGAGGCCTTCCCTGAGTGAAAAGGTAAGTGCGGGTCCGACCTTAAGGATCGCTATCCCATCCTCTACCATTTCCTTTAAGCACTTAGGCGGCTGGTAATCCGTGGAATGCCCTTCTAAAACTATATTGTCATGTTTTTTCATGGCTTCCGTAAGTGCAACGGCATTGCTCCTGTTATAGTGGAACACATCAGCGTCTCCGAACTCCACTCCGGGCTGTACCACAATACCTATGATATTGTCGAAAGCATCCTTTAGTCCTCTTTTTTCAAACTGCTCTTTGTACACTCTCAGTGTCTTCTCAACAGCTTCCGGCTTGGTAACGCTTATGGAATCCTCTGCTTCCTGTGCACCTCCCGGGATCGGGACCTCTGAACCTATGATGTATGCGGGTCTTACTTCATCCGGGTTATTTTTCCTAAGTTCCTGATATGCTTCCTCACAGGCTTCATAGAGTATCGCTCCGCGCCTTGCTATGGTCTCATCGGAAAGCATCTCATCCCTCGAGTCATCAGCAACTCTCATGCTCGTATCAAGATGGATCTTTTTAAATCCTGCAAGAACGAAAAGCCTTACAAGCTCCTTTGATTTTTCCATTGCTTCCTTTTCGTTCTCATTCTGCCAGGTAAGCGGTCCGAGATGATCTCCTCCAAGTATGATCCTCTCCTTTGGAAAACCGATACGGTCTGCGATCTCATATACGAAATCCCTGTAATCGGCGGGCTTCATACCCGTATATCCGCCAAACTGGTTTACCTGATTGGCTGTTGCCTCCACCAGTACATGATCATCAAATCTCATTGCCTGCTCAAGACATGCTTCGATAACAAGATCTGAAGCGGTACAGAAGGACGGGATACCCGCGTATCTCATTCCCTTCTTCCTCTTGGCAAGCATTTCTCTCATTGCGTCCATTTAGTTTGATCCTCCGTCATAACTGCATTAAGCATCGGGACAGTCAACTATGAATCCGTCCTCATCCCAGAGATCATGCCAGTCATCAGCTCCGGGCCATAAGAATACCTGTCCCTTTACCAGACGGTTGTTCTTTTCAAGTGTCTTTATAGTAGCCATCTCTTCATCAGTAAGGGGCTCTGTAACAGTGGACTCAAGATTGCTCGTGTATTCCATCTCAAATACCGAGAAGGGAATGGGGATCTGTCCTCTCTGCATAGCCCACTTAAGGCAGATGATAGCGGGATGACATCCGTGAGCATCAGCGATAGCCTTAAACTCAGGAACCTTCATATCAGCGATATCGGTAGCGACCATGTCGCGCTCGGGTCTCTGAGGTGAGCCGAGAGGCATGAAGCCTATGGGCTGTATGTCATGAGCTACAAGATAATCGAACAGCTCCTGCTGCTGGAAGCAGGGATGCAGCTCCATCTCGCAGGCAACAGGCTTGATCTCGAATTTATCTATTACGGCTTCCATCTTGGGAATAGTCATGTTTGAGATACCGATATGGCGGATAAGTCCCTTGCGGACAAGCTCCTCACACTGTCTGTAGGTATCCATGAATTCCGCTACAGAGAAGGGCTTGGAATCGGGATTACGTGAATCAACATCGCATCCGGGTGCATGATAGTTGGGGAAAGGCCAGTGTATGAAGAAAAGATCGACATAATCGCATTGAAGATCCGCTATCGACTTACGGCAGGATTTTTCAACCTCCCTGTGCATATCATTCCATACCTTGGTCATGATATACATTTCTTCACGCTTTACTATTCCTTCATCAAAGGCTGCCTTGAAGACCTGTCCTATCTGATCTTCGTTTCCGTAACATGCCGCACAGTCAAACATCCTGTAGCCTGCACGTATAGCGCCTGCCACGGCATTTGACACCTGCTCTGCCGAAAATCTGTCCGATCCGAAGGTACCCATACCTATGCACGGAACCTTGTCGCCGTTGTTTAATGTGATCTGTGGAACTTTTTTGGGATCTACTGCCATTGTTATCTTCCTCCTATGCTTCGCTGTCTATAAGGATCTTGCCCTTTACCGTTCCGGGCGTTTTGTACATTTCAAATGCTTCATCTATTTTTGATAGCGGTATCTTTTTAAATATGAACGACTCGTCAAACTTAAGCTGTCCGGTCTTGAAACAGTGAGCCGTAAGTGACCACTCATCTCCCGGGAACGGAGCAGAATAGCTCATCCAGGAACCTGTAAGGATGAATTCCTTTCTGTTGATGTTCTCCCATTCGTCAACCGTGAACGAAAGCTCCTTTACTGGCGTTCCGATAAAGCAGACCTGAGCCTTGTTTCCGGCAAGTGAAAATGCCATCTTCATCGTGATCGTATTTCCTGCCGTCTCATATACATAATCAAAGCCTCGGCCGTCCGTGATCTCATTTACACGGTCCATATAATCTGCTTTCCCGGAATTGACTCCGTAGTCACAGCCTAAAGTCTTTGCAAGCTCAAGTCTTTCATCGAGGATATCAAATACGGTAACGCTCTTTGCTCCGAAGATCTTTGCCCACTGGGCGGTCATGAGTCCTATGGTTCCTCCGCCTAAGATCGCAACATTTTTTCCGCCCTTATAATCCACTCTTCTGAGTCCGTGAAGGGCAACCGTTGCAGGTTCAAAGAATGCGCCTTTTTCAAAGCTTACCTCATCATCAAACTTAACCGCGTTCCTCTCGGGAACAGCCACATATTCCGCAAAGCTTCCGAACTCTCTTGAACCTATGAAGCTGTAGTGCTTGCAGAGGCTGTAATTACCTTTCTGGCAGTCCTCACATTTCATACAGGGAACAAGAGGTACTCCTGCCACCCTGTCTCCGACCTTAAGTGTCGTAACGCCGTCGCCGGTCTCTACCACGGTTCCGGAAAACTCATGTCCGAGCACGTTTGGAAAATAGTGGCATGCATCTCCGTTAACTCTTGGAATATCCGATCCGCATATTCCGGTATACTTAACCTTTATGACTACCTTTCCGGGACCGGCTATCGGTTTGTCGATCTCCTCATAACGTATGTCTTCTCTGGCATGTACCACGCCTGCCTTCATCTTTATCTCCTCTTTTCTCTCAGAATTTTTTAAATGTATCTTTCAGGGCTTTGTAAAGCTCCAGATAGATCTCCATGCTCTTTTTATATATCTCATGCCTCTGCATATCGGGCTTATAGACTTTTTTGATCTCTATCGTATCGCTGACCACCTGTCCGTAATCCTTAAACAGTCCGCATCCTATGCCCGCAAGTATCGCAGCTCCTAAAGTTGTCGCCGTATCCGATGCAGGAACCTGTATCGTGCGTCCCGTAACATCCGCCTTGATATGCGTCCACAGCGTGGAATTTGCGCTTCCGCCCATTGCATTTAAGACTCCGGTTTCAGCTCCGGTCTCCTCTGCGGTAAGCAGATTATGCTGTACCGAGAAAGCCACACCCTCAAGAAGGGCTCTTATCATATGTCCTCTGGTCTTATCATAAGACAGGCCGTAGAAAACGCCCTTTGCATCGGGATCCCATATCGGTGATCTCTCTCCTGCCATATAAGGAAGGAAGATGACTCCGTCCGATCCCGGCGCTATCTTTTCTGCCTCAGCGGTCAGATCGTCAAAGCTTAACCCTTCTCCAAACTCCTGTTTGAACCACTTAAGGGTTCCGCCTCCGCCGACCGTTCCGCCCTGTAAGAGCCACTTGCCCGGCACCACATGTGCAGATAAGATCAGCTTCTTGTGTGCGAGGGCATGATCGAGACAGATGCTCATACCCCCGGCCTGGCCGCCCTGTTCCTGGGTCTGGCCTTCCTCATATACTCCGGCTCCGAGTGTTCCGCATGCAGCGTCAAGTCCGCCGGCTACGACGGGAGTCCCCGCTTTCAGGCCTGTAAGGGATGCAGCTTCTTTTGTGACCTCTCCGACGATCTCATCACACTTATATACGGGAGGTACGAGTTTTGCTGAAAGTCCTAATGCATCGGCAAGGTCTTCATCATATGAAAGTTTTTTCATATCGAAGAAATGGATGCCGTATCCCTGACTCAGATCCTGGCTGAAGACTCCTGTAAGCTTATATACTATGTAACTGTTTGACTGTAAAAACAGATGTGTCTTTTCAAATATCTCCGGTCTGTTTTCCTTAAACCAGAGCATCTTGGGTGTTGTATATGAAGGGAGAAAATCATTCCCTGCAACATCAAATATACGGTCCTCTCCAACTAAACGTTTCGTCCTGTCGCAGATGTCACGGCTCCT